>NZ_DASSKM010000163.1:0-4848 GCF_035690525.1 Salinisphaera sp.
TGTCGCTGCGGTTTCACGAGCGATTGGCCGACGCCTGCCCGAACCGGGTACTGGGCCAAATTCTGCAGGACTTGATCCTGCGCACGTCGATCGCGGTGGCGCTCTACAAGGTCCCCGGCATGGCGGCCTGCTATCGGGCTACGGACCATCGCAGTATCGCCGAGGCGCTGTTCGACGGCGACGGCGAGCGCGCGGCCCGGACCGCCTGCGAGCATCTGAACTATCTCGAGGATCGCCTGAACTACGCCACCCGCATCCGCCGGGTCGACCTGGCCACAATCCTGACCGGCTGACGGCCGACCCAATATAAGCGAGAACAATTTATGAATCATTGGCTCAGGACTCTGCCGAAAGCCGAACTGCATCTGCATATCGAGGGCACGCTCGAGCCCGAACAGATGCTCGAACTGGCCGAGCGCAACCGCGTGTCGCTGCCCTACCGAAACGTCGATGAAGTCCGCGCTGCCTATGAATTCGAGGATTTGCAGTCGTTTTTGAACCTCTACTCTCAGGGCATGACCGTTTTGCATACGGCCGAGGATTTCCACGACCTCGCCCGCTCGTATTTCCACCGTGCGCATGCCGACGGTGTGGCGCATATTGAACTGTCGTTCGATCCGCAGGCCCATCTGTCGCGCGGCGTCGAATTCGAAGCCCAGTTCGAGGGCCTGAACCGGGCGATGCGCGACGCCGAGCGCGAACTCGGGATGTCGAGCGCGTTGATCATGAGCTTCCTGCGCGATCAGGACGCCGAACAGGCGCTCGATGTGCTCGAGCGCGCCGAACCGTGGTATGAACGCATCGCCGCGATCGGCCTGGACAGCGCCGAGCGCGGCAATCCGCCGGAAAAATTCCGAGCGGTGTTCGAACGCGCGCGGGCGCTGGGTCTTCCGCGAACCGCGCATGCCGGCGAGGAAGGGCCCTCCGCCTACATCACGAGCGCGCTGGATACGCTGGATGTCTGCCGCATCGACCACGGCGTGCGCTGTCTGGAAGACGCGGATCTCGTGGCCCGGCTGCGTGAACGGCAGACGCCGCTGACGGTCTGCCCGCTATCCAACGTCTGTCTGCACGTCGTCGATCGATTGACGGATCATCCCCTGCCCCAGTTGCTCGAAGCCGGCCTGAACGTCAACCTGAATTCGGACGATCCGGCCTATTTCGGCGGCGGCATGATGGCGAACTTCAGCGCCTGTGAGCAGGCATTCGGCTGGGATCGCGCCGTATTCCGAAAACTCGCCGCCAATGCCGTGGAAGCGGCTTTCATGCCGGCCGACCGGCGCGCGCGCCTGCTTTCGGATATCGCCGACTGCTAAGGACAGCCGGCGGCATGAAACTAAAACGACGTCCGCAAATGATCGCGTTCATTCGCGGACGTTATCGGTCTTTCCGCCGGCCGCCCATCCGGATCAGGTGAGAAACGCGAAGTACAGCACGAAGACAACGAACAGCGCGTACAGAATCGGATGCAGTTCGCGGGCGCGCCCCTGCACCGTCATCGTGACCGGGTACATCACCAATCCCAGCGCGATCCCGTTGGCGATACTGTAGGTCAGCGGCATCGTCGCCATCATCAGAAACGCCGGCACCGCGATTTCCAGTTTCTTCCACTGGATTTCGTCGAGCGCGGAAACCATCAGCACGCCGACGATAATCAATGCGGGGGCCGTGACGTTCGGCGTCACCACCTGCAGCAGCGGTGAGAAAAACAAGGCGAAGACGAACATGAGGGCCGTGACGAGCGCGGCGAACCCGGTACGCGCGCCGGACGCCACGCCGGCGGTGGATTCGATGAAGGAGGTGGTCGGCGATGTCCCGATCACCGAAGCCGCCACGATCGAGGAGGAATCCGCCAGCAGCGCCGGCCCGGCCCGCTTCATCCGATTGTTCTCGATCAGGCCCGCCTTGGTGGCCACGGCCATCAGCGTGCCGTCGGTATCGAAGAATTCGACGAACAGAAATGTCAGCACCACGACCAGCATGTTCAGTGTAAACACGCTTCCCGGGTCATCGAACAAGCGCGTCACCGCGACACCGAACAGCGGAGCCACACTGGGAATACTGCTGACCACAGCGGTGGGTTGATCGATCGCGCCGCAGACAAGACCGAGACACGAGGTAGCGATCATGCCGAAGAAGATGGCGCCCGGTACACGACGCAGCATGAAGATGATGGAAATGAAGACCCCGAACACCGTCAGCAGCGTTCCCGCCGAGGTCATATCACCCAACGTCACGAGCGTGGCCTTGTTGGCGACCACAATGCCCGAGTCCTTGAAGCCGATGAACGCGATGAACAATCCGATCCCGCAGGCCGAAGCCATTTTCAGATCCTGCGGAATCGCATCCAGGATCATCTCTCGTAGCTTGAGCGCCGTGATGAGCACGAATATCACGCCCGACAGCAGCACCCCGACCAGGGCGGTCTGCCACGGCACGCCCATGCCGAGCACGACCGAATACGCGAAAAAAGCGTTCAACCCCATGCTCGGCGCGATCGCCACCGGATAACGGGCGATGAACGCCATGAGCAGACAACCGACGATCGATGCCAACGCCGTGGCCGTGAACAAGGCGCCCTTGTCCATGCCGGCCGCGCTCAGAATCGTCGGATTGACGAACATGATGTACGCCATCGCCAGAAACGTGGTCACACCGCCGATGATCTCCCGGCGATAGTTCGTGCCTTCTTCGGCAAACTGAAAATACCGGGCCATGATGTCCTGGCCGGCGCGACGATCGCCCATTGCATCCTCGTCGGCTTGCTCGGAACTGTCGGTCATACGGCCTCCTCCTGGTTTACTCGCTTTGTAAGCTGGCCGCGTCGTATTCGCGACCGATATACCGCCTCACGTCGACGGTTTTTTGTAATATTTCGCCGTCTCCGCGCTATCGCTCGTACCGGCGTGCGCCATAAAGCCAGGTCGATTCGACGCAGCGGTCGTCGCCTAGCGTGAACAGCGTGAATAGCTGCTCCGATATATTGCGGGCCAGTGAGTTGCGACGCGCCATCAGCGGCGTCGCCTTCGGATCAAGCACGACGAAATCGGCTTCTTTCCCGACACGCAGATTACCGACATATTCATCGATGGACAGCGCCTGGGCACCGGCCAGGGTCGCCAGATAAAGCATGCGCGCCGGCGCCAACGACGTGTTGGTCAACTGGGCGACCTTGTATGCGTCGGCGACTGTGCGAATCATGCTGAAGGTCGTGCCCGCACCGACGTCGGTGGCCAGCGCGACCTGTACATCCGCGGCCCGGGTTTCACCATAGTCGAACAGGCCGCTACCCAGAAACATGTTGGATGTCGGGCAAAAAACCGATACCGCGCCGGTTTCCGACATGCGTTGTCTTTCCGCCTTCGAGAGATAAATGCTGTGTGCGTAGACGCCACGCTCGCGCAGCAGACCGAAGTGGTCGTAAACGTCCAGGTAATTCCGACTCCAGGGAAACAGCTCGGCGACCCAGGCCACCTCGTCGCGGTTCTCGGATAGATGGGTATGAATATAGGTATCCGGGTATCGGCGCGCCAGCTCGCCGGCGGCACTGAGTTGGGCGTCGGAACAGGACGGCGCGAAACGCGGCGTGATCGCGTAGCTCAGCCGGTCGACACCGTGCCACTGTTCGATCAGGTCGCGGGTTTGTCGACAGCCGGTTTCAGCGTCGTCCCGAAGGTATTCGGGCGCGTTGCGATCCATCAACACCTTGCCGGCCGCCAATCGCATGCCCAACGCGCGCGCCTGCTCGAAAACGGGGCTTACCGACTGCGGATGCACGGTTCCCATGACCAGCGCCGAGGTCGTGCCATTGCGCAACAACTCCTGCATGAAGAACGTCGCGGTCTCCTCGGCGACGGCGCTATCGTGAAACCGCCCTTCGGCCGGAAACACATAGCGATTCAACCAAGTCAGGAGCTGCTCGCCGTGGCTGGCGATCATATCGGTCTGCGCGTAATGAATATGCGCATCGATGAAGCCGGGCACGATGAACCGGCCACGCTGATCCTCGATCGGAACCGCGTCGCCGAGCGTGGGCAGCAATTCGTCCGCCGGGCCTAGCGCCGCCACCCGACCGTCACGTACGACCAGCACCCCGTCTTCGAACACTTCCAGAGCGCCGGCGTCATTACCGTCCCCCGGATCGTGCAGACAATGAGCAATGCAGCCGCGAATGGCACGCGCGTCGGCAGACTCTTTCATGCAAATTCTCCCGGAATCGGTTCAGTCGCAGCACGTTCGAACCCGATGCCACACAGCGTCAAATCCAAGGCCAGCCTAATTCATAATTGAATACCAAAACCAGTACTACTTTGGCATCAATTTAATATTATTTTTGTATTCGATAATGGGGCTACACATCCGCCACGCTCGCTTACGACGCTACCCGGCCTCATTGAAGAGACCCGCGAGGACTAGCGATTTCGATCAGGCGCGGATCGGACGCATGTACGCCTACGCCGCGCTCGTTGCCCCTTAGTTCAACGAAGCCTCGTAGCGATTACCAAGCGTCCGCCGGCCACTCTTTCGGCGAGAGGATACGATCAAAGTCTCATGCCAAATAATTATTTTGTATCCATTTCTGTGTTATTGGTGATGCCCACATTGGGTTTTATGTAGACAAAAAATATAATTTTAGTATCCATATTGCCGCTGGCACCGATCGAACAACCGTTAACGGCGCAACACTTGGATCATGCCCATTAGAAACCGGCCGATAGCCGGCCGCGATCGAGGCGTCCTGAATCGATCGCCGGGCCACTACAAACAAAAAAGCAGGAGGAGAACGAACCATGCGGGAACTCATTCATCGCAAGCCTTATCAGAAGCGCTCAAGCGGCACGGCCGTAC
>NZ_DASSKM010000164.1:0-8560 GCF_035690525.1 Salinisphaera sp.
CGTGGTCTCGGACATGGCGGCCGCGCAGAAGAAGCAGCAGCAGAAAAAAGCCGCGTCGAACCTCGAGGCCGGCCAGAAGTTCCTGGCGCAGAACAAGAAAAAAGACGGCGTGAAGACGCTCGATGACGGTCTGCAGTACAAGGTGATCCACAAGGGCGACGGGCCGCAACCGGATGCCAACGACAGCGTGACCGTGCACTATACCGGCAAGTTGATCGACGGCACGGTCTTCGACAGTTCGAAAAAGCGCGGCAAGCCGGTGACCTTTCCGGTCAACGCGGTGATTCCGGGTTGGACCGAAGCGCTGCAGCTGATGCACGCCGGCGGCGAATACAAGCTGTTCATTCCGCCGGATCTGGCCTACGGCGAGCGCGGCGCGGGCTCACAAATCGGCCCGAACGAAACTCTGATCTTCGACGTGAAGCTGATCAGCGTCGACAAGAATCAGGGTCCCGGCAATGGCGACAGCGGCCAGTCCGGCGCGGGTTCGGATGACAACGGCGATAGCGGCCAGTCCGGCGCTAGCCCGGATAACAGCGACGCCAGCGAGAATAGCGGCAGCGGCCAGTAGCGGCCCGCCGTTCGAGAAACGCCTCGCCTTAAGGGACACTTCTGGGGCGCCGGGCCGGAACCATTCGTTCAGGCGGTCGTCCATCCGGCGCCCGCCAGATTCGGCCCGGACAGTTGCAGATGCTGGCCCGGCTCGATCGGGCCGACGCCTTCGGGTGTGCCGGTGAAGATCAGATCGCCGGGCAGCAATGTCCAGGTCCGGCTGACCACCGCGATCAGATCGGTCACGCCAACCAGCATATGGGCGGTGTGGCCGATCTGTCGTGTCTCGCCGTCCACGGCCAGTTCGAAGTGTAGGTCGCTCAGATCCATGTTCTCGGTCAGCGAAACCAGCGGGCCGAGCGGCGCGCTGGCATCGAAGGCCTTGGCGCGCTCCCAGGGTTCGCCGCCGTTCTTCAGTTCGGTCTGCACGCCGCGCAGGGTCAAATCGAGGCCGAGACCGACGCCGCGGATATGCTCGCGCGCGGCCTCGGGCCGGATATTGCGGCCGCCGAGCCCGATTTCGACCACCAACTCGGCCTCGTGATGGATCGCGCCGACACCGACCGGCAGCCGGATGGCTTCGTTCGGCGCGACCAGAGACGAAGCCGGCTTCATGAAGATCACGCATTGTTCGCCCGGCAGCGTGTTGTTCAATTCCTCGATGTGTTTGGCATAGTTGCGCCCGATGCAGAAGATGCGGGGCGCGGATCGGTGGCCGAAAACCTCGGCGCTACGGGACGCGGTCATGAAGCGGCTCCTTGTTCGGGCAGATTCTTGTGCCGGTACTCGCACAGATCGACGATCGTGCACACGGCGCATTCCGGCTTGCGCGCGCGGCAAGTGTAACGCCCGTGCAGAATCAGCCAGTGGTGCGCGTCCTGTAGATAAGGCTTCGGCACCAGCCGCAGCAGCCGATCCTCGACTTCGCGCACCGTTTTGCCCGGCGCGATGCCGGTACGGTTGGAGACCCGGAAGATATGCGTGTCGACCGCCATCGCCGGCTGACCGAAAGCCGTGTTCAGCACCACGTTCGCCGTTTTGCGGCCGACCCCGGGTAGGGCGACCAGTTCGGCGCGCGTTGCCGGCACCTCGCCGTCGTGATTGTCGATCAGCGCCCGGCAGGTTTTGATGACGTTGGCGGCCTTGCTGTTGTACAGCCCGATCGTGTTGATATAACGCTTCAAGCCCTCTTCGCCGAGGTCGTAGATCGCCTGCGGCGTGTTGGCGACCGGGTAAAGCTTGCGCGTGGCCTTGTTCACGCCGACATCGGTCGCCTGGGCCGACAACATCACCGCGATCAGCAACTCGAACGTCGAACCGTACTCCAGCTCCGTCTTCGGCGCGGGGTTGGCGGCCTTGAGCCGTTCGAATATCTCGGTGCGTTTCTGTTTATTCATCGGGGTTCGGTCGGGTTCGGGGCGTGTTCTTTTGTTTGTCCGCAGATCGACGCAGATGCACGCAGATCGAAAGACAGATGATTCGGACGTTTTATTCCAACTTTGGAGAAGTTATACCAACCCTCATAAAGATTGATCGATCTTCATGAAGTCAGAATTCGTCCGCAAATGAACGCCAATAAACGCGAATGAAAGCGAGAAAAGCGCATAAGCGCGTCTTATTCGCGTGCATTTGCGTTTATTTGCGGACTGTTTTTGACCGGTAGGTCATTGCTTTTGCAAGTTGGTATTAAATCTCGCGAGCCGGCCTTGTAATTATGCCAGGACAGTTCTCGGAACAATCTGCGTGCATCTGCGTCGATCTGCGGACAGAATGTCTTCGGAATAAGGCTCGTGTCAGCTCACCCCTCGCGCTTTTCACGCTTGACCTTGGCCCGCGCGATGGCGTCGGCGATTGTCGCTTTCTTGGCGGCCGAGGTTGCGGCGGCGTCTTCGCGCGCGTCATAGGTCGCGTCGTGCCGGTTCGCCCGGCGCTTGCGCGTCGTGCTGCGGTTGAGCCGTTTCTGGCGTGCTTCGAACAACTGTCGGGCGCGGGCGGCGCGTTCGGCGTCGATCGGGCGCTCGGGCGGCCACAGCGGTTGGCCGGTCTCGGGCGTCGATTCCGGCATGTCGATACAGTCGACCGGACAGGCCGGCACGCACAGCTCGCAGCCGGTGCAGTCGGCCTCGATCACGGTATGCATCTGTTTGGCCGCGCCGACGATGGCATCGGTCGGGCAGACCTGGATGCAGCGGGTGCAGCCGATGCACTCGTCCTCGCGAATGAAGGCGACCCTGGCCACGCTGGCGTCGCCGCATTCCGGGTCGAGCGGCTTCGATGCGATGCCGGTCAACTCGGCCAGATTGTCGATCGTCGCCGCGCCGCCCGGCGGGCAGCGATTGATATCGGTCTCGCCGGCGGCGATCGCCTCGGCATAAGGCCGACAACCGTCATAACCACAGCGCCGGCACTGGGTCTGCGGCAACAGGGCGTCGATGGCGTCGACGGTGGTCTCGCTCATATGACCTCGGTCATGGGGCAGTGGCGTGACTCGGATATACAAACTGATAAGAAGATATTTTTCCGCCTGCGGACAGCCCGATCGAACGAAGCGGCGTCACTTGATCTTGTCCCCCGGCTTGGCCCCGTCGTCCGGTGAAAGCACGTGCGGCGAATCGCCGGCGGCCAGTACCATGCCTTCCGATACACCGAAGCGCATCTTGCGCGGCGCCAGATTGGCCACGAGCGCCACCAGCCGGCCTTCGAGCGCGGCCGGATCGTAGGCGGCCTTGATGCCGGCGAAAACCTGGCGCGTGCCGAGATCGCCTACGTCGAGCGTCAGGCACAGCAGCTTGTCGGCGCCCTCGACGTGCTCGGCGGCTACGACCTTCGCCACGCGCAGGTCGACCTTCGCGAAATGCTCGATATCGATGATGCCGTCATCTTTGGCTTCGGCGGCCGTCGTCTTGGCCTTATTGTCGCCCTTCTTCTTCGATTCGGGGCCATCCGATTCGCGTTTTTCGGCCGTTGCGGCGGCGATCAGATCTTCCTTGCTGGCCTCGATCATCTTGTCGATCGCCGGCTGTTCGACGCGGCGCAGGAGCGGCTTGAACCGGGCGATTTCGTGATCGAGCAGCGGTTTGTCAAGCCCGGCCCAGGTCAGCGGCTCGATTTGCAGGAATGCCTCGGCGCGCTCGGCGGTGGCCGGCAGCACGGGTTTGAGATAGATCGTGAGCTGGCGGAATAGGTTGAGCGCGGTCGTGCAGACGGCGGCCAGCTCGGCCTCGCGGCCTTCTTCCTTGGCGATTTGCCAGGGCGCGCGTTCGGCGACATAGGCATTGGCCTCGTCGGCCAGCGCCATGATCCGGCGGATCGCCTGGGCATAGCGCCGCGCTTCGAAATGGCCAGCGATCTCTTCGCCGGCCGCGGCGAAGCGCTCGAACAGTTCGGGCCGGTCGAGCGCCACCGCGAGCTTCCCGTCGAAGCGCTTGCCGATGAAGTTCGCGCAGCGACTGGCGATGTTGACGTATTTACCGACGAGGTCGGAATTGATCCGGGCCAGGAAGTCCTCGAAGTTCAGGTCCAGATCCTCGACCCGGTGCGAGAGCTTGGCCGCGAAGTAGTAACGCAGGAATTCCGGCTCGATGTGCGCCAGCCAAGTCCGCGCCTTGATAAAGGTGCCGCGCGACTTGGACATTTTCTCGCCGTTGACGGTGACGAAGCCGTGCGCGTGGATCGTGTCCGGGGTGCGATAGCCCGCGCCCTCGAGCATCGCCGGCCAGAACAGCGCATGGAAATAGACGATGTCCTTGCCGATGAAGTGATACAGCTCGGCGGCCGAGTCGCGGCCCCAGAAGGCATTGAAATCCAGGTCGTCGCGCTTGGAACATAGATTGGCGAACGCCGCCATGTAGCCGATCGGTGCGTCCAGCCAGACATAGAAGTATTTATCTTGCGCGCCCGGAATCTTGAAGCCGAAATAGGGCGCGTCGCGAGAAATATCCCAGTCGCGCAAGCCCGTGGCGAACCATTCGTCGAGCTTGCGGGTCATCGATTCCTGCAGCCGGTCGCCGCGCATCCAGTCGCGCAGGAAATGCTCGAAATCGGCCAATTTGAAGAAATAGTGCTCCGAGTCGCGCTCGATCGGCGTGGCGCCGGAAAGCACCGACACCGGATTGCCCAGTTCGGTCGGTTGATAGGTGGCGCCGCAGACCTCGCAAGCATCGCCATACTGATCCGGGCTGCCGCAGTTCGGGCAGTCGCCGCGGATGAAGCGATCCGGCAGGAACATCTCGGTTTGCGGATCGTAGGCCTGCGAGATCGTGCGCCGGGCGATATGGCCTTCAGCGGCCAGTTTTTCGTAAATCGCGGTCGACAACTCGCGGTTCTCGTCCGAGTGCGTCGTATAATAGTTGTCGTAGACGACGTGGAAGTCGGCGAAATCGCGCTGGCGTTCGGCCGATACATCGGCGATCAACTGTTCGGGCGTGATGCCCTGCTCGCGCGCCTTGAGCATGATCGGCGTGCCATGCGCGTCGTCACCGCAGACCGCGATGCAGCGGTGGCCGCGCAGCTTCTGGAAGCGCACCCAGATGTCGGTCTGGATGTGTTCCAGCATGTGCCCCAGATGGGTCGCGCCGTTGGCATAGGGCAAGGCCGAGGTGACGAGAATATCGCGCGCCATGACGTGCTCGAAATCTTGAGTTTTCAAAGCGCGTCAGTATGCCACAGCGCGCCCGCCTCCCGATCGCGAGTTGCTATCATTCGTGTCTGTTCATTGATATGCCAATCATGCGGTGCGCCATGAGCGATGCCCTTCGCGAAATTGTTACGGCCGAACTGGCCCGATACCACGAGCCCTATCTCGATACCGATCTCGTGAGCGCGCGCGCCGTGCGCTCGCTGACAGTCGAGGCGGCCCACGTGACGCTCGAACTCGATCTCGGTTTTCCCTGCGGCGGCTATGGCCAGCAGCTTGCCGAGCGCGTGCGCGAGAAACTCGAGGCCCTGGATGACGTGAATCAGGCTGACGTGACCGTCGGTTTCTCGATCAGCCCCCGGGCCGTGCAGTCGCAACTCAAGCGCATCGAGGGTGTCGCCAATATCATCGCCGTGGCCTCGGCCAAGGGCGGGGTCGGCAAATCCACGGTCGCGGCCAACCTCGCGCTGGCGCTGGCGGCCGACGGCGCCAATGTCGGGCTGCTGGATGCCGATATCTACGGGCCCAGCCAACCGCGGCTGATGGGCGTCGACACCCGCGCCAAGGCCGCCGGCGAAAACACGCTCGCGCCGGTCGAGGCCCACGGGCTCAAGACCATGTCGATCGGCTATTTGATCGAAAAAGACAGCCCGGCCATTCTGCGTGGGCCGATGGTCACGTCCGCGCTACAGCAGATGCTGTTCCAGAGCGCTTGGGGCGATCTCGACTATCTGATCATCGATCTACCGCCGGGCACCGGCGATATCCAGCTCACGCTGGCGCAGAAGATCCCGGTGTCGGGCGCGGTGGTGGTCACCACGCCGCAGGATCTGTCGCTGATCGATGCGCGCAAGGGCGTGGAGATGTTCAAGAAGGTCAATGTGCCGGTGCTCGGCATCGTCGAGAACATGAGCACGCATATCTGTTCGAAGTGCGGCCACGAGGAGCACATCTTCGGCGCGCATGGCGGCCAATCGCTCGCCGACGAATACGATGTCGACCTGCTGGGCGAACTACCGCTGGACATCTCGATCCGCGAATACGCCGATTCGGGCAGGCCCACCGTCGTCTCGGCGCCGGAATCGCAGATCGCGGCGGCCTATTTCGATATCGCCCGCAACGCGACCGCGCGGCTGTCGCGCCAGAAGAAGGACTACGCCAGCAAGTTCCCGAATATCAAAGTCGAGAGCACTTGAAGCGATACGGCGGCGACCGGGCGCGCCGCCGTGTCGTCGCCGTCGCCGTCGGCTTCAGCGCTGCCGGTCGGCGGTCGCCTGCTGGCCCTCGGCGGTCTGGTTGACCTCGAGCCACCAAGTCATCACGAACGAGCAGGCATACAGGGCGACGAAGGCCCACACCACGCCGACGTTGCCGCCCCAGGGCTGGACGATCGCCACCACCGCGGTGCCGAGAAACGTCGCGCCGCCGGCGGCGGTGGTGTACATGGCCATCGCCGCGCCTTTATGGTCCGGCGTCAGCGCGGGCAGAATCGCCCCGAGCGGCACGAAGCCGGCCAGCAGCACGCCGAAGCACACCCCGGCGAGCACCGAGACCACGTAGCCCCAGTCCGAGCCGGCCGGCACCCAGTGCGGCACGTACCACCAGGCCAACAGCCCGAGCGCCGAGCCGACCACGCCGAACCAGCGCACGGTGCGCACCCAGCCCCAGCGGTCGCCGATGGCACCGAACACGGCGTTGAGCAAAATATTGCTGGCATAGACGATGGTCGTCATCAACAGCCAGCGCGACTGCCCCCAACCGAGATTTTGGGCAATCACCGCCGGCATGATCACGAACATGCCGAACTCCGGCGCGGTGTTGATGAGCCGAACCAAAAAACCCATCAAAACCCGCGGGTTGCGAAACGTCAGGCGCAGGCCGGAAAATATGACCTGACCGGAACTTTCGTCTTTCGGCGCCAGGCGGCCATAGCCGGCCGGATCGCGCACGCCGAACCACACGATCAGAAAACCCAGCGTGACCAAGCCAATCGAGGTCCACATAGTCAGAGCTTCAGCCGTTGTACCGCTGCCGAACAGCGGAATCACGCCGGCCGCGTATAGCGAGCCGAGGGTAGGGAACCCGCCCGTGAACATGACATAGAACCAGCCCACGGCGGTGCCGTTGCGCTCGATTGGAACCACCGCGTTGATCCAGACGAGAAAGGCGAAGGCAAAAAACGGAAACCCGAAGCCGCGCAGGAAATAGGTGATGAATATGAACGCAACAGAGCCGGAGTTCATCGCGAGCAAAAACAGGGCTTCAAAGACCGCCCAAATCAAAAACCCCCAAAGCATCACCCGCCGCGGCCCGAACAGATCGGCCAAAGCGCCCGATAGATAGGACGCGATCAACGCCGCCAGGCTGTACATCGTCAGTATGGTCGCCACCAGTTCGGCGCCGGAACTGCCCAGGACAGCGCTCAGGTGCGGCGAGATGATGTTCGAATCGACGCCGTTGCCGGTCATGAAGACCAGCACGCCGAGAAAACCCCAACGGATCGAGTAGGGTATGCCGATGCGATCGAGCCGGGTTTCGGTTGGGTGGGTGGTCGAGTTCACGATAACCTCCGGATTTTGAAAGGTGAAACGACTTCTTGCCGAACGCAACGTTTCATACCTTCGTCGCATAGAGCTATGCGCGGTTCGTCTAACACCGGGCCAACCGTTGGCCACCAATGCACGACGCTTCGGCCACGAGCGACGGCATGTTCTGTACGCGACCAAAATCCAATTGAACGCGCGTTCGTTTTCATATCTCAGCTGAACATCCGTTGGCGAAGGCGTTTATTGCGATCGCGAACCGGCCCAACGCTTCATGTGCCTCGCCTCGTAAATCTGCCATGACAGCAGTATGGGCAGGCCGAACACGATCTCGCGCCCGCGCTTGATCAACGACAGGGCAAGCGCGGTCTGGCTGTCGATGCCGAGCAACTGGCCGAACATCACGAACCCGACTTCCTGGACGCCGAGCCCGGCCGGAATCATGAATGCCAGATGCCGGATGGCCAGCGCGAAGCTCTCCAGCGCGATCGCCGCCGAGGGCGAGACCGGGTGTCCGAGCAGCTTGAGCACCAGCCAGACTTCGAAGCTGCCGGCGAACATGCCGAGAAACTGCCAGAGCGTGGCCCATGCCATGCGGGCCCAACGCCCGGTGAGATCGTGCAGAGCATCGTCCAGCGAGCCGCGGCGCCCGAACAGGCGCGTGAGCATATCGCGTCCGCCGAGCATGTTCTCCATCGCGCGGCGCAATCGCTCGAAGGGGCGCGTGCGGCCGAGCACGGCCAGCAGGACGAACGGAAACGGAAAGGTCACACCCAGCGCGATCAGAATATCGAACACCACGGCACCGGAATGCAGCAGCAGCACCAGC
>NZ_DASSKM010000165.1:0-4750 GCF_035690525.1 Salinisphaera sp.
GTTGCAGAGCTTGACCGCAGAATGACTGCGGCCGGCGCTCTGCGTCTTGGCTGACACGATTTGGGGTTGCAACGCGGGGCCATATGAAGCGGCAACAGGCCCAGGGGTTTCCATAAAAAAGGGCCCCGCAAGGGGCCCTGAGCTGGCATTCCCGTTTTATTTTTTCTGCAGCTTTGAAGCTGCGGCTGCCGGGATCTCTTATCCGCCTTATGATGATTTGTTCTTGTCCATCCCCTCCGAGAGACCGCGCGAACGGCGCCGATCCGTCGATTCCAAGGCTCCGCCTTTGCGGCTTGTCAATTGTTTTACGCCGCGCACGAGCCGCGGTCAATGAACATACTGTTAGACCTTAGGCGCACTCAATAGAAGCTAAACAAGGTTCCGTATCAATTTCAAACCTTTAGCAAGGTATCCCGGTAATAGGACAGTTCTTCGATCGAGTCGCGAATGTCGTCCATGGCGAGATGGCTCGAATTCTTGCAGAACCCGCCGGCCACTTCGGGCGCCCACCGGCGGGCCAGTTCCTTGAGCGTGCTCACATCGATGTGCCGGTAGTGGAAGTATGCCTCGAGCCCGGGCATGTAGCGCGCGAGAAAGCGGCGATCCTGACAAATGCTGTTGCCGCACATGGGCGAACGGCGTGCCGGTACGTATTCTTTCAGGAATTCGATCGTCTGCCGCTCGGCGTCCGCTTCATCAACCCGCGAAGCGCGGACTCGCTCAACCAGACCGGATGTGTTGTGCTGGCGGGTATTCCATTCGTCCATGGCGGCCAGGCAATCCTCGGACTGGCGCACCGCCAGAACGGGGCCTTCGGTCAGCACGTGCAGATTGGCATCGGTGACGAGCGTGGCGATTTCGATGATGCGATCGGCCTCCGGGTCCAGCCCGGTCATTTCAAGATCAATCCAGATCAGATTGTCGTCGGCGTAGCTCATGGGCTCTTCTTCGTACTTAAACTTGTATTGTGCGCGAGCCGCCACGCTACGACCAGTCATAAACTGTAGCCGACAACCAGGAAAACCGCTGGTTTCGGCTTGTCGGATTACGCCTTCGGCTAATCCGACCTACAGGGTTCGGGCGGCTTGGCGTAGGTCGGCTTAGGCCGCAGGCCGTAAGCCGACGTTCGTGTTGCCGGTTCGTGACTGCGCTTCACGGTGTTACTGTGGCAGTGAACAGTTCGCAACCGAGTCAGACCATGAGTTCGCTCGCCGACCAGAAATGCGCGCCCTGCGAAAACGGCGCCCAGCCGATGACGGGCCAAGCCGTGACCGACCGCATGACCCAACTCAGCGATCATTGGGAAAACGCGAAGGACGAGAAGATCGTCGGCCAGTTCAAGTTCAAGAACTACTACGAAACCCAGGCGTTCGTGAACGCCGTGGCCTACATCGCGCATCGTGAGGATCACCACCCCGACATCACGTTCGGCTACAACCGTTGCCGTATCGAGTTGACCACGCATGCGATCGGCGGGTTGTCGGACAACGACTTTATCAGCGCGGCGAAGATCGACCGCCTGGCAGATTGATCCGATATAGGTTGATCCGATATAGGTTGATCCAACAACAGGCCGACGCGCGGCGCAGCCTTTGCCGGAGAGCGCGCTAACAGAGCCGAATACGCTTTACAGCGGCCGCCGCCCGGAAAACGCTTGGCTGAGCGTCCCGGCGTCGACGTATTCGAGTTCGCCGCCGACCGGTACGCCGTGCGCGATGCGGGTCACGCTGGCGCCGTTGTTTCGCGCCAGTTCGGCGATATATTGCGCGGTCGCTTCGCCCTCGACCGTGGCGCCCAGAGCGAGAATCAACTCCTCGACCGGGCCCCGGTCGAGGCGCGCTCGCAGGATATCCAGGCCGAGCTGCTCCGGCCCGATGCCGTCGATCGGCGAGAGATGGCCCATGAGCACGAAATAGCGCCCGTCGAAATTCGTGTTCTGCTCGATCGCGATGACGTCGGCCGGGCTTTCGACCACGCACACGCGCGATGCATCGCGCTGTTCGTTGCGGCAGATCTCGCACCGCTCCGCCTCGGCGAACATCCGGCATTCTCGGCAATGGCGAATCGCGGCGACAGCCGTTTGGATCGACTCCGCCAGATAAGCGCCACCTTCGCGCTGGTTCTGTAGCAAATGAAATGCCATGCGTTGCGCGCTTTTGGCGCCCACGCCCGGCAACACGCGAAATGCATCGATCAGACGAGACAGCGCGGGGGAAAAGACCATGTTCTTCCATTACGGCGTGGAGACGGCGTGGCGGGTGCGTTCACCGGCAGGCGCTCGGGCACCGGCCCGCGGGAAAACGACAAGACAGGCCGGCGTCAGAACGGAAAGTTCATGCCCTCCGGCAGATTCATGCCGCCGGTCATTTCCGACATCTTTTCCTTGCTCGCCGTTTCCACGTGCTGGACGGCGTCGTTAATGGCGGCGGCTATCAGATCCTCGAGGAATTCGGGATCTTCTTCCAGCGCGGTCGGGTCGATATTCACTTTCTTGACTTCGTGCTTGCCGGTCATCACGACCTGGACCATCCCGGCGCCGGCCTCGCCCGTGATTTCCATCTGCGCCAGTTCTTTCTGGGCTTCCTGCATCTTGCCCTGCATTTCCTGGGCCTGTTGCATCATCTTGCCGATGGCACCTTTCATTGTTCGTCTCTTGGCTGCATCGCGCCCGGTGAGCGATAGGGTTTGATCGTTTCGGGACGCAGCCGGGCACCGAGCTGGCTGCGTAATTGTTGGATGATCGGGTCGTTTTCGATGGATGCAACCGCATCCTGCTGACGCTTATCGGCATCGGCCTCGATTCGCTGGGCCGGGGTATCGTGCAGTGCGTCCACCACGCTGATCTTAAGGTGCGGCGGCTCGCCGCTGCCCCAGGCCTCGGCCACCGCCGCCTGTAAGCGGATTCGCGCCTCGTCGGTGGCCAGGAACGCGTTGGCCCGCGCCAGTTCGAGCTCGATCCTCTCGTTGTCGAGATGCCGGCAGACGCCGTTGTTGGCGAGCTCGGCGGCAAAGCCGCGAATATCGAGCCTCGGCACAAGCGCGTGCCAGTCTTCGGGATGGTCGCTCGTCGCGGCGAAATCGAAATCGGCCGCGGCTTCCCGTGGCGATTCGGTGTCGTGCCCGGCGTCGTCGCCGGATACCGGCGCAGCCGACGTCTCGGCGCTATGCTCGGCGGCCTGTGCATCGAAGTAGCCATCGTGCCCGTCGCCGGGCGCGCCGGCCGTGATGCCCTCGTCGTTTGCATTCGGTTCCGCAATAAAGCGCGCGTTATCCGGTGCGCTCTCGCTGGCGGGTTCGGGCTCGCGCGCCCGCGGCGCGTCATCTCCGGCTCTTCCCGCTGCCGCGCTGGCTGCGCCCGCGTTTGGGAGCGGCCCGGGTCTATTTCCGGGTCTATTCCCTGACCTGTGGGCTTGAAGCTGGGCCCTGGCCTGCGCCATGGCCTGGCGTGCGCTCTGCTTACGATCGTCCGGCTTGCCCGCGTCGTCTTCGTGCGCCGGCGCGGCGGCATCCGCCTTGAATTGCCGCGGCGCACCGGTCGCCGGCACCGGCTGTTCGGCGGTTGCGGCTGTTGCGGTTGGGGCAAAGGCGAGCATGCGCAGCACCGTCATCTTGACGCCGATGAGCGGCTCCGGCGCATTCGGCAAGTCGCGCACGCCGGCGAGCGTGATGTCGTAGAACAGTTGCGTGGATCGCGGGTCGATTCGTCCGGCGGCGACCTGCCAGCGCGCGCTGTCGTCGTCGACCGCTTCTCCGATGACCTGCACGGTCGCGATATGCTGCCAAGCCGTCGCCAGCGCGTCCAGCAGATAGCGCATATCGATGCCCTGGGCGTAGAGCGACTCCAGCGCGATCAGGGCGTCGGTGGCACGCGCGTCGATGATGGCGTCCAGGAGCTCGGCGACGCGCGTCTCGCCGATCGTGCCCAACATATCGCGTACGCCGTCGACGTCCAGATGTCCGCCGCCGAACGCCACCGCCTGATCCAGAAGCGACAGCCCGTCGCGCATGCTGCCGTCCGCGCCGCGCGCCAGTTCGCTCAACGCCTCGTCGTCCGCCGACAACGCTTCGGCATCGACGATATGGCGCAACCGCTCGGCGATTCGGATCGCCGACAGCCGCTTGAGCGGAAACTGCAGACAGCGCGACAGGATGGTGACCGGAATCTTTTCCGGCTCGGTGGTCGCCAGCAGGAACTGAACACGCGGCGGCGGCTCTTCCAACGTCTTGAGCAGGGCGTTGAAGGAATGTTTGGTGAGCATGTGCACCTCATCGATGAGATACACCTTCGTGCGCCCGCGCGTGGGCGCGTACTGCACGTTATCCATCAGTTCGCGCGTATCGTCCACGCCGGTCCGCGAGGCCGCGTCGACTTCGATCAGGTCGACGTAGCGGCCTTCGTCGATCTCGCGACAAGTCGCACAGGCGTTTTCACCGATGCAGGGCGATGCGCTCACGCCGTGCTCGCAATTCAGACACTTGGTAATGATCCGCGCCAGCGTCGTCTTGCCGACGCCGCGCGTGCCCGAGAACAGCAGCGCATGATGCAGCTTATTATGGTCCAGCGCATGCGTGAGCGCGCGGACCACATGCTCCTGGCCGACCAGTTGATCGAAACGACGCGGCCGCCACGTTCGCGCAAGCGCTTGAAAACTCATGCGTTGAGGACTTCCGCACGGAAGAAAAACGGCACTTGCGTCATGAGGCGAACCATCCCGAATGGAGTGCGTCTTATCCTGTCCACTATCGCGGC
>NZ_DASSKM010000166.1:0-30567 GCF_035690525.1 Salinisphaera sp.
GGCGTGTTCGGCGGCGTGATCGCGGCCACCGTGCTGGCGATCCTGTTCGTGCCGGTGTTCTTCGTGCTTTCGCGCGCCGGCTGGCGACGGCTCACGGCCGAAGGGCGGATCGCGCGATGAACAGGCGCCTACTGTTCGCAGTCGTGGCCGTGGCCGGGTCGTCCGGCTTGGCGGGTTGCGTGAACTTGGCGCCGGACTACCGGCGCCCGGCGCCGGTGACGCCGACGATCTGGCCGAGCGTGGGCGACAACCCGGCGCCCGAGCCGGTCGCCGCACCGGATGTATCCGCGCTGGGCTGGCGTGATTTTTTCATCAATGAGCGGCTGCGGCATACGGTTGCCAAGGCGCTGGCCAACAACCGCAACCTGAGGATCGCCGCCCTCAACATCAAAGCCGCGCGAGCCCGCTACCACGACGCCGGATCGGCATTGTTTCCGAACGTGGATGCCTCGACCAGCGCCACCTTTTCCAGGTCCGGGCGCTCGGCCGGCGGCAACGACACGGCGAGCGGCAATATCGTGACCGGCAGCTCGGTATCCAAAAGCCTGTCGGCGGAGCTCGGCTTTGCCAACTACGAGATCGATTTCTTCGGCCGCCTGCGCAACCAGAAGCAAGCGGCTCTGGATGCGTTGCTGTCGTCGGCCGCGGCCCGGCGCTCGACCCAGATCAGCCTGATCGGCCAAGTCGCCAGCGATTGGCTGATACTCGCCGCCGACAAGGAGCGGTTGTCGATCGCCGAAAACACGCTCGCCAATCAGCAGCAGAACCTGAAGCTGGTCAAGGCGCGCCACGACTACGGCGTAGCCTCCGGCTCGGATGTGGCCAACGCGCGCTCGGCGGTGGAAGCGGCGCGGGTGGCCGTGGCGAGCTACACCACGGCGGTCGCCCGGGATCGCAACGCGCTCAACCTGGTCGTCGGCGCCACCGTGCCGGCCGCCGATCTGCCGGGCGCGCATATTCCGGCGCACCCGGTGATCGCCGATCTTCCGGCCGGTATTCCTTCCAAGGTCTTGACCAACCGGCCGGACGTGATTTCGGCCGAGTACACGCTGCGGGGCGATACCGCCTCGATCGGCGCGGCCCGGGCCGCGTTCTTTCCGACCATCAGCCTGACCGCGGCCACCGGCTGGGCCACGGTCGGGTTGTCCGGCCTGTTCGCCGACAGCAACCGCACCTGGAGCTTTACGCCGCAAATCAATCAGCCGATCTTCGACGGCGGCTCGCGGGCCGCGCAGCTCGATCTCGCCCATATCCAACGCCAGATCGATCTGGCCGACTACGAACAGACCATCCAGACCGCGTTCCGCGAAGTCGCGGACGCGCTGGCCACTCGCGCGACCATCGATCGCCAAGTCGCCGCCCAACAGGCGCTGGTGGCCGCCAACGCCCGGGCCTACCGGCTGTCGTTGGCCCGATACAAGGCCGGTATCGACAGCTTTCTTGATACGCTGACGGAACAGCGCGCCCTCTACAGCGCACGCCAGGATGAAGTCGGGCGGCGGCTCGCCCGCCAGACCAACCTGGTCACGCTGTACAAGGTGCTGGGCGGCGGCGGATTCGCTACCAGCGTCGATCAAATGCCGGCACCGAGTACCGATGAGC
The DNA here is from genome assembly GCF_035690525.1 of Salinisphaera sp. GTDB lineage: Bacteria > Pseudomonadota > Gammaproteobacteria > Nevskiales > Salinisphaeraceae > Salinisphaera. The sequence goes on from NZ_DASSKM010000166.1 coordinate 1,603, forward strand.
CGAGCACCGACTAAGCCATTCTTATGTAAAGCAGCTATAAACCACGTGTGGCCGTAGCCACCGGGGCTGACGTTGGGCATAGCCGACATCACGCACGGCGAAAAGCTCGACGAGCAAGCCCGATAAATGCGGCAAGCGCCCATACGCCCTGCAAGATAACGAAACCCCACTGGGATTCGATTAGTGCCAACCAAGTCAAAATCCCCGCGCCGGCTAAATTTGCCGACAGATATAACCAAGAATCTGGTGTGGTACGGCGCAATTGCAGCAGTGTGAAAGGTATTAATATGCCCAGCGCTCCAACGAACTGCAATGCGACTTCCATTAATGCACCACCGCCGGAGCCTTACCTCGAAGACGCTGAATCAATCCCCACGACGAAACCAGCGCCCAAACGCCTTCCAGGAATACAAAGCCCCACTCGTGATTGATAACGGCCGTAACCGTCATCGCTGCTGAACCTATGAGGTTGGGCAAGAGATAATGGTAAGCGTTCGGGTCGACTCGACCGGCCTGCGCGAGCAGGAAGCATACCAGGACCAGCAGCGCGCCTATTACCTGCGCCAACACGACACTGATATTGCCGAAATCCATGCTAAGTAGCCTTCTTATTCGACGTTACCCTCGGTTTTAGTAGCGCTGTATCCAGAGTCCAAAGGGTTCAAGTTGCACGTTTGCGGCGATCTGCGCTGCGTAGTCAGAGGGCAGCCCGCGTAGCGGATGGGCGGTCGGCCGCAACGAATTGTTATACCGTACTACCCGATGGGATGGTTTCCGGCAACAACTTAAAAGCCACGGCCTCCATAAGCGACTTGCGCCTGGTGTTCTGAAACGCCGCGATACGCCACTGGCCATCTTCCTGCCGAACGAACGTGTAGGTTTGGACTTTTGTTAGCTTTTTAGGTTGCTTGCTCTTATATGTATCCCCCCGGCTGGTGACAATGGCCGTATCCAGACCAAAAAAACGGAGACTCGTGATTTCGTCGGCTAGCCGGGTGCCCTTGAGGAATTTTTGGAACAAGGCACGATGACTCTTTACGATGTCCGGACGGCCTGAATAGCACGTACCGATGTAAGTCACATACGTTGCGTCAATTGTGAACTGCGCGCCGTATGCTTCCGCATCATGCTGTCCCCACGCCTCGATCAATGAAGTGAGTACAGAAGTGATCGCGTGGTAGTCGTCTGTTGCCATGAATTTTCTGTCTCTACGGTATAAAGCCGAAGCGCAGTTGCCGCCGGGGATTATAGGGACGGCATACTAAACTCTTTTCCCGACGAGCTCGTGTCGACCAAAGTCAAAACAATTGCAGCCAAATAATATACGGCCCAAAGTACAACGCCGTCCCCGGGCCAACACTGACGTTCAAATTATGGGGACAGGAACTCCTTCCGCGCTCTCGACAAATCAGTATCGACTAAAGCCGAAGCAGTCGCGGCTTAGATAAGTATACTGTCCCCGTAATAATGTTCGTTAAGCTCGGCCAGTCCGAGTACATTATGCTAAGCATAAGCATCGGCCATATCATCGGTCGGCGCCCGCATGTATGTATGCCGGCCGGTTCGCCGCGCGCCATGGTTTTTTATTTGGAAGCGTAACATGACGTTTTTTGTCCTTAATCGAGCCATCGCCGGCACGGCGCTGGCCATGGTCGGCTGGCTCGCCCTCGTCGGGCCGGCATCGGCCGCTTCGGCCAAATCGCCGGCTACTCAGGATCTTCCGCCGGTGCTGCAAGAAGCGGTCAAGGCCGGCCAGCTCAAGGTCAACAAGCAGTTCAAGACCGATGTGCCGGGCATGACCGGTTATATTTTGGAGCAGAACGGCCAGCACCAGATCGTCTACGGCGATCACGGCTATCTGTTCGTGGGTAAGCTGATCTCGCCGGACGGCAAGAATATGTCCGCCGAGTACAGCGACAAGTATGTGCCGAAGCCGAATGTGAGCAAGGTCGTCGACCAGCTCAAGTCGAGCGGCCATCTGGTGCAGCAGGGCCCGGACGATGCACCGGTGCTGTATGTCTTCGCCGACCCGAACTGTATTTATTGCCATCGCTTCTATCAGCGGGTTCAGCCGCTGGTCGAAGCCGGCAAGCTGCAGTTGCAGTGGGCCATGGTCGGCTTCCTGAAGAAATCGAGCATGGGCCGGGCGGCGGCGATCCTGAGTGCCGATGATCCGGCCAAGGCCCTGGTCGAGAATGAGAACGGCTTCGACGAGGATACGGAGAACGGCGGCATCGAGCCGGTCGAAAACGTGCCCGACGAACTCAAGAACGTGATCGATACGTACTATCGGCGGATGGCGGCCGCCGGCGGTAACGGCACGCCGACCGTGCTCTATAAGAACGACGATCAGTGGGCGGCCAAGATCGGCCTGCCGTCCAAGGACTGGCTGAACCAATACGCGCAACAGCACGGCTAGAAGCTGTCGGACGCGACGTTTCACTTCGGCGGCCGGTCGATCCGGCCGCTTGTTCTTGAACCGGGATTTTCGATCTTGCAGGGCTCTTCGATCCGATCGCGGCTGCGCGCGGCCGGCTGGCCGGCGCTGATATGCGCCGCACTCGCCGGCGGCGTTTCCGTTCTCGCCTTCGCGCCGTTCGGGGCGTTTTGGGTCGCGCCACTGGCCGTGGCGGTACTGTTCCGGCTGGTCGACCACGCGCGGGCGCGCCGGGCCGCGCTAGTCGGGCTCGCTTTCGGCATCGGCCAGTTCGCCGCCGGCACCTACTGGATTTTGATCGCCCTGTCGGGCGTGGGCGGCGCGCCGCTCTCGCTGGCGGTGGCGCTTCTGGTCGCACTGATCGTGCTGCTGTCGGCTTTCATCGCCCTGACCCTGGGCCTGGCGGTACGGCTGGCGCCCGGCGCCGGGGCGCTGCGATATTTGCTATGGCTGCCACTCTGCTGGACGCTGGTCGAGTGGCTGCGAAGCTGGGTTTTCTCCGGCTTTCCCTGGCTGTCGCTCGGTTATTCGCAGATCGATTCGCCGCTGGTCGGCCTGGCGCCGATCCTCGGCGTGTTCGGCGTGAGTTGGGCGGTCGCCCTGACGGCCGGCCTGCTCGCCTGGCTCAGCGTACGCCCGCGTCGTGCGCCGTGGGCGATCGGGGCGGCGGTGGTGCTCTGGGGCGGCGCGTTCGGGCTCGGCCACATCGCCTGGACGCAGCCCAGCGGCGAGGCGCGGACAGTCACGCTGGTTCAGGGTAACGTGGCGCAACAGGCCAAGTGGACGCCCGAATGGGTCAATCAGGCGATCTACCGCTACACCGGGCTGACGCGCGGCCACTGGCAATCGGATCTCGTGATCTGGCCGGAAACCGCGATCCCCGACTATTATCGCGCGGTCAAGCCGGCGCTCGACAATCTCGGCGCCAAGCTCGCCTCGCACGGCACGACGCTGATCACCGGCCTGCTGCGCGTCAGCGACGACGGCCAGCGCATCTACAACAGCGTGGTGGCGGTCGGCGCCGGTCAGGGGCTGTATTCAAAGCGTCATCTGGTGCCGTTCGGCGAATACTTCCCGGTACCGGATATCGTGCGCCGCTGGATGGCCGCCTCGGGCATGCCCTATTCCGATATTACGCCCGGCGCGCTTGATCAGGCGCCGATCGACGCCGGCGGCATCGCGCTCGGCATCTCCATCTGCTACGAGGATATCTTCGGGGCGCTGCTGGCGCGCGACGTGCCGCCGGCGAACGTGCTGATCAATGTCTCCGACGATGCCTGGTTCGGGCACTCGATCGGGCCCGATCAGCATTTCGAGATCGCCCGTATGCGTGCGGTCGAAACCGGGCGTTATCTGTTGCGCGCGGACAACAGCGCGGTGACCGGCATCGTCGCGCCCGACGGCCATGTGGTCGATCGCGCACCGGATTTCGAGTCCGCCGTCGTCACCGGCCGGTTCCGGCCGTACAGCGGCCTGACCCCGTTCGCGCGCTGGGGCAACTACGGCGTCGTTATCCTGGCGCTGCTCGTCGCCGGGGCGGGCGGTTTGGTTCGATTCGCCCGGGGCCGGCGCGGCCCTCCGGCTGATCACGGACTGTAGCCACAACCAAATCCTGCTACAAATAATGAGTTGTATTCGCCGATCGCTCGGAGTCTTTAGATATGTCATCGGTTTTTTCACCCGCCGTGGACCGCCGCACCGATCGCGGCATCGCCGCGCCGTTGCCGCGCGATATCCGCAAGACCGCCATCGATCCCGATTACTGGTATCCGCTGGCGCGTTCGCGCGACGTGCCGCGTGCCGGTACCAAGGGCGTGAGCTTCGCCGGCGAGCCGATCGTGCTCGCGCGCACCGAGACCGGACACATTTTCGCGCTCGAGGATCGCTGCGCCCATCGCCAAGTGCCCCTCTCGCTCGGCGAGGTCCGCGGCGAACGCCTGCTCTGCGGCTACCATTGCTGGGCCTACAACACCGCCGGCGCATGCATCAACGTGCCCTATCTGGACCAGGGCAAATCGCTGCCCAACGGCGTGGCCAGCTACCCGTGCGTGGAGGCCTACGGGTTGATCTTCGTCTACCCCGGCGACGTCAATGCCGCCGGCATTGAGCGCTTCCCGCATATTCCGACCTGGGGCGACCCGAACTACAAGACGCGCTATCTCGATCGCCGCATCGACTGCCACTACAGCTTCATGCACGAAAACCTGATGGATATGAACCATCAGTTTCTACATCGCAGCCTGATGGGCAGCATCAACCCGACCGCGCTGGATATTCGCGAGGGCGACGGCTGGGTCGAGGTCGACTACACCTTTCATCGGGCCCGCGGCAAACAGCCATTCGGCGAGAAACTGATGCTCGGAAAACGCGCCAAGACACCCGACGCCAAAGCCGAGGCGCGCGAAGACAAGGACATCATGACGATCCGCACCGGTTATCCGTATCAGACGCTGCAATTCTGGACCGCTGGTTCCACCGAACCAGCGCTCGATCTTTGGAATATCTATGTGCCAACCGACGGGCAGCAGCGCAAGAATCATACCTTCGGCCTGATGATGGTGCGCAAGCCCGGCATACCGGGCGCCATCCATGTGCTATGGCCATTCATCATCGCCTTTACCAACGGTATCTTTGGTCAGGACGAAGACATCGTCGAAGCCGAGCAGCGCGCCTTCGACGCCCAGGGCGAGGATCAAAACAACGAGATTTTCCCGATCATCCAGAAGCTGCGCTATCTACTGGTTGCCCAGGGCCGGGCCATGCCAGGAGTCGGGCGAGGCGTCGGATAGCTGGGCGCCGCCGCGTCAGCGTTCGACGGCGATCGCGATACCCTGTCCGCCGCCGACGCATAGCGTGGCAATGCCGCGCGCCGCGCCGCGGGCCGTCATGGCATGAAGCAGCGTGACCAGCACCCGGGCGCCGGAAGCGCCGATAGGATGGCCGAGCGCGATCGCGCCGCCGTTGACGTTCACCCGCGCCGGGTCCCAGCCGAGTTCGCCGCCGACAGCCAGCGCCTGGGCGGCGAAGGCCTCGTTGGCCTCGATCAGATCGACGTCGGCCAGCGACCAGCCGGCCCGGCCCAAACAGGCGCGCACCGCATGCACCGGCCCGATTCCCATATAGGCCGGGTCCACGCCGGCGCTGGCCAGCCCCGCGACCCGGGCCAGAATCGGCCGCCCTTCGGCGGCGGCGATATCGGCCCGCATGAGCACGAGCGCGGCCGCGCCGTCGTTGAGCGCCGAGGCGTTGCCGGCGGTCACCGTGCCCTCGCGGTCGAAAACGGGCGTGAGCCCGGCCAACGATTCGGCCGTGGTATCGGCCCGCGGCTGTTCATCGCGGACCACGTTCACCGGGTCGCCGCGCCGCTGCGGCACCTCGACCGCGACGAGTTCCTGGTCGAAGGCGCCGGCACCGATGGCTACCGTCGCCCGCCGATGCGATTCGGCGGCGAAGGCGTCCTGAGCGCTGCGCTCGATGGCATAGCGCCGGGCCAGGTTCTCCGCCGTCACGCCCATATGATAATTGTTGAAGGCATCCCACAGGCCGTCGGAAATCATGCTGTCGACGAGTTGGGCGTGGCCCATGCGCAATCCGGTTCGGGCCCTGGGCAATACATAGGCCGACTGGCTCATGCTTTCCATGCCGCCGGCCACGATCGTGGTCGCGTCGCCCGCGCGAATGGCTTGCACCGCCGCGTGCACGCTCGCCAGTCCGGAGCCACAAACCTTGTCGATGGCCGTCGCCGGCACGGTCTCGGGCAGGCCGGCCGTCATCGCCGCCTGGCGCGCGGTGTTCTGGCCGCAGCCGGCGCGCAGAACATGGCCCATGAACACCTCGTCGACGCGGCCCGGGTCGAGATCGGCACAGGCCGCGCGGATGGCGGCCGCGCCCAGCTCGACCGCCGACAACGACGACAGCGCGCCCTGCAATCGGCCGATCGGCGTGCGCCGGGCGGCCACGATTGCCACCTCTGCCACCTCAGGCATGGGCGGCCTCGCATCGATCGAGCAACGGACAGCCGGTGGCGGCCTGGATTTCGTCGAAGCCGACACCCGGCGCCAGTTCGACCACGGCGATGCCGTGCTCGGTGATATCCATCACCCCGAGATCGGTAATGATGCGATCGACCACGCCCACGCCGGTCAGCGGTAGCGTGCATTCGGGCAGGATCTTGGGCTCGCCCTTGGCGGTATGCGCCATGAGCACCACCACGCGCTTCACGCCCGCCACCAGATCCATCGCGCCGCCCATGCCCTTGACCATCTTGCCCGGGATCATCCAGTTGGCCAGATCGCCGGCGGCCGAAACCTGCATGGCGCCGAGAATCGCCAGATCGATATGCCCGCCGCGAATCATGGCGAACGATTCGGCGTTGTCGAAAAAGCTGCTGCCGGGCAGTGCGGTCACGGTCTGCTTACCGGCGTTGATCAAATCGGCATCGATCGTGTCTTCGGTGGGAAACGGGCCGATGCCGAGCAGGCCGTTCTCGGACTGCAGCCAGACATCCAGCCCGTCGGGAATATAATTGGCCACCAGCGTTGGCTGACCGATGCCGAGGTTGACGTAGAAGCCGTCCTCGAGTTCGCCGGCCGCGCGCGCGGCCATGTCGTCTCGCGTCCAGGGCATATCAGGCCACCTCTCTCATCGTGCGCTTTTCGATACGTTTTTCCGGCGCCGCGTTGACCACGAGGCGATCGACGTAGATGCCGGGCAGATGGATATCGTCCGGGCCGATCGCGCCGGGCCCGACCAGGCGCTCGACCTCGGCCACGCAGACACGCCCGGCGGCCGCGGCCAGCGGATTGAAGTTGCGCGCGGTCTTGGCGAAACGTAGGTTGCCGGCGGTATCGGCCACCTCGGCCTTGACTAGGGCCACGTCGACCGCCAACCCGCGTTCCATGACGTAATGGTGGCCATCGAACTCGCGGGTTTCCTTGCCCTCGGCGATCTTGGTGCCGTAGGCGGTGCGGGTGTAGAACGCGGCGATGCCCGCGCCGCCGGCCCGCAGCCGCTCGGCCAGCGTGCCCTGGGGGGCGAATTCAAGTGCCAGTTCACCGGACAGATACTGGCGCTCGAATTCCTTGTTCTCGCCGACGTAGGACGAGATCATCTTTTTGATCTGGTGCGATTCCAGCAACAGGCCGAGGCCGAAACCGTCCACGCCGGCGTTGTTGCTGGCGACCGTCAGATCGCGCTTGCCGGTATCGCGCAGAGCCGCGATCAGGGCCTCGGGGATGCCGCAGAGGCCGAAGCCGCCGACCGCGAGCGTCATGCCGTCGGCGACCAGGCCGTCGAGCGCGGCCGCCGCCGAGGCGTAGTGCTTGTTCATGTCTCCTCCGATGTGTTGGGCGCGGGCGCGTCTTAAAAATTGACCTTGTCGCCGCCCTTGAGCCCGAGCATTTCGCGGGCTTCGTCGGGCGTGGCCACGCGTAGGCCGAGCGCTTCGATGATGGTGCGGATGCGCTTGACCTGATCGGCGTTCGAGGCGGCCAGTTGGCCCGGCCCGTCCCACAGCGAATCCTCCAGGCCGACGCGTACGTTCGAGCCCATCGCCACCGACATCGCGCCCAGATTCATTTGGTTGCGGCCGGCGCCGAGCACCGACCAGCGATAGTCGTCGCCAAACAGACGATCGGCGGTGCGCTTCATATGCATGAAGTCCTCGGGATGGCCGGCGATACCGCCGCGCAGGCCGAACACCGACTGGATGAACAGCGGCGTCTTGAGCAGGCCGCGCTCGAGGAAATGCGCGGCCGTATAGAGATGATTGATGTCGTAGCACTCCAGCTCGAAGCGGGTATCGTTGGCGCCGCAGGCATCCAGGATATGATCGATGTCGCGGAAGGTGTTTTTGAAGATCCGGTCGTCGCTCTCGGCGAGATACGGATACTCCCAATCGTGCTCGAACGTCTTGAAACGCCCCAGCATTTCGTAGAGCCCGAAGTTCATCGAGCCCATGTTCAGCGAGGCCAGTTCGGGCGCGAAATGATGCGCCGGGCCCATGCGCTCCTCGACCGGCATGGTCGGCGCCCCGCCGGTGGTGAGATTGATCACCACGTCGCTGCCCGCCTTGATCCGCGGCAGGAAACGATCGAACAGCGCGGTGTCCTGGCTCGGCTTGCCGGTATCCGGATCGCGGGCGTGCAGATGCACGATCGCCGCTCCCGCCTCGGCCGCGCCCAGCGCGGCATCGCGAATCTGGTCCGGGGTGACCGGCAGATGCGGCGACATGGACGGCGTATGGATCGCGCCGGTCACGGCACAGGTGATGATGACGGGTTTCGTCTTGGCCATGTCTTTTTCCCTCAACCAGTGGGATCGATGTTCTGCATATCGCGCTTGTGGACGGCGAGCGCCATCAGCCGGCGGTCGCGCCATTCTTGTCGGGCGGCGAGTTCGCTCTCGGCCAGCAGTTCGCGCCGCGCGCGTTCCAGTTCGGCCATCGCAGCCGCGCCCCAGTCCGGCGCTTCGGCCTGGGTTTCGGCCATGCCGGCATACAGCGGCCCGTAGCGCGTGGCGTAATCGGCGATCCCGCCCGGCGCGTTCAGGTCGATGGTTTCCAGCGGCCCCATGAAAGACCAGCGCTGGCCGAGGCCGTGCTTCACGGTGTCGTCGAGATCCGCCGCGCTGACATAGCCGCCGCCGACCAGCCGCATCGCTTCGTTGAGCAGCGCGCCCTGCAGGCGATTGAGCACGAAACCGGAAATCTCCCGACGAACCGTGATCGGCACCTGGCCGGCATCGGCCATGAGCGCACGGACCCGTTCAACCACGGCCGCGCTCGTGGCCGGCGCCGGCACGAGTTCGACCAGCGGAATCAGATACGGCGGGTTGACCGGATGGGCGACCAGGCACCGCTCGGGGTGTTCGAGCTTTGCGGCGAAATCCGAGGCCAGTATCCCGGAAGTCGAGCTGCCCAGGATCGTGTCCGGCGTAACGGCGCGCTCGAGCTCGGCGAACAGCGCCTGCTTGGCCGTCAGCGTTTCCGGGCCGCATTCCTGCACGTAGTCGACGCCGGCCAGTGCCGCCGCCAGATCGGGTTCACGCCGGATGCACGTCGTGAACGCCGTATCGGCCACCAGCCCGGCCGCGGCCAGATCGGCCGCGGCGGCCTCGATCGATTCACCCGCCTTGGCCAGGGCGTCGGGCGAGATATCGTACAGTGCGACCTCGAAGCCGGCCCGGGCGAACACGATCGCCCAGGCCCGCCCGATGAGCCCGGCGCCGATGACGGCAACATGATGACTCATGGCAAGCTCCTCAGAGCGTTTCGACGTTGCCGCAGACGCTCAGCGCCTGGCCGGAGATATTGCGACCGGCCGGGCTGCACAGGAACACGACCATATGCGCCACGTCCTCGGGATCGACCATGCGCCGCAGCGAAATCTTTTCGAGGTACTGGCGCTCCATCTCCTGATAAGACAAGCCGAGCGCCTCGGCGCGCGCCGCGATCACGCCTTCCATACGCGGCCCGCGCACGATGCCCGGCAAAATCGCGTTGACGCGCACGCCGCTCGGCCCGAGTTCCTTGGCCAGGCTCTGGGTGAGGCCGACCACCGCCCATTTGGTCGCCGAATACGGCGTGCGCTGGGCATAGCCGAGCCGGCCGGCCACCGACGATATGTTGATCAGGACGCCTTCCGATTCGCGCAGCAGCGCCGCCGTGTGGTGGGCGCAATAGAACTGGCCGTTGAGATTCACATCGATCGTGTTGCGCCAGCTATCGGGCTTGATCTCGTCGACCGCGGCCGTGTCGCCGGCGATGCCGGCGTTGTTGAGCACCACGTCCACGCCGCCCCACTCGCGATTCACCTCTTTGACGAACGCGGCGACTTCTTTTTCGTAGCGCACATCGGCGACCGCCGCCCGCGCCTCGGGATGAGTATCGCTGAATTCGGCGATCGCCGCCTCGGACACATCGCAAATCCAGACCCGGGCATCGCGGGCGATCAGCGCATCGGCGATCGCGCGGCCGATGCCGCTGGCCCCGGCGGTGATCAGCACGCGCAAGCCGGCGCGCGGTTTGAATACATCTTCGTTCATCATTCGCTCCTCACGAATACGCTTCCTTGTTCGAAACAACTAAAGAATCACGAGGCGCGCTCGCGCAGGGCCAGCACCGCGGCGAGCACGACACAGCCATAGACGATGCTCTTGACCGAATTGGACAGCATGGTCCCGGCCAGCAGGGTGTCGAGCGCGGTCAGCGCCAGCGCGCCGCCGAGAATCCCCAAATAATGTCCACGGCCGCCGGTGATCAGCGTGCCGCCGACCACCACCACCGCAATCGAGGTCAACAGGTACGGATCGCCCATGCCGTTGAAGGCCTGGCCGTTGAAGCCGGTCAGCAAAATGCCGGTCAGCGCCGCACAGAAGCCGCTGACCGTATAGGCGGCCACCAACGTGCTGCCGACCGAGACGCCCGACAGCCGGGCCACGTTCTCGCTATTCCCCACCGCATAGATCCGGCGACCGAAGGTGGTGCGCGTGAGCAGCAGGGTCGCCGCGATCACGAAGGCGATCAGAAACCAGACCACCGGCGTCACGCCGAGAAATTCGCCGTTCATGAAGCTCTGCAGGAACGGCGCGGTCCAGCCTTGGGGCGAACCGCCGGTCAGAATCAGCGCGAAGCCCTGCAGCAAACCGTTCATGGCCAGCGTGACTACGATCGGCGAGATGCCGAGGATGGCCACGCCGATACCGTTCAACAGGCCGGCCACGCTGCCGAAGATCAACACCAGGGGAATCGCCCACAGCGCGATTTCGTTGGAGCCGTGCACGACCTGGGTCAGCAGAATGCCGCTGGCGGCAATGTTCCACGGCAGCGACAAATCGAGCCCGCCGGTGAGGATCACCAGCCCCTGGCCGAGACCGAGGATCGCCAGGAAGCACGTCAGCACCAGCAGCGAATCGATATAGCCGAACACGCCGGCGCGCTCGGCGAACAGCACCCATGTGATGGCCAGCAGCCCCGCGAACAGCAGGTACGCCGGCATCACGAGCCGCAGGTGGTCGCCGTGGCGCGTCCAGAGACCGGACAACGAGCCGGACAACGAGAATGGCCGGCGCCCGGGCGCCGCGTTCTGTTCGTGCGACCGCGGCAGCGCGAAATTGGCGCGGCTTTTGCGCGCCGGCCGCCGGCCGCGCCAGCGACGGCCGATCTTGAGCGCGCTGTAGCGCAGATAGCCCATCGCCTGGGACTCGCTGGATAATGTAGTCGCGAGCACCGCCAACAGCAGGATCGCCGACTCGACGACCGTGGTGTAGTACGGCGAGACGTTGAGCACCAGCAGCACGTTGGCCGTCATCTGGATGACGTAGGCGCCGAGCACACTGCCCAAGGCCCCGCCACGACCGCCGCCGAGCAGCGTGCCGCCGAGCACCACGGCGGTGAACAACTGCAGCAGCATCGGATCGCCGATATGCGGATCGCCCGAACCGGTCTGGGCACTTATGAACACGCCGGCCGCCGCATACAGCATGCCGGCGATCACGAAGGTCCAGAACCGCGCCCAGCGCTCGTTGATGCCGGTCGACCGCGCCGCCGAGGCATCGCTTCCGATCGCATAGATCGCAAGCCCCAGCCGTGAATGCTTGATCAACCACCAGATCGCGAGCATGACGAGCACGACCACCACCGGCGCGGGCAATACGCCCGGGATCGCGTCGCCGCGCAGCAGGCCGACGAAACCGCTGGGAATCGTGCCGCCCGGCTGACTCATCACCAGCAACGTCACGCCCTGCACGATAAACATGGTCGCCAGCGTCACCACGATCGCGGGCAGGCGCAGGAAGCCGACGAACAGGCCGTTGACCGCGCCCACCAGGCCACCGACGCCGAGCGCGAGCAGCGGAAACAACACCTGCCCCATCGGCGTGTCGGGCATGTAGGCGGCGAGAAAGACATTGGTCAACGACACCACCGCGGCCGCCGACAGGTCGAAGCCGCCGGACAGGATGACCACCGTTTCGCCGATCGCGGCAATCGCCAGCGGGGCGCCGCCGGCCGATAGAAAACTCAGATCGAAATAGGTCAACCCGCCGCGCACCAGCGTTTCCAGCAAAAGACTGACCGCGACGAAAGCGCCGATTGCGATCAGCAGACCGCGATGGCGCCCCAGATTCATGCTCAGCGTGGTTGCAGACATCGTGTACCCCCGGTCAGACGAGCGCCGCCGTGCGCTGGAAAGCCATGGCCCGCGAATCGCGGCCGCCGTCGGCCGGCGCCGGCGCCTCGACGCCCTCCTGACCCAGCTCCGCCTCGAGCAGCGCCTGCTCGGTGATCGCATCGCCGACCAGCTCGCGCACCACACGGCCGCGGTAGAGCACGATCACGCGATGGGCCACGTTGACCAGTTCGGCGGTATCGGTGGAATGAAACAGCACCCCGCCGCCGTCCTCGGCGAAGCGGTGCATGAGTTGGAAGATCTCGAGCTTGGTGCCGACATCGATACCGCGGGTCGGATCGAACATCAGCATCAACCGGGACTGTGTGAGCAGCCACTTGGCGAGTACGATCTTTTGCTGATTGCCGCCGCTGAACGCGCTACAGCGGGTGTACAGCGCGCGCGGGTCGACGTTGACCTGGCCCAGCACCGAACGCACGGCCTGGGCCTCGCGGCGTTTGCCGAGCCAGCCGAAACGCGCGAAGCGATCCAGCAACGGCAGCGAGACGTTCTCGACCCCGTTCATGGGCAGCAGCAGGCCCTCGGTCTTGCGATCCTCGGGTAAATAGCTGATGCCGATACCGGAGCGGATGGCGTCGCGCGGCGAGACGAACTCCACCTCGCGGCCGTCGACCGCGAGCGTGCCGCGCGAGGCCGTTTCCAAGCCGAACAGACTGCGGTACAGCGCCGCCTGACCCATTCCCTGCAGCGCCGCGACGCCAACCACCTCGCCGCGGCGGATATCGAGATCCACACCGGTGAGCCGGTCGCCGACGGTCAGCCCGCGCGTGGACAGCAGCGCCGGCGCATCGGCCGCCGGGGCCGCGGTCTTGGGCGGGAACGATTGTTCCATGGCCCGGCCGAGCATCAATTCGACGATGTCGCCGTCGCTGTAGTCGGCCACCGCGCCCGTGCCCACGCACTTGCCGTCGCGATAAACCGACAGCGCCTGACAGAAGCTGCGCACTTCCTGCATGCGGTGGGTGATGAAGATCATGGTCACGCCGGCGTCGCGCAGTTTGTCCACCAGCCCTTCCAACCAATCGACGTTGCGCCCGGACAGCGCCGAAGTCGGCTCGTCGAGCAGCAGAATGCGCGGCTTGCGGATGACGGCCTTGGCGATCTCGAGCTTCTGCCGGGTCGGCAGGTCGAGCTCGCGCACCTCGGCCCGAGGATCGATGTCGCCCAGATCCAGCCGTTCCAGTTCCGCGAGCGCCTGTTGGCGAGTGGCACGCGAACGCAACAGTCCCAGACGGTTCGCCGGCGTGTACGGCAGCAGCAGATTCTGGGTGACCGTGAGATCGGGCACCAGCGTGAGCTCCTGGAACGCGGTCTGGATGCCGTGACGGTGGGCGTCGCGCGGCGAGCGCAGGCGCACCTTGTCGCCGAACACACGGATTTCGCCGCTGTCGGGCGCGACCAGACCGCTGAGCACCTTCACGGTGGTCGACTTGCCGGCGCCATTTTCGCCCAGCAGGGCATGCACCTGGCCGGCCGGCACGGTCAGCGATGCTTCGTCGAGCGCCACGGTCGGCCCGTAGCGTTTCACGATCGCGTTCAGTTCGATCGCCGTGGATCGGGTCATGGAGCAACCTCCGGAAAACGGGAATCCTCGAGAGCCGCCCGACGGCCGAAACGGCCGCCGGGACAGGCGATCGCTACGGATGGGGCTCGGGCTTGGCGTTGAGCGCGGCCTGGAACCCGACCTCGGGCGTCCGCTCGCTGTAGATGTCGGAAAACCAGCCCGGCGGCACGCGGCTCGGATCGAACACGTTGCAGCCGGCGGCGAGTTCCTTGTAGGAGCCGGTCTGGCACAGCTTGATCTGGTCGGAGGTCACCAGCGGCAGCGGCAGCTTGATGTGGTGCGGCAATTCCTTCTTCTGGCCGTCTAGCTTGGCCAGCGCCAACTTAAGCGCCAAGGCGCCGGAATAGATCGGCGAGCCGTAGGAAATGCTCTTCAGGCCAGCCGGCCGATAGGTGTCGCTCACGCCCTTCACCGCGCCGGGGTCGAGCATCTGCACGCGGTGGCCGTTGGACGACTCGCCCGCACAGGGGCGCAGCTTGTCGTCGGCGATGCCGGCCTGGATCTGCATCGAGGTGGCGGTATAGCAGCCGACCTGCATCCAAAGGCCGTCGATGTTCTTCCAGCCGTGGGTGGCCACCACCTGGGACAGCACCTTGCGCGCCACCGCCTGCGACCACATGCCGTTGGGCTTGGCGATGACATGCAGGTCCGGGTATTTCTTGAACACTTTCATCGCGGCTTCGGTACGCGCCTTGTCCACCGAAGTGCCCGGCACGCCGGTGACCATCACGATGTTGCCCTTGTGGTTCAGCGTATCGGCCAGCCACTGGGCGGTCTTGGCGCCGGCCTCGTGCTGGTCGATGGTGACGTTGTGGGCACACGGCTCCGTGATCACGGAGTCGTAGGCCATGACCACCACGCCGCGGTGGCAGGCATTGCGAACGACCGCATTCAGTGCGTTCGGCGAGATCGGATAGACGACGATGGCGTCCGCGCCGGCCTGCACCATGCCATTGATCTGCTGGATCTGTTTCTGGGCGTTGGTGCCGGCCACCTGGATATGGAGATCCACCTTGTCCGAGTAATACTTGGCCATGGCGGTGACCATGTTCTTGGCCTCGCTTTGCCAGTCGTTGCCGATATAGCTCATGCTCAGGTAGATCTTGTATTTCTGGTCGGCCGCCTGGGCGCTGCCGGGCAGCGCCGACAACGACAGCGCCAGCGCGCCAAGCGCGAGCAAGGTCGAGAACACGCCGTACTTCGAGATATTCATGGTCTTCTCCTCCGTGGTTTTATCGTTTCTTTGACGAGGGTAATCGCTTACCCCTACAACTAAATTTTTATTCGGGATCAACGCTCATGCCGACGAGCGGATCGTGAGCGTGTGCGCCAGCACGGTACGTGCCGGTACTTCGTTCGAGCCTTCGAGCAGCCGGCGCATGACGTCGCTGACTTGCCGGCCCAGTTCTTCCAGCGGCACGTGCACCGTACTCAGCCACGGCGCCAGCCATTCGTTGAGCGGGTTGTCGTCGAAGCCGAAGATCGCGATGTCGTCGGGCACCCGGAACTTAAGTTCCTGACACCGACGATGCAGACCGTAAGCGATCGGGTCGTTGCCGCAGAACACCGCCCGCGGCGCCTGACCGCGCTCGAACAGCCGTTGCGACTGGCGATAGCCGGATTCGATCGTCAGGTCGCACTCGACGATGCGGTCGCCCGCCAGCGCGGCGCCGGCGGCCGCCATCGCATCGCGAAAACCCTCGAAGCGCTCCCGGCTGGCCGAGGACATGCACGGGCCGTGCAATGCGGCGCAGTCAACATAGCCCTTGTCGAGGAAATAGCGCGCCACATCACGCCCGGCGCCGTAGTTGTCGATGCCGACGAACGGGCTGTCGCTGTCCACCGGGCACTTGCGGTTGACGAACACCACCGGCGGCCCGTCGTCGAGCAGGCGCTCCAGCCCCGGGGTACGCACCGCGCCGAGCAGCACGATGCCCGAGACCAGATGCGAGCGCATTTCCTCGATATAGGCATCCTGCGAGGCCGGATCTTCGCGCGTATTGCACAGGGTCATGGCGTTGCCGGTGGCGCTGATGCCGCGCTGCACGGCGTCGGCGATGCTGGCGTAGAAGGCATTGCGGTTGTCCGGCGTGAGCAGCGCCACGACCGCCGAGCGCATCATGCTCAGCGACCGGCCGGCCTGCACCGGCCGATAGCGCAGCTTTTCGACCGCGTCGTGCACCCGCTGGGCGGTTATATCCGTCGCCTTGTTGGGCACGCCGTTGAGAATGCGCGACACGGTCGCCGTCGACACCCCAGCGGCGCGCGCGACATCGCCGATCGTCGGCGAGGCGCTCGATCGTGTGCGCATGGCGTTACGGCGGCGCGTGCTGGATGTGTCCGACATGCTCGATAGCTCCCGATGCGCGCCAATCAGCCGGCAAAGCGGTGTTCGGGCAATCCCTGAACGCCGAGCCCGTGCACGGCGAACACGCCGCCATTACGTGGATCGGTGGTTTTCTTCCCGCGCACCGGCTGGTGGCCCATGCTGGTGACAAACAGGGTGTCCAGATTCTCGCCGCCGAACATGACGCTGGTGATGTTCTGAATCGGAAAATCGATCGAGCGATCGAGCGTGCCGTCCGGCGCATAGCGATTGATCTTCGAACCGTAGACCTGGGCGCTCCAGACGAAGCCCTCGGCATCCACAGTCGCCCCGTCAGGCACGCCTTGCGACTCGTCCTCGACCGGCACGAACACCCGCTTGTTGGAAACTTGGCCGGCGTTTATATCGTAGTCGTAGGCATAGATCGCCTTCCAGGTATCGGCGAAATAGAAGGTCTTGTCGTCCGGGCTCCAGCACGGACCGTTCGAGACCACGATGCCGTCGTCCAGCTTGTGGCAGGACAGATCCGGGTCCAGCCGATACAGCCCGGCACTGCCGCTCTGCTCGTCGTAATCCATGCAGCCGGCGATCAGCCGGCCGCGCCGGTCGACCTTGCCGTCGTTGAAACGGGTGCCGGGATTGCCGACTTCCGGATCAACGATGAACTCGCATTCCCCGCTGTCGAAATCGATGAAATGAAAACCGTTCTGCAAGGCCACGACGCCGCCGCCCTTCTCGCGCAGCGCCAACGAGCCGATGTTGGCCGGCACCGGCCACGTTTCGATGCCGCTGCCGTCGGGGCGACAGCGGTTGACGGTGTTGCCGAGGCTGTCGATCCAGTACAGACGCGCTTCCTTGGTATCCCAGAGCGGGCCTTCGCCGAGCACATTCTGTGCGTCGACCAGGAATTCGAATTCCATATCTCCTCCTTTACCGCGATATTGTTCTTGAGGTAACCGCTTACCCTGAACAATCATTGATTTTTTTGCGCCTGTCGATCATCCATAGGTCTAAGTCGGAGCTGGCGCCGGGCATGGTCTCGCCGGCCGTGATTGCCTATGCTTTGCCGCTGTCGTCTCGATCATGGGAACCACGCCGTGAACGCGCACCTTGGGCAACTCGAACCGACGCCGCTCTGGCGGCATTTCCGTACTTTTTGCGACACGCCGCGGCCGTCGTGGCACGAACACGCCATCCTGTCGAAGATCAAGGCCTGGGCCGACGAACGCGGTTTCGCCCACGAACGCGATCAGGCCGGCAACCTGCGCATCGTGAAGCCGGCCACATCCGGCCACGAGAACGCACCAGGCGTGGTGTTGCAGGCTCATGTGGACATGGTGGCCGAGGCCGATACCGGCGTGGATCACGATTTCGAAAAAGACCCGATCGAGACCTTCGTCGAGGAAGGCTGGCTCAAGGCGCGCGGCACCACGCTGGGCGCGGACAACGGCATCGGCGCGGCCGCGGGCCTGGCGGCCCTCGAGGACGACACGCTGGAACACGGCCCGCTCGAGCTGCTACTGACCGTGGCCGAGGAAGTGTCGTTGGTGGGCGCGGCCAACCTCGCGCCGCGCTGGCTGGACGGCCGCATGCTGCTCAATCTCGACACCGAGGAAGAAGGCGAAGTCTGTATCGGCTGCGCGGGCGGCGCCAACGTCACCACCGCCACCGAACTCGCCGAGCACCCGCTGGAAGGTGGGCTCACGGTGTTCCGGATCGGCGTGCACGGATTGACCGGCGGCCACTCGGGCATGGATATCCATACCGGCCGGGCCAGCGCCAACCGGCTGCTCGCCCGCGTCCTGCACCCACTGCTGCCGCTCGGCCTTAGACTGGTCGATTACGACGGCGGGCGTATGGACAACGCCATCACCCGCGCGGCCTGGGCCACCGTCGCCCTGCCGGACACGGCCTTCGACGAGGCCACGGCCGAACTGGCGGAACTGGAGGCGGTGTTCAAGAAGGAACTGGCCGGCGCGGACGGGCAAGTGGCCGTCGGGCAGGCGCGCGGCGACGCCGACAAGGCTTTGTCGGCCGTCGATACCGAGCGCTTGGTACGCCTGCTCTATGCCTTGCCCTACGGGGTCGAGCGCATGAGTTCAGCCGCCCCGGGCGTGGTCGAGACATCCAACAACATCGGCGTAGTGCAGGTCGCCGACGGCGTATTCACAGTACAGATCATGGTGCGCTCGCTGATCGATTCCGCGCGCGACTCGCTGGTGGAACGGATCGCAACGCTATTCGAACTGGCCGGCCTCCCGGCCACTCGCGAGCGCGGCTACCCGGGCTGGACGCCGAACCCGAAATCGGATCTGCTGACGCGCTTTGTCGATGTGCACGAACGCGTAACCGGCGGCAAACCGGAAGTGAAAGTGCTCCACGCCGGCCTGGAGTGCGGCCTGATCGGCGCGAAATACCCGGCGATGGACATGATCTCCTTCGGCCCGACGATTCGCGGCGCGCACTCGCCGGCCGAGCGGGTCGATATCGCCGCCGTGAACTCGTTCTATACGCTTTTGCGCGAAACCCTCGCCGATCTGGCTCAGCCGCGCGCCGATTAGTGCCAGCCTGGCAAAAACAAGGATACAAAAGGAAGACATAAACAATCCGCAAATGAACGCGAAAAAACGCAAATGGAAACTAATTTTCTTTATTTTGCGTATTTTTGGCGTTTATTTGCGGACTTTCTCTTTTTCTTATCGGCTATCGCGGAGCCAGACTTGTTTGGAGTTTCATGGCTGCTGCACCCGGACGATCGTGATGAGCGTGGTTTGGCCGGCTTGGGTGGCGGCCAGGTCGAGCCGCTCATTGCCTCGGTTGAGGATCATGGCGCCGCCGGTATCGCCCTTGACCAGGGCGCCAGGGCCAACCGGGACATAGCCTTGTTCCTTGAAATAAGCGCGGTAGAAGTCGAGGTTCTGGCTCGCCGACCAGGTGCTGCGCAGGACCAGCGTCCGGCTTTGCTTGCCATGATCCGTGGCCTGCAGATCATTGACGACCGTGGTGCCGTGCAGCATCGGGATATCGATCTCGGGAGGGCGCCGGCCGTCCTCGATGGCCTTGAATAGCGGGCTCATGGCGATGAAGCCCCGGGTTTGGCCCATCGACGCCTTCCGGATCTGGATGGTAGTCAACCAGGCACCGTCGCGATGCGAGAGTACGGTCCAGCGCCCCGCCCGGCTGCGATGCATTTTGTTGGCCCACTGGCCGGCAAAATAGTCCGCCAGCGCGTCGGCGCTCCGGGACGCGCGAAACGCGAGAATCCTGGTGGGGATGCCGTGCACGCGCAGGGCGCCCGCCACGACCTGGGCGTGCAAGGTTTCGGGTAGCGTCAGATGCGGCGCCGAGTCGGCCTGCGCCGGCGCAATCCACAGCAGGCACAAACCGATCCACGCCGAACCGGCGAGCCCACGGCGGCACCGCCGACGAAATCGGGCGCGCTCGGAATGACGACCTCGGCTACTCATAGGCCACAGCCGGGAAGGCCGGAGTCGCCGCGGTTGCCCACCTCCGGGCCCCTTCGACCATGGGGCACGGGCCCCAGTTCGACGCGGCCGAAGTCGAGACAACCCGGTTCCAGCTCTTTGGCGATGGGCAGCACGCTCAGCTTCGACCGGGCCGTCTCGATCACGGGACT
Source organism: Salinisphaera sp. (assembly GCF_035690525.1). Classification (GTDB taxonomy): domain Bacteria; phylum Pseudomonadota; class Gammaproteobacteria; order Nevskiales; family Salinisphaeraceae; genus Salinisphaera. The sequence continues at coordinate 21,754 of NZ_DASSKM010000166.1, forward strand.
GTTCAATAGCGTAATCGGCATTAGACCGCGAATCTTGTCTTGCGCGTCCTCGGTGCCGCGGGCCGCCCAGGTTTCGGTCAGCAATGCGTCATGCGCCGAAAGTTGCAGGCTGCTCAGATCGACGCCGGGCAGGTCGAAGATGTCGGTCAGATCGGTCAACGGTACCGACACATCGACCGCGTACAGCCCCTGCTGATTGAGATCGAGCCCGGCGGAATGCCCACCCAACGCGCCGGCCACGCCATTGATGAGCCCCGAAAGCCCCGTAACAATGGGCGAAAGTATCGCGCTGGGCGCCGACTGCGTAGTGTGAACCGCAGCGTACGTGTCGGTGCCTGAATGCTTTTGAATGAGCGCCTCGTTGTCGCCGTTGACGCGGCGCGAGAATGGGTCCAGTTCGGCTGTGACCTCCGCCTCGGATACGATCGGCTGATCGTCGCGAGCGAAGATGCGGGTATCGATTTCCCGGGCGATGCGCGCATCGGACTTGGTTGGGCCGTCGCCGCCGGGCTGATTCCAGGCGGTGCGCTCCCAGGCCGCATAACGCGCGCCGATTTCCACGGCCTGATTTTGCGAGATCAATTGGGCAACGATTGGGATCAGCAAAAATAACGGCAACAGCACGAAAACGCCGACCACAATGAACTCGGTGAGCGCCTGACCGCCCTGGCGGCCATCGTGTGCGGGTTGATTTGCACCTTCTGCCATAGCGACGCTCGGTCCGTTGGATGGGCAAGGGAGCGTACTGCCGGTCGAATTTCACGACCGTTACGCCGATTCCTGTTAAGCCATGTTCGTTGTATTGGCGGCTTATATGCTGTGGCCACATTTCATGATAACTATATTTACGCTCGCCGCGAAAGCCTGTGATACCGAGCCTCAGTATAGTGTTCGGGCGGGCATTTTCGGTTCAGAAACTTACGGCGTAAAAATTCACTTGCAGCCGTCCAAACGGCAGCGACCAACTACAGCGCGGCCGCTATATTTTCGAATACCCGAGGCAGGTTTTTCTATCGCCCTCATCGTGGCGCTAACCGGCCCACCCGTAACGAACGAGGTGGAAAAAAATCGGCGCGGAAAAGCATACAGAGTCCAGCCGGTCGAGCATGCCGCCGTGCCCGGCGATGCTTGCGCCCCAGTCCTTTATGCCGCGGTCACGCTTGATCGCCGACATCACCAGCCCGCCGAGAAAGCCCATCACCGTAATGACAAATGAAATGCCGGCGGCAAAAACGATGGAAAACGGCGTCATCCACCACAGCAGCGTACCGATCAGCGTCGCGCTCAGGATGCCGCCCACGAGCCCCTCGACCGTCTTCGACGGCGAAACGCCCGGCGCCAGCTTGTGCCGCCCGAACAGTCGCCCCCAGATGTATTGCAGCACGTCGCTGGATTGCACAACGATAATAAGAAAAAACAGCAACAGCGCGTTACGGCCGGCATAGCCAGGAATATCCAGCGTAAGCAGCGCCGGCACATGTGAGATACAGAACACACACAGCATCACCCCCCACTGCACGATCGCCGTGCGCTCGAGAAAACCGCGCGTATCGCTGGCGACCACGGCCAATACAGGCAGCAGCAGGAAAGCGTAGACCGGAATGAAGATCGAATACAGCCCGTACCACTCGATGCCGATCAACAAATACTGCACCGGCGTAACCAGGAAAAAACTCAGCAGCAGCACCATGTAGTCGCCGCGGCGCGTCGGCGCAATCGTGGCGAACTCGCGCAGCGCAAAGAACGATACGATGGCAAACAGCGCAATCACGCCGTTTCTGCCGAACGCATACGCTAGCCCGATCACGATGACCATGACCCACCACGCATTCACGCGCGCGTTGAGGTTATCGATCACCGCGTGCGCCTGACCCCGGGCGATGCCCAGCTTCAGGCCGTAGCCGATAGCGCTGGCGAGAACGAGAATGCCGGCCACGCCGGCGAAGATCAGCAATGCTTGTTGCTGTACGCTCGTCATGACGGCTCCTCTGCTTCACGGGAATGCGGCGCGGTGTCGACCAGCGCCTGACGGGCGCGATCCAGAAACACGGTTTTCTCTTCGTCCGTTCCGCAATGCAGCGGTGTGCCGTAATGCACCGAGCACAGCAAGGGCAGCGGGATGAGCCGCCCTTTCGGCATCACCCGCTGGGCGTTTTCGATCCAAACCGGTACCAGTTCGACGCCCGGCCGCTGGCGCGCCAAATGATAAATGCCGCTTTTGAACGGCAGCAGATTGTCATCGTCGAGATTGCGCGTACCCTCCGGAAACACGATGATCGAATAGCCCTGGTCCAGTGTTGTAATCAGTGTTTCGACCGGATCTTCGGTTCTCGCATCGCGCTCGCGCTCGATCAGCACGCCGTGAAACACATCGTGGATGATGAACCGCTTGATGCGCCCCTTGTTCCAGTAATCGGCGCCGGCAACCGGGCGCGTGCCGGCGGCAAGCTCCGACGGCAGGGTTGTCCATACCAGGACGAAGTCGGCATGGCTGGCATGATTGGCGAAATAGATCCGCTGCGTCATATCCGGCGCGCAGCCCGACCAGTAGCCGCGCGCGCCGGTCAGCAGGCGGGCGAAACCTTTAATCAACGCCGCCGCGATTCGGCTCGGTAAACGCATCGGCTTCTCCCTTTATTCAAGTCATTTTCTGCTCTGCGGATGCTTAACGCCGGCGGTCGATGGCATCGCAAGATCGCCCAAGATGGGTTGCGGCCGGAGCTGCGGAAGCGATCGACCACGGTGTCTTGCTGGGCTACGCTCTACTCCATGTAACAAACCTTGGAAGCAGAAATATCGAGATTATTCGCCGACATGACTTTAGCAACCGTTCTGGCGCGAACTCCCCAGACGCCACGAACTCCAGAGCCTTCGTCCACCGGTACATCTTTAAAATCACCGCTAATAAACGCCGCGCACCCACTAACGGATAAACAACATATGAAAACGAATAAAAATTTATTAAATTCAATAGTTTATTTTAATTTTAATCTTTAGATCACATATTAGTTAAGAGCGAACGGGCTGCACTTTGCAACCGCCGCATGGCCGTGACCGCTCCGCCGGCGATGATTATCAACAGTCCCGCTGCCGCAATGCCCCAGGCGCTACCCGGGCCCCAGGCAATCTGCCACGCGCCCGGAGCCACCACCATATAAATCCCGATCGCTGTCACAACAAACATCCGATGCGGCTTGGCCATCGGCCCGCGAAAGTCGTTTGGCGCCCCCGCCGCCTTGGCCATTGCCCGAACGTAGGCCACGAACAGCGCCATGCACGCCGCGACATATCCTAAGGTTGCATTTCCTCCCGCGGCATAACCCAACCCGACGAGTACGCCAACATCGGCTACCCGGTCCGGCACCTCGTTATACAGCTCGCCGATAGGCGAGGCGCGCTCCGAAGCCACGGCCACCATCCCGTCAAGCATATTGCACAGTAATCGCGATTGAACAAGCGCTATGCCCAACAGCCACAACAACCGCTCCGCGCCGCCTGTTTCGACTGCACCTGTAAATGCCAGTGCTACGCCACCGGCAACCGCCGCAAACAGACCGGCCATCGAAATCGCGTTCGGTGAAACGCCCGCCCGGACCAGCGCATCGGCAGCAGTCGCCGCCCAGCGTGTCGATCGCGCCTTAATAGGACGGCGATCCAAAGGCTCGTAAGACGGCTCGCTCATTGCGTCCTCCCCATCAAATACATGCCCGCCACCAGCAACACCATTCCTGCGACATGTATAGGCCGGATCGGCGTACCGTATGCCCACCAGGCGATACCGGCCGCCCAGATGAATGTGCTGGCATAGACCGGGTAGAGTACTGTCAACGAGCCGCCACGGCGAAATGCCGCAACAAACAGCACCATGACCGCGATATAACACCCCACCCCGGCGAGAATGCGCGCATTCATAATATAGCCTGCGAACGATCCATCCGCGACCTCCGCACCGGACTTGTACAGGTACTGCCCCAACGCGCCCGCAAGGGACGCGACCAGAAACATAAATATTGACGCTACAGGAGTAGTATTTAGCATTATTTTCTCATTACATTATCAATTTAGAGGCAAGCCTGATAGAGCGAAACACGAAGACGACCCCGGCGTTCATCAATGCATCGTCCGGTTAGCCGCTGAAAACACCGCCCGAACGGCTAGCGGACGCACCGCCCAGGACCGGTCCACCGTCCGGCAGGTGGCTCAGCCCGCCCGGGCCGCGTGGTAGCGACGGTTGGCTGGCGACATAGAAATAACCGGCCTGTTCTTTTGGATGGCATGGATTAGGCGTTGGACGACATTCTGGGTGGTGCCGTGCAGCGGAAACGGGGCCAGTAACAAGAACAGCAATACCCCGCTGCCGAGGATGTATTACACCGCGCCGACGCCGGTCTGGCGCGCGCGGCTGGCGGGTGGGCTCATGACGCTGCCGGGACCGCGCCCGAGCTCATTCGGAGTGTGTTTTGTTGTAGCGCTCTTGCCGGCGCTCGTCGGCCTTTAAGGCGACCGGGTAGTCACTCAGGCATGCGCAGTAGAGTTCTTTTACAATTTCTTTCTGGCTCTTGCCTTGATACGCTAAATCGACGGTAGCATCGATATATTTTCTTTGGAGATACTCTATTGCGTAAGAAATATAACTATCTTTCATATGATGCGAATCTTCTTTAACTCTATCATGCGATGTTAGCTTTCTTGGTCGTGGTTTAGTATATTTACGGTGCAAGTTATAGCTAGGTACAGCAAGCTGAGCCGTGCCATGAATCCACGTGACACAATCGTTATGCCGATTGAAGTTGAGTTTTGCTCTTTCATATTGGCGCTTCGTGTGCGCCGGGTTGGTCTCGTAGTCTCCATATTTGGCCATCAACTCCGTACTCATCCAGAGGGGATCCGGCAAAGCATTCGGGCAATAGCCGCCTTTTTCTTGCGAGTCCTTGCCAAGCGCCGGTCCCGCGCCGAGCACCGCCAGCGCGGCTACCGTGCCCACGATCATTTGACGGGATGAGTTGTTTAGACGCATAAGCCAAGCCTCAAGGTTGCTACGGCGTGGCCGCCAGGGCCGCCGCGATTTGTTGTTTTTCGGCCGTCGTCAGTTCGACCAGCCGGGGTTGCCAGAAGGGGTTGAACAGGTTGCCGTGTTCGTAGTGGCCGTCGCTACGCGCAAAACTGTCCAGGTCGGTGGCGCGCATGAACACCGGACGCGCCTTGGCCGCGGCGCTGATGCGGCGGTGGCTTAATCCGCCGGCGCCCTCGGTGTCGATTTCCGGGGCGACGGTGTCCAGCATGGTGTGCTCGGAAGAGATCGCCTCGGCGCTCTTGACGTAGACGGCGATGTTGGCCGATGGGCTCAAAAGTCGGCTTCCAGATAGCCTCTTTTTTTGAGCGCCTGGATGAGTTCGGGGTAACCGTCGGGCAGCTCGTTTTTTGCGACCTTTTTAGCACTCGCTCGGAACATTTTAAGGGTGGTAAGCGCGCCGTCGCCGTTGCTGTCTTCTAGGGTGGGGTCGGCACCGGAACGCAGGAGCAACAACGCGGCTTTAAACTGACGGCCGTCGATCGCGTTTTCTATAGGCGTGATACCGTAAACAGGCCCTTGATAATTAACGTTTGCACCATATTTGATTAGCAGCTTAGTCTGCGATAGGCGCTGATCCAGGCTGGGGAAAAATAACAATGTATCGGTTTCTCCGACAACGGTATTCGGATCGGCGCCGGCTTCCAACAGCGCTTTCAAGAACCGCGGATCGGATTGCAGGTACGCCACTTTGATGATGTAGGCCAGGTCTTTGCCGGGGCCTTCATCGGTATCCGTCACCAGGTTCGGATCGGCGCCGTGCGCCAGCAGATACTTGAAGCCTTGCAGGTTGGGGTGGATGGCGGCCGTCCAGATGAGGGGGGCCATGCCGTCCTTGCCGACGGCGTTGACATCGGCGCCGTGCGCAATGGCCTGTTGCATGCCCTTTATATCGCCTTCGCTCGCTGCTTCCACCAGGGCGATCTCGGCGGGCTTTTGGAAATACTCGCTGGCCTGCATGGTATTCAGCCGCATCTGGGCCAGCGCCTGGGCCGTGGCCGCGCAGGCGGATAGCGTTAGGCAGGTCGACAATAGCAATACGAGGACTAGCAGACAGCGTTTCATGATGACCTTCTCAAGAATAGGCCTATCATTTTAGAAATTGTCTTTCAAATAGCCTCTTTTTTTAAGTGCTTCAATAAATTCAGAATAGCCTGGTAATTTATCTGCAAATTTTTTTTCGCGCGCTCTCTCGCTTTTTATTTCATCCAAAGCGCTGTCTCCTCCCTTGTCTTCTATTGTAGGGTCCGCACCAGAGCGTAGTAGAAATAAAGCGGTTTTGTACTTTTGACCAAATACCGCGTAATACAGCGGCGTAGCATTGAGCTTCGACCTATGGTTGACATCGGCACCATACTCCACGAGTAGTTTTATCTGCGCCAAACGATCATCGGAGCTTGCAGCCGATAACAAAGTGGCCTTTCCACCCACCTCGGTATCCGGATCGGCTCCCGCTTCCAACAATGCTTTCATAAATCGCGGATCAGGCTGTTCGTAAGCGATCTCGATTACATACGCTTTGTCGGAATTAAAACTCTCGGGTAGGTCGGTCACGGTGTTCGGATTGGCGCCGTGTGCCAGCAAATACTTAAAACCTTTCAGGTTGGGATGAACGCCGACTGCCCAGATGAGCGGCGCCATACCGTCCTTGCCGACGGCGTTGACATCGGCGCCGTGCGCAATGGCCTGTTGCATTCGTTGAACACCGCCCTCGCCCGCCGCTTTCACGAGGGCGATCTCGGCGGGCTTTCGGAAGTACTCGCTGGCTTGCATGTTATTCAGACGTTGCTTGGCCAACGCTTGAACCCCGGCGCAGGCGGTTAAGGGTATACAGGCAGCTAAAACCAGTATGACAGATAAACTTTTTTTCATGGATAAGCCTTTTGGGATATGACCGGCCGCCTAGCGATTACTCGTGTTTGTCGGGCGATACATACATTTCCAATTCGTTGCCGATACCGCTTGATCTATCATGAGTCATTGCCATAGGGCTGTCGCCCGGAGTATCTGGTAATGGTGCATTGCCCGATGAACGATCGGTGATCTCGAAGCCGGGCTTGTCGGGCGGATGAAAAGTGCTGATCGAGTGACGCCGGCCCGGGTCTTTGGTACAGCTTGCGGAATGGGCGATTTGCACACCGGGGGCGTCCGGCAACGGCGTGGTGGTTTGCAGCGTGGTCAACACCTCGCCGACGATATAATGATTGCGGAGCGAGCCCGGCGGGCCGGTTCGATAGTTGGGATGCAGGCCGGCGGCATTGAATGTAATCGCATCGCTGCCGGTGGCAAAGGCGGCGGCGTCCGCCATACCGCCGCCGAGCGAATGGCCGACGTAGAGGACGTTCTTGCCCAGCTTCTTTTTTACAAGCCTTGCGAGAGTTATTGCGTACTCGTACTGAGGCGAATGACCTAACAAAGCCTGATCTACATTGTCACGCCAGTCAGCACCGCTGAAGGGATTCGTGCCGCGAAACGCGACGATCCAGCGGCCGCTGGGTGCTTGGGTCAGACTTGCCGAGAAGCCGGGCGGAGGGTTTTCGTACACAATGCCTTGCTCTGCAAAGCCGACCCCATCGGTTTCATAGGCTTGTTTTGCCGCGTGATACGCGGCTATGTCCATTGCGGTCCAGTACGGGTGTAGCGGGGGTGTGGCCAGGCAGTCGATTTCGGCGGCGGCGGTGACGATGCCCAGGATGGTTTGCCAATCGATGTCCAGGCCGTCGTCGTCGTCGTTCGAATCGGTATCATCCGCATTGTCGGCGTCGTCCGAGTCTCCGGGGTTGTTGGCGCCCGGGCTGGGATTATCACCATTCGGGCCGCCGCCCGGGCCGGTACCGGAACCGCCCGACGTATCGCCCGGATCGGTGTTATCGCTGTTCGAGCCGTCGGTGTCGGTGCCCGAACCGCCGTTCGATGGGTCGCCGGTATATTCGTCCAGGCCGGCGTCCGTTGTATCGTCCGGGGCGTCGTCCGAATGGCTTTCAATCGGGCTACCCAAGTCCTGTCCACCATCCGGCAGATTGATTCATAAATTCAAGTCTCTGAGTTGCTACGGCGTAGCCGCCAGGGCCGCCGCGATTTGTTGTTTTTCGGCCGTCGTCAGTTCGACCAGCCGGGGTTGCCAGAAGGGGTTGAACAGGTTGCCGTGTTCGTAGTGGCCGTCGCTACGCGCGAAGCTATCCAGGTCGGTGGCGCGCATGAACACCGGGCGCGCCTTGGCCGCGGCGCTGATGCGGCGGTGGCTCAGCCCGCCCGCGCCCTCGGTGTCGATTTCCGGGGCGACGGTGTCCAGCATGGTGTGTTCGGAGGAGATGGCCTCGGCGCCCTTGACGTAGACGGCGATGTTGGCGGGGCCGTAATCGTGGTAGGCGGTTGCGTCGCGAAAGGCGTAGAAAGGCTGTAGGCCGCCGACTTGGGCCAGGTTGTGGTCTTCGAATTCGCCGGCGGCCAGGCTGGCGGCTTGGGGATTTTGCACCGCGCCGCCCCAGGCCTCATCGCGGTCCAGGCCGTTGGGGAAGTTGCCGCCATTCAGGTATTGGTAGCGGGTGCCGTCGCTGTGGTCAAAGCCCACGGCGTGGGCCGCACCCCAGCCGATGGGTTCACTCGTCCACGAGCAGCCGGCGATCGGCACGCAGACTTTTTCCCATAGGCCGATCGTGTCCATGGCGGACCAGTCCCAATGATAACGATCGCTCGAGGCCGTGCGCTTGAGCCCGGCCCCGCCGTATTTGCGGGCTTCGAAT
>NZ_DASSKM010000167.1:0-4446 GCF_035690525.1 Salinisphaera sp.
ATCTCGGCGAACAGATCGCCAAAGGGCGCCAGCGCGCCGGACAGGCTTGGATTGAACGCCGGATATTTCAGATCCGGCCGGTCGACCCGGCCCTGCAGCGACAGTAGCCGGTTGACGTTGACCGGGCCGTTGACCTGATACAGATCGTCGCGGGTGAGCAGAAACCGCGCCAGCAGATAGTCGCAGAGTTGTTCCGGACAGTTGTGGGCCACCTCCAGGCGCACGCAATCGCCATAGCGCCGCCCCGGCAGCTCGCCCTCGACCGCGCGCAGCAGATCGTCGACCTCTTCCTCGTCCACGTACAGATCGGAATTGCGGGTCACCCGGAACTGATAACACCCCTCGGCGCGCATGCTCGGAAACAGATCGCCCACGTGCTCGTGGATGATCGACGACAGGAACACGAAATCGTGCGCGCCGCTGCCGGTCTCGGCCGGCGGTAGCTGGATGATCCGCGGCAATGCTCTGGGCGCCTGCACCACGGCATGCTCGATCTTGCGGCCGAAGGCATCGGTGCCGTCGATGGCGACGATAAAGTTCAGCGACTTGTTGAGAATCCGCGGAAATGGATGCGCCGGATCGAGCCCGATCGGGCTGATCACCGGCAATAATTCCTCCTCGAAGTATTCGGCCAGCCAGGCCCGCTGCCCGGCGTTCCATTCGGCGCGGCGCAAAAAACGGATGCCCTCGACCTCGAGCGCCGGGATGATCTCGTTGTTGAGCGTCTTGTACTGCTTGTCGACCAGCGTGTGGGCGCGCTCGCTGATCACCCGCAGCACCTCGCTCGGCGCCCGGTTGTCGGGCTCGCCGGGCGCATCCAGCAACTCGGCCTTCTGCTTCAGACCGGCCACCCGCACTTCGAAGAACTCGTCCAGATTGGTCGACGATATGCACAGGAACTTCAACCGCTCCAGCAGGGGCACCGAATTGTCCAGCGCCGGATCGAGCACCCGATCGTTGAATTCGAGCAGCGACAGCTCTCGATTGATGAACAGTTCGGCGGCATCGAACGCCTCCGGCGTGGGAACGCTCGACGCATCGGCGGGTCGGGTCATGCGACACTCTCCTGGCGCGGTCTCAGAGCCGCTACGGCACCACATTACATGACGCCTTTATGACAACCGGACGACAACCGTTGACGTTTCATCAGGTCGATGCCTTCACGGATCGCGTATTCGCCGGCAATCCCGCCGCGGTCTATGTGCTCGAAGCCTGGCCGGACGACGCCGTGCTGGCCGCGATCGCCGCCGAACATAACTTGTCGGAAACGGCCTTCGTCGTACCGGGAGCGGCCGGCCGCCACGAACTGCGCTGGTTCACGCCCGCGGTCGAGGTCGAGCTCTGCGGCCACGCCACGCTGGCCAGCGCCCATGTGCTGCTCAACGAACTCGACGGCTACCGAGCGCCGCTGACGTTCGTCACCCGCATGGCCGGCGAACTCGGCGTGACGGACCGCGACGGCCGGCTGTGGCTGAACCTGCCGGCGCGCGTGGCCGAGCCGATTGATCACGATATCACCGAGGTCGCTGCCGCGCTCGGCGGGCAGGCCGTGGAATGGCGGGCGTCCAACAACTATCTGGCGGTGTTCGAAAGCGCGGCCGAAGTCGCCGCGCTCGATCCCGACATGCGCGCGCTGGCCCGGCACTCAGCGCAAACCAATCTCGGCTTCATCGCCACCGCGCCGGCCGACGACGGCGCGCACGATTTCGTCTCGCGCTATTTCGCTCCCGGCCACGGTGTGGACGAAGACCCGGTCACCGGCTCGGCCCACTGCACGCTGGCGCCATACTGGAGCGCGCGGCTCGGCAAGCATGAGCTGGCCGCCCGCCAGATCTCGGCCCGCGGCGGCGAACTCGTCTGCCGTGTCGAGGGCGATCGTGTACACGTCGGCGGCCGGGCCGTGACGTTCGCCACCGGCACCGTCGCGCTGACCGACAAGGCCGCATCATGATCCGGCTGACGCTTGTCATCGCCGCGCTCTACGGCGGGCTCGCGGTCTGCCTCGGCGCCTTCGGCGCGCATGCGCTGTCGTCCCGCCTACCGGAGAAGATGCAGGCGGTCTGGCACACCGCCGAGCAATATCAGTTTTATCACGCCCTGGCCCTGCTGGCGCTCGGCGTGCTGATGCGCACCGGCACCACCGGCGCGGCCATGACCACCGCCGCCTGGTGCTTCATCGTCGGCACGCTGATCTTCTCGGGCAGCCTCTATGTGCTTGCCGGCTCCGGCGTGAAGATTCTGGGCGCGATCACACCGATCGGCGGCGTGCTGTTGATCGCCGGCTGGATCGCGCTGCTGATCGGCGTCGGGCGCGCGGCGCTCTAGAGGCTGCGATACCAACCTTCATAAAAACCGACCGGTTTGCAAAGAAAAATTAGTCCGCAAATGAACGCCAATAAACGCGAATGAAAGCGAGAAAAGCGCATAAGCACGTCTTATTCGCGTGCATTTGCGGACCGTTTTGGCCGGCAGGTCATTGCTTTTGCAGATTGGTATTACATGCCGCACGGCCGGCCGGAACCAGCCGACCGCCCGATTGCAATTCAGCGCTTGCGCGAATCCGCCAGTTGCTGCCGGCGATATTCGCCCTGGCGCTGAAACATCCAGCCCGGATATTCCGATGGCAGCGCGCTCACCTCGTTCAGGCGGGCCAGTTCATCCTCGGCCAATACGACGTCGGTCGCCGCGATGTTGTCGTCGAGCTGGTCGATCCGCTTGGCGCCGATAATCACGCTGGTCACCACCGACTGATGCAGCAGCCACGCCAAGGCGATGCGGGCCACCGATACGCCCTTGGCGTCGGCGATCTCGCGCATCACGTCGATACAATCGAAGCCGCGCTCCCGATCGACCGGCGGGAAATCGAAGGTCGTGCGGCGGCTGCCGGCCTCGGCCTCGCTATCGCGATCGAACTTGCCGCTGAGCAGGCCGCCGGCGAGCGGGCTCCAGACCATCAGCCCCAGGTTCTCGCTTTCCAGCATGGGCGCCAATTCACGTTCCAGATCGCGGCCGGCCAGGGTGTAGTAGGCCTGCAGCGATTCGAAGCGATGCCAGCCCTGGCGCTCGGCAATGCCGATCGCTTTCACGATCTGCCACGCCGCCCAATTGGAGACGCCCACATAACGGACATGCCCCTGTTCGACCAGCGTGTGCAAAGCCCGCACCGTTTCGGCGATTGGCGTTGCCGGGTCGAAGCCGTGAATCTGATAGAGATCGATATGATCGAGCTGCAGCCGCCGCAGGCTGGCTTTTACCCCTTCCATGATGTGATAGCGCGACGCGCCGCGCGTATTGACGCCGCTCGCGGCCGGGCCCGCGCTCTGGGTCGGGCCGAAAACCTTGGTCGCCACCACGATCTCGTCGCGCTGTACCTTGAGGTTCTTCAGCGCCTGGCCGGTAATGATTTCCGACTGGCCCTCGGAATAGACATCCGCCGTATCGATGAAATTGATGCCGGCATCGAGCGAGCGGCCGATGAGCTTGTCGGCATCCGCCTGCTGCAGATCGCCGATCTGGCTCCACAGCTCGCCCTGCCCGCCAAAAGTCATCGTGCCGAGACACAACTCGGAAACGAACAGGCCGGTATTGCCCAGTGCGTTATAGCGCATGATTATTCTCGCATTGTTTATTGGAAACCATGCTTCGAGTATGCCCAAAGAGCCACTACTACCCGCAAGCGCGAACTGGCTCGATTCGATCGGATGCCTGCCTATTCCTGCAAACCTCGCCGTTCAATGCAAAATATTGCGCGGATTAGACGATCCCGCCGGCTCGATCGAGTCGGGGCTCGGGCGCGGTCAAAGCGCGCCGGCAAGCCCCTCGGGGTCGTGCGCGATACGGCCTCGGCAGACCGTTATCCGCGGCTTGAAATCGGCATCGAGCACGACCAGATCGGCGTCGTAGCCTTCGTTCAAAACGCCCTTGCGATCGGCGACGCCCAGATCGCGGGCCACGTTGGTGCTGGTCATCGCGATCGCATCCGCCAGTTCGCAGCCGGTGAAATTCAGCAAGTTGCGAAACGCCGCGTCGAAGGTGAGCACGCTGCCGGCAAGCGTGCCGTTGGCCAGCCGCGCTTCGCCGTGCACGACCTTAACCGGCTGGCCGCCGAGTTCGTAGTCGCCGTCGCCAAGCCCTTTGGCCCGCATGGCGTCGGTGATCGCCATGAGCCGGTCGGACCCGGCCGCGCGCCAGGCCAGCTTCACCATGGCCGGGATGACATGCAGCCCGTCGGCGATGATCTCGACGCGCGCACCCGGGCTCGTGAGCAGCGCACAAGGCGCGCCCGGCTCGCGGTGGTGTAGGCCCACCATGGCGTTGAACAGATGCGTGCCGCGGTTCGCGCCCGCCGCGATCGCCGCTTCGGCCTGGGCCGCGGTACAGCCCGAGTGCCCGATCGAGGCGCGCACGCCCCGCGCGCTCAGGTGCGCGACCAAGGCTTCGCCGCCC
>NZ_DASSKM010000168.1:0-9279 GCF_035690525.1 Salinisphaera sp.
TTGATTGCGGACGGGCCGCCGATCACCGAGGCCGGGAACAATTTGACCTGTTGCCAACCCTGGCGCGCCAAATAAGCCACCTCGCTGACCGTTTGCGCGCCGGGCAAATAAGGCAGGTCCGCTTCGCGACAGACCGCGCCGACCTCGTCGGCGATGCCCGGCGAGACCATGAACTGTGCGCCAGCCTCAATCGCCTCGCGCGCCTGAGATTCGGTCCAAACGGTGCCAACGCCGAGGCAAAGTTCCGGCACCGCCTCGCGAATCGCCCGGGCCGCGTCGAGCGCGACCTGCGTGCGGCGCGTGATCTCGATCGTCTTAAGCCCCCCGGCATGCAGATCGCGCGCCATCGCCACCGCGTCGTCCACCGAATGGATAGTCACCACCGGGATTACCGGCGACATTTTCATGATGGCGAGTGTATCGGCCATGCTTACCCCTTAGATATGTATTGGACCGCGCTTCGGCTAAGAGGGCCCTCTTAGCCGTAGAGCACCGGACCTGCGCCTTCCTCGGCCGGCGCGGCGTTATGGCGGAACAGCGCGAACAATTCGCGCCCGAAGCCGTATTCGGTCGGTGGCGGTTCGGCAAAGACGATTTCTTCGCGGGCATCCAGCTCGGCCTGGTCGACCCGTACCGACAGTTCGCCGGTCTCGCTGTCGACCCGCATCATGTCGCCGTCGCGAATCTTGCCGATAGCCCCGCCCAGTTTGGCTTCGGGCGTGACCTGAATCGCGGCCGGCACTTTGCCGGAGGCGCCCGACATGCGGCCGTCGGTGACCAACGCGACCTGATAACCGCGCTGCAACAGCACGGACAGGCAGGGCGTGAGCTTGTGCAGTTCCGGCATACCGTTGGCGCGCGGTCCCTGGTAAGGAATGACAACCACGACATCCTTGTCCAACTCGCCCGCCTTGAAGGCATCGAGCACCGCCTGCTGGGTCGAGAAAACCTGCGCCGGCGCCTCGATACGGCGATATTTCCGGTCGACCGCGGAGGTCTTGATGATGGCCCGGCCGAGGTTGCCTCTGAGCACGTTAATGCCGCCGGTCGCCGCGAACGGGTTATCGACCGTGCGCATGACGTCTTCGTCGTGGCTCGCGCTCGGGCCCTCGCGCCAAGCCAGCTCACCGTTTTCGAGAAACGGTTCCTTGGTGTAGCGATGCAGTCCGTGGCCTTCGATGGTCATCACGTCGTCGTGCAACAGACCGGCATCGAGCAGCGTGCGGACCATCAGTTGGATGCCGCCGGCCGCGCGCATGTGGTTCACGTCCGCAATGCCGTTGGGATAGACCCGTGCCAGCAGCGGCACCGCCGCCGACAGCTCGGAGAAATCGTCCCAGTCGATCTTGATCCCGGCCGCCCGCGCCACCGCGACATAATGCATGGTGTGGTTGGTCGAGCCGCCGGACGACAACAGCCCCACCAGGCCGTTGACCACGGATTTTTCGTCGACGATGTCGCACATGCGTCGGGCGTCGCTGTCGTCGGCCACCGCGGCCATTTCGACCGCGCGCCGGGCCGCGGCCTCGGTCAGCGCGTGCCGTAGCGGCGTGCCTGGATTGACGAACGACGTGCCGGCCAAGTGCAGCCCCATAAATTCCATCATGAGCTGATTGGAGTTGGCCGTGCCGTAGAAAGTGCAGGTGCCCGGGCTGTGATAGGCCATCGATTCAGCCTTGAGCAGTTCGTCGCGGCCGACCTCGCCTTGGGCGAAACGCTCGCGCACCTTGGCCTTGACCGGGTTGGACATGCCCGAGGTCATTGGTCCGGCCGGGGCGAAGATTACCGGCAGATGGCCGAAGGCGAGGCTGCCGATCAAGAGCCCCGGCACGATCTTGTCGCAGACCCCAAGGCAGATGGCGGCGTCGAACATGTTATGGGTCAACGCCACGCCGGTGGCCAGCGCGATCACGTCGCGCGAGAACAGCGACAGCTCCATGCCGGGCTGGCCCTGGGTCACGCCGTCGCACATCGCCGGCGTGCCACCGGCGAACTGAGCCACGCCGCCGGCGTCCCAAGCCGCCTTCTTGATGATGTCCGGGTAGTCCACAAACGGCTGGTGGGCCGACAACATTTCGTTGTAGGCCGACACGATACCCACGTTGGGCCTTACATCGGCGGCCAACGCGTCCTTGTCGGACGGTCCGCAGGCGGCGAACCCGTGGGCCAGATTGGAGCACGAGATCGTGCCGCGATGCGGGCCGTGCCGCCCGGCTTCGTTCATGCGGGCCAGATAGTCCGTCCGGGAAGCGCGGCTACGCTCGATTATGCGCTGGGTTACGTCGTGTAAAACGGGATTAAGAGCCATAACAGCCTCCGCTCGCTGACGCCCGGTACCGGCCGGACGCGATCGTTTATCGCGCCCAGTGGACCCGGGGGGTCGGGCGCTCCAGATGCAACACGCCCCGTACCGGCAGCGCCGCCACCGGGCCGGGCTGCTCGGCGCGTTCGAACACGTCACGCTTGTCGTCGCCGAAAATCAGCAGATCGATGCTCTTCGCGTCGGTAAAATAAGCCAGCGTCAGCGACAACCGAGCCGGCGGGCCGACCGTCGGCGCCACACAGGCGCCCCGAGCCTCGAGACAGGCCTCGATATCCGGGGCGTGCGGGAACAACGATGCCGTGTGGCCGTCGTCCCCCATGCCGAGGAGCACGACGTCCAACGGACGCGGCACGTCGGCCAAGTCGTCGGCGACCGCATCGAGCGCCGCGTCCGGCGTGTCCGTATCGCGGTAGAGGCCGACGAAACGCGCCTCGGCGGCCGGGCCCACCAGCAACGTGGTGCGGATGAGCCGCTCGTTGCTTTGTTCGTCATCGACCGGCACCCAGCGCTCATCCGAGGGGATGACCGTAACGCGCGACCAAGCCAACTCCTCGCTCGCCAAATACTCGAACAGCGCCTTGGGCGAACTGCCGCCGGATACCACGAGACTGGCCTCGCCGCGCTCGGCGATCGCTTCGCGCAAACGTCCGGCAATCGATAGCGCGAGCTCGCGCGCGGCGTCGTCACGGCTGGCGTATTGTATCAATTCAGCCATGGGAACGGTCCCTCGTGATCTGATCTGTTCTTAATAAGCCGCGAAGCTCAGCTGTCGTACCAGCGCCGCCCGTCGCGATCGAGCAGCACGAAGGCATCGGTGGGCCCCCAGCTGCCGGCCATGTATTCCTGGGTCTCGACCTGCTCGGTCCGCCAGCTTTCCAGGATCCGATCGATCCACTGCCAGCTGGCCTCGACCTCGTCGCCGCGCATGAACAGCGCCGGGTTGCCGCGCAGCACCTCCATGAGCAGCCGCTCATAGGCGTCCGGGTAGGCGATTTCGAACGCTTGGCTGAAACTCAGGTTCAATGGCAGGCTGCGCATGCGAAAGCCGCCCGGACCCGGCTCCTTGGTCATGATCGACATCTCCACGCCCTCTTCCGGCTGCAGACGCAGCACGAGACGGTTCGGCTGCAACGGCTCTTCGCCGAAGATGGAGTGTGGCACCGGCTTGAATTCGAACACGATCTGCGACGACTTGCGCGCCATGCGCTTGCCGGTACGCATATAGAACGGCACGCCCTGCCAGCGCCAATTGTCGATCTCGGCCTTGATGGCGACGAAAGTCTCAGCCTTGGCGTCGTCCGCGGGCGCCTGTTCTTTCTTGCTCGAGGCGCCGTAGGCCTGCACCGCCTTGCCGTCGATCATGCCGGCCGCGTACTGGCCGCGCGCCGTCGTTTGGCGTATGTGCTGCGGCGTAATCGGCTTGAGCGAGCGCAGCACCTTGATCTTTTCGTTGCGGACGTCGTCATGGTTCATGCTCGCCGGCGGCTCCATCGCCGTCAGGCAAAGCAGGTTAAGCATGTGATTCTGAACCATGTCGCGTAGCGCGCCGGTCTGCTCATAGAAATCGAAGCGTTCATCTACGCCCAGGTCCTCGGCGACCGTGATCTGAACGTTATCCACCGCTTGGCGGCCCCAGACCGGCTCGAACAGCGAGTTGCCGAAGCGCAGCGCGATCAGGTTCTGGACCGTTTCCTTACCCAGATAATGATCGATGCGATAGATCTGCGACTCGCCGAAACGCGCGCCAACGGCATCGTTGATCGCGCGCGCCGATTCGTAATCGTGGCCCACCGGCTTTTCCAGCACGATGCGGGCCCGCTCGTCCACCAGCCCGGCGTCGGCCACGCCGTTGGCGATCTTGCCGAACAGACTCGGCGCGGTCGCCAGATAAAACGCGCGAATATGGTCGTTGTCCTCGAAGCGCTCGGCGAACGCCTGCCAGCCGGCGGCGTCGTCCACATCGAGTTGCACATGCGCCAACCGATCATGGAATCGCGAAAAGACGGCCTCGTCGATCTCCTTATCGGGCAGATGCTCCTCGAGCACCTTGCGCACCCAATTCGCGTAATCCTCGTCGCTCTGGTCCCGGCGGGACACGGCGATAATCCGGCTATCGTCCGAGAATTGCTCGTCCTGATCGCGGTGATAGAGCGCCGGCAACAGCTTGCGCCGCGCCAGATCGCCCGTACCGCCGAAGATGACCAGGTCGAACGGATCCACGGGTACGAATTCGGCGGTCATCGTCTCTCTCTTTCGCTTAACCAATTCAACGCGCGATTATAACCGCTTCGCCGTCTTCTGTGTTCGGCACGCCGCGCGTCGGCCAGTAGAAGTCGTGGTAGTGGCCGTGATCGGCTTTGTACTTCACGTAGCGGGCATACATTTTCAGATTGTCGGTCGGCGTGGAGTCGACGCGCTCGGTTCATCCTCGGCTACGGCGGGATGGCTGCGCGCCTTGTTTTCGGGGCTACCGAACAAAAAAGCCCGGCCGCCATGATGGCGACCGGGCTCGTGGGTGCTCCGCGCTTTAGAAGCTGTAGTAGAAGCGAACGCGGTTGTTGTAGAAGTTCGGCGCGCCGTCGAACTTCGTGATGCCCAGGTTGTCGCTGATCTTCAGGCCGGCAAGCTGTTCCCAGACGCCGCCCAGATCGTAGCTTATACCGACGCCGATACCCTGGCTCTTCTGATCACGCACCAGATCGCCGGTGAAGCTGTTATTGGCGGATCGATCGTCCGCGATAATGTTATCCGGCCCGCCATTGAAGTAGAAGTCGTGATAGTGACCATACTCGGCCTGATAACGGACATAGCGGGCATACATCGCCAGGTTGTCGGTCGGGGTCAGGTCGATGCGCGCGCCATATGCATAGCCCGGACCGATTTCCACCAGACCATCGTTCATCGTGTTGCTATAAAGCACGCCCGAGATGTCGGTGTACGGATGCAGGAACTGGCCGTGGTTGAACGAACCGTCATGTTCCGGCGAGAAGTTGCCGAAGATCGAGAAGCCGAACATAGGAGTGCTCACGCCGATCTTCAAGCCGTAGATCTGGCTGTTGATGCCCTGCGGGATGCGACTCTCGTCGGCGTCGTAGCCGGCCAGAACCTGGGCACGCACGTACGGGGCCCAGCTTGAGGCGCCCGAGCCGATGGTCGGGGCCATATAGCCGATTTCGCCGTAGTCGGCGGACAAGGTCTGCTGGAAGCGATAGTGGTAGTACTGACCGATGATCTGGCCGCCTTCGGTAACGTTGCGGAAGGACGTGCCGACCGACCAGAAACCGTCGACATCGTCGAAGTAGCGGTTGGCATTGAGGAAGTGGTCAGCATTGCCACGCGGCTCACGGCTGGTGATCTTGGCGGCGAACAACTGCCACATGGGCTGATCCATGGGCTCCGCGCCCATGTGGAACGGCAGGTACTGATCGGTCTCGTAGGTCTGGTTATCCACGTTCGGATTTTGCGTGATCTGCGGCCCCTCGGTCGGGGTGTTCGGCACGTAGGCCATGCGGCTCATGGTCTCCAGCGGCCGCCAGACGCCGGTCACACCCTGCAGCGAACGCGGCAGGAAGGTGAACTGGTCGGCGCTGGCCAGCGGCGTATTCAGCAACTGACGTCCGCCGCGAATTTGGAAACCGTAGGCGTTGAACTGCAGATAACCCTGCGTCAGGTTTTCGACAGTGCCGCAGGCGAGGTTGCAGTTGAGCTTGGTGCCGGCGTCGTTATTGCCGTATAACGCACCTTCATAAACGAACTCGGCGCCCGCCGAGAAGCCGTATATACGGCCGGTCGTAATGCCGATCTGCGCACCGAAGTTGGTGTTTTCGTTGTTGAAGTCGTCGCTGGTGTCCGGCTGGCCCGGGTACGGCTGGTTAAGATCGTGCCAGCGGCGGAAGTCGTAGAAGCCGACCCGACCGTGCACTTCCGAACCTTCGACGACTTGCTTCTGGAACTTTTCCGGGAAACTGAGGTCCGACATGCTATCGGAATCGTTCATCTGCGCCTGGGCGGCGCCGGCGCACATCATGGCGGTGGTGCCGAGCAGCAGTGTCGTATAACGACACACCCGTCCGTTGAGCGCGGCGCGCTCTTGTATTTTTAGCTTACCCACAGTGGTCTCCTGATTGGCTAGTTTTACTCTATTCGCGGAATTCCCCGCGCCCCATCGATAACCGCCGGTTCAACGGCTTTCCTCTCAAGCCGCGCGTTCCGATCGGTTGGTCGCTCACATATTTTTTAAGTCGTCACACCCAAGCCGGCCCCCCGATACGCTGCATGCCGCATGCACGGCAATCGAAGTCGCCGCCTGCCGCGCGGCCGTATAACGATCCGGCCTACCGGCCGGATGCCGCTCGAATATACAGTGTTTTCTGCTCCGATGCGTCCTCGTGCTTTCGGCTCGGCTAATTTATGGCTGTTCGAACCGGCGCGCCAGCGGTGCGAATCGGCCCCAACGCTGTCGCAGCAAGTCCCCGTTCATCGAATCATAACGATCACTCAAGCCAATACACATTCGCGAAAAGTCGAATATCGAGCGGACCACCGAAAATCGGCCGGCGCGGTTCCGAGCCCAACGCATAATTTCATCCCGGTTTTCGTTTCGAACTTGGGATTGGCAATTGCCCGCACACGGGGTCGGCGGGCGACAAGAGCGGGCGCGGCGACGACTTCAGGCCGCACGGGTTTTCATCCGCAGTAACGCTTCGGCCGCCGGCTCGTCGAGGATCAAGCGGTCGATCACGCCGCTGCTCAGCACGGCCTGGATCGCGGGCCCCTTGTCGGCTCCGCCGGTCACGGCGATGATCTCGCGCTCGGCGAGTTCGGCCAGCGACAGGCCGATGGTGCGCTCGTTGATCGCCATGGGAACCGGCTGCCCGTGGCGATCGAGAAAATGACCGACCAACTCGCCCACGGCGCCGGCCTCGATCAACTCGGCCAGCTGGCGCTCGCCCAGCAGGCCGCGCTCTTCCATGAACATCGGCTGGTCCAGCGCCATCGCGCCGATGCCGACCACGCCCAGATCGATCCGGCGGGCGCGGTTCAGCGCATCGGCGACGCTACGCTGCGCCATCAACACGCGGCGATCCTCGATGCTGTCCGCAATGAAGGGCACCGGTAGAAAAAAACCCTGTCCGCCCGTTTTGTCGGCCAGGCGATAAACCACGTCGAAAGGATTGACCGCCGATTGCTGGGTCAGGCTGCCCATCAACGACACGACGGCCAGCCCGGGATGCGCTTCGCGCGGCAACTGGCGCGTCATCTCCGCCAGCGAACGCCCCCAGGAGACCCCCAGCGCCGCGACGTCGCCGCCGACGATGCGGCCATGAACGTATCGGGCCGCGGCGGACCCCAGCGCCACCACATTACCTTGGCGGTCGCCCGGATCTCCGACATCGGGCACGACGAGGCACTGAGCCAGGCCGAAACGTTCGGCGATGCGGTCTTCATAGGACACCAGCAGCTTGGGCGCCCGATCGATATAGACGTGTACATAACCGGCCTGGTGCGCCTCTCCGATCAGGCGATGCACCTTGGCGCGCGACAACGACAGACGATTGGCGATCTCGGCCTGGGTATACCCGCCGATATAGGACAGCCAGGCGACATAAATCGCCAGATCGTCGGTTTGTCGGTCAGCCATCGGCCGCGCCATGAAATAATTTTCAGAATCTGAAAATTTATTCCAGCAACGACAACGTTGTCATTGCGACCATAGTTGTAGCGCGCGAGGAGACAACTGTGGCGCAACTTATTGTCGCGCACTAAAAAAGGATCAGGTTGCGCCTGATCCTTTTCTGATGGTGGAGCCGGGCGGAATCGAACCGCCGACCTTCGCATTGCGAACGCGACGCTCTCCCAACTGAGCTACGGCCCCGAAAAAAAGCCCGTTGCCATGCAACGAGCGACGTATGATAGCAGGCCTGCGCGCGTTGCCAACCCCCTCGCGCCACTTGTTTTCGACCACGGGCACCGCCCCCGGGTTTCGCCATTTGCGTACACCCGGGACACCGCGACGAAGCTTAAGCGGACATCGCTTCGCCCCGGTATTTGCCGTGTGTCGGCAGTGCGCGTCGCCGCTCAGGCCTGGCGCTTGGCGCCTTCGGGGACGCGGCCGTCGAGGGCGTCGGTGAGAAATTCAAAGGCGTCGTCGACAACATTGGCCTGGTAAAACAGCCGCAGGTCGTCGTCCGCGATCAGCCCCAGTTCCCGAAACACGTCGAAATCGATAAGGCGACGCCAAAAATCGTGGCCATAGAGCACCACCGGAATCCGCGGCTGCTTGCCGGTTTGGATCAGGGTGAGCATCTCGAACAACTCGTCCATGGTGCCGAAGCCGCCCGGGAAGATGATGAGCGCCTTGGCGATGTTCATGAACCAGAACTTACGCATGAAGAAGTAGTGGAAGTTGAAGTTCAGCTTCTCGTGCACCCACGCGTTGGTGCCCTGCTCGTGCGGTAATTCGATGTTGAGGCCCATGGACAGCTCGGGATTCACGTCGGCCGCGCCCCGGTTGGCCGCCTCCATAATGCCCGGTCCGCCGCCGGTGCAGACATAGTAGTGCTCGCCGTGGGCGTGCTCGGCCATGGTCCAGCGCATCATGCGGCGGGCCAGGTCACGCGCTTCGCCGTAATAATCGACCGCATTGGCGACCGGATTTTGATCGTGCGGACGCAGACGCGCCGAGCCCCAGAAGATCAAACCGTTGTGCACATTGAGCTGCATGAGCCGGGTCCGCGGCTCGATGTACTCCGACAGAATCCGCAGCGGCCGGGCCTCTTTGCTGGCCATGAACTGCGGATCGGTATAGGCGTTGGACATGCGGACCTCGATGATTGGCCGAAAATGCGCGGAACGCGACAAAGCGCGGCAGTATAGCAGCCGGACAACGCGCTTCGGCCGCGGCCGAATGATGTTTCAAACATTGGTTGAATTGTTTTCGAACGCCCCTATTGAAG
>NZ_DASSKM010000169.1:0-6123 GCF_035690525.1 Salinisphaera sp.
GCCAAGACGCAGAGCGCCGGCCGCAGTCATTCTGCGGTCAAGCTCTGCAACGCCGGATGGCGCGATTTGGGGCCGCAACCCGAAGGGCCGGGGCCATTTTGCCGCAATCCTGCGTTGCAGCGCGCTACGGTAGAATGACTATCGTACGCCCGCTGCGCCTTGTCTTGCACCAAAATGGCCGCCGGCGCGGCGTCGAATGAAACGGCAACAGGCCCTACCAGCCCGCTCGAACCGATGCCCGAACTCACCGCCCGCGATTTTCGAACCCTGCGCTTTTTGCTGTCGGCGCCGAAGCTGTCCGCGCTGCCGCCGGCGAATCGGCCCGAGATCGCTTTCGCCGGCCGCTCCAACGCCGGCAAGTCGAGTGCGCTCAATACATTGTGCGAACAGGGCAACCTCGCGCGCACCAGCAAGACGCCCGGCCGCACCCAGGCGATCAACTTCTTCGCCAATGAGCGCCTGCGGTTCGCCGACCTGCCCGGTTACGGCTTCGCCCGTGTGCCACCGGCGATCAAGGCGCAATGGGCGGCGCTGATCGAGGGCTATCTGGCGCAACGCGAAACGCTGTCCGGGATCGTGCTGATCATGGACGCGCGCCGCCCGCTGCTGGATTTCGACCGCCAGCTCATCGCATGGGGCGGCGCTTACGGCCTGGCCTTTCATCTCCTGCTGACCAAGGCCGACAAGCTCTCGCGCAACGAACAACACAAGGCGCTTCGAACAACGCGCGCGGCGGTTGAAGGCGCGACCGCGCAACTGTTCTCCGCGACCAAGCGGATCGGCGTCGACGAGGCCCGAACCGCCATCTCGACGCTGCTGGCCGGCGACCTCGAAGATCCGGCGGAGCCGACGCCGGATTGAGTCGCATCGGTAAAGCGTTTCCGTTAACAATCAGCACGTTCGTCGATTCATACCGACCATTTATCGGCAAAACGGCGAAAGCCGTCGACGCCCGCGGGCGGTTATGCGATAAACGTAAGGCGAGGGACGCGCTCAGGGCATAAAAAAGCCCCGGCGATCGGGGGAACCGTCGGGGCATATCCGATTTGGGGAATCGGATCTAGCCGCTCAGGGAGAAAAGCGGGCAGGCGATGCCTGCATGGAAGTAGACCGGGTCGATACGCTTAAGTTCCAAAATCGCTGAAAATTTTTTGGGGCGTCGGGCCGGGCGCCCATAAAAAAGCCCCGACGGTCGGGGGAAACCGTCGGGGCGGATCCGGTCTTGGGGGGAACCGGATGGTTTACCGCTCAGGGAGAAAAGCGGGCAAGCTTTCGCTTACAGGAATAAGACTGTGGGTCGGGGAAAAAGTTTCAAGCCGATCGAAAAAAATTTTCGAAGCCGGCGGGCGCGGCCTTGCGCGACGGCAGATAAAAAGAAGCCCCGACGGCAGGGGGAGCGCCGTCGGGGCAAACATTCCGGTTCTTGGGGGGAAACCGGATGGGGGGTTACCGCTCAGGGAGAAAAGCGGGCAAGCAACCATGTGCTTGCAGGGAATGAGACCCGTGCCCATCCGGCAAGTTCCTAGCACCGACAAAAAAATTCGAGAAAATTTTCAAATGCCTGTTATTGCTTGAAATTCTCATCGGGCTTTGATCGGGATTTTTTTAGGGGCCGGCGAAAAATCCGGTCTCGATCAGTGGGCCTGTTGCCAATTGTCGGCAATGCCGGCCTCGGCCACGAGTGGCACCTTGAGTTCGGCCACTGTATTCATGCGCTGGGCGATCGCGACGCCCAGCCGCTCGGCTTCGCCGGCCGGCACTTCGAAAACGAGTTCGTCGTGCACCTGCATGATCATGCGGGCATCCTCGCCCGATTCGCGCAACCAGGCGTCGACCTCGATCATGGCTTTCTTGATCAGGTCGGCGGCGGTACCTTGCAACGGCGCATTGATCGCCGCGCGCTCGGCGCCTTGCCGCCGTGCGCCGTTGCGCGCGTTGATCTCCGGCAGGTAAAGCCGGCGTCCGAACAGGGTTTCGACATAGCCGTCGGCCTTGGCCGCGGCCCGCGTTTCTTCCATATAGCGATGCACGCCGGCGAAGCGCGCGAAGAACTTGTCGATATAGGCGCCGGCATCCTCGCGCGAAAGCTCGAGCTGTTTGGCGAGACCGTAGGCCGACATGCCGTACATCAGCCCGAAGTTGATCGCCTTGGCCGCCCGGCGTTGGTCGGGGGTGACCGCGTCGAGCGGCGTGTCGAACACCTCGCCGGCGGTGGCCGTATGCACGTCGCGCTTTTCATTGAAGGCCGCCATGAGGCCCGGATCGCCCGACAGATGCGCCATGATGCGCAGTTCGATTTGCGAGTAGTCCACAGCCAGAATCTTGTAGCCCGGCGGCGCGATAAAGGCCTCGCGTATACGGCGCCCGGATTCGGTACGGATCGGAATGTTCTGCAGGTTGGGATCGGACGACGACAGCCGGCCGGTAGCGGCCACCGCCTGGTGATAACTGGTATGGATGCGCCCGGTGGCCGGGTTGATCAGGCTCGGCAGCTTGTCGGCATAGGTCGAACGCAGCTTGGACAATTCGCGCCAGGCCACGATATGCGCCGGCAGCGCGTGCCTGTCGGCCAGCTCGCGCAGCACATCCTCGGCGGTCGACGGCGCGCCCTTCGGCGTCTTGCGGATCACCGGCAGTTCGAGCCGGTCGAACAGGATCTCCTTCAACTGCGCCGGCGAGCCTAGATTGAACTCGCCGCCGGCGGCCTCGTACGCCTGTTGTTCGATCTCGATCATGCGCTCGGCCATTTCGCCGGAAACCCGCTTCAATAGCTGATCGTCGACCAGCACTCCGTTGGCCTCGATCCGCGCCAACACCGGCATCAACGGCATTTCCACCGTTTCGTAAAGCGTTTTCAAACGACCGATCTCGCCAAGCCGCGCGTAGAGCAGACGATGGAGCTGCAAAGTGACGTCGGCGTCCTCGGCGGCATAGGGCGTGGCCACGTCCAGCGCCACTTGATTGAAGCCGACCTGTTTGGCGCCCTTACCGGCGACTTCCTCGAACTTCGTGGTCGTGCGCTCGAGATATTTCTGCGCCAGCGAATCCATGTCGTGACGCGTGGCCGTGCTGTCCAGGACGTAGGATTCGAGCATGGTGTCCCGACAAGCGCCGGCGATACGCACGTTGTAGCGCGCCAGCACGTTCAGATCGTACTTGATGTGCTGGCCGAGCTTGGGAATGTCGGGATTCTCCAGCACGCCGCGCACACGATCGAGCACGGTATTCATCGGCAGTTGCGCCGGCGCGCCCAGATAGTTGTGGCCGACCGGCACGTACCAGGCCTCGCCCGGCTCAACCGCGAACGACAGGCCGACCAGATTGGAGGCCATCGCCGATAGCGAATCGGTCTCGGTATCCACGCAGATTAGTTCGGCGGCTTCGAGCCGAGCCACCATCGCGTCGAGCGCATCGGTGTCCAAAACCGTGTGGTAATGCGTTTCTGCGGGTGCGGCCGGCGTATCGCCGTTGGCGTCGGTGCCGGTCGGGGCGTCGAGCTCTTCCAGAAATTTATGGAACTGATAGCGGCGGAACAGCGCGGCCAGCGCGTCGGTATCGGGCGCGCGGCGAATCAGTTCATCCACGATGCCGGCCAGATCCAGCTCGGTTCGGATGGTGGCCAGGTCCTGATACAGCGGCAGATCGTCGAGCGCGGCGCGCAGGTTGTCGGCCACCTTGCCGCCGATCTCGCCGGCGTGCTCGATCACGCCGGCCAGGTCGCCGTACTGGATCAGCCATCGGGCGGCCGTTTTCGGGCCGACCTTGGCCACGCCGGGAATATTGTCCGAGGTATCGCCGACCAGCGCCAGATAATCGGTGATCAGCTCGGGACCGACGCCGAACTTGTCGTGAACGCGCGCGATATCGGTTCGCTTGTTCTGCATGGTGTCGAGCAGCACCACCCGGTCGTTGACCAACTGCGCCATGTCCTTGTCGCCGGTGACGATCACCACCGGGCCCGGCTCGCGCGCGGCCAGCGTGCCGATCACATCATCGGCCTCGACGCCGTCGACCTGCACGATCGGCAGGCCCATGGCGCGGATCACCTCGCGGATACCCTCGAACTGATCGGCCAGTTCGTCGGGCACCGGCGGCCGGTTGGCCTTGTACTCGGCAAACAACTCGTTACGAAAGGTCGGGCCGCGCGGGTCGAACACCACCACGATCCGGTCCGACTCGTACTCGCGCAGGAACTTGCGCAGCATGTTGGTCATGCCGTAGATCGCGCCGGTCGGCTGGCCCTCGGCGTTGGTCAACGGCGGCAGCACGTGAAACGCGCGATACAGCCAGGACGAGCCGTCGATGAGAATCAGGGGCCCTGAAGCTTTGGAATCGGACATGGCAATCGCCGGAACAACAAAGATAATAGGGCGAACAGCTTACGAGCCGCGCCGGTTTCGGTCCATGCGCTATCGCCGCTGGCCCGGAACAGTACGCCCTGGGCCACACATCGAGCGACATGGTCTGCCGGCTCCTGAAGGCGCAATAGAAAGAACTCGTGTTCTGTCGATCGAGCAGACACGCTGGATTATCGGCCGGAAGATTCGGATCCAAGAGCATTGGCCGGGCGAGTTCCTGTCGACTGTCATCGATGGCTCGATACACCATGCGAAGCCGTCAGGCTCATGCGTTAGACTCGGGGTGCCAGGGGATACCGAGGGGCGGCTTGAACAAGCGTGACTTGAGCGAACGCGATATCTGCACGAAATACATCACGCCGGCCCTGGAACGCGCCGGCTGGAATGTGCAAACACAGATCCATGAGGAAGTCTCGTTCACGGCCGGCCGCATCATCGTTCGAGGCCGCATGCACGCGCGCGGGCATCGCCGCCGCGCGGACTATGTGCTGAGTTATCAGAAGAATCTGCCAATCGCGGTCGTCGAGGCGAAGGACAATACGCACGCTCTTGGCGACGGCATGCAGCAGGCTCTGTCCTACAGCGATGCATTGGACGTGCCGTTCGTTTTCACCAGCAATGGCGACGGTTTTCTGTTCCACGACCGCACGGGGCTATACGCGCAAACGGAAACGCCACTCACGCTCGACGAATTTCCATCGCCAGCGGCGCTCTGGCAGCGCTACTGCCAACACAAGGGGATCGGCCAGGACGCCCAGCCGGTAATAGAAGAACCTTACTACGACGACGGTAGCGGCCGAACGCCGCGTTACTACCAGACAGTCGCCATCAATCGCACCGTCGAAGCCATTGCCAGAGGCCAGGACCGCATTCTGCTGGTCATGGCCACCGGGACCGGCAAAACCTTCACCGCGTTTCAGATTATCTGGCGCCTCTGGAAAGCGGGCAAGAAGAAACGCATCCTGTTTCTCGCCGATCGCAACGTGCTGGTCAACCAGGCCAAGAACAACGACTTCAAGCCCTTCGGCCAGGCCATGACCAAGGTCACGAACCGAACGGTCGATAAATCCTACGAGGTCTATCTCGCCCTCTATCAGGCGGTGTCGGGCAGCGAGGAAGACAAGAACATCTACCGGCAGTTCTCGGCAGACTTCTTCGATCTGATCGTCATCGACGAATGCCACCGGGGCAGCGCGGCCGCTGATTCGGCCTGGCGCCGGATTCTCGACCATTTCTCGGCCGCCACCCATATCGGGCTCACGGCCACGCCGAAAGAAACCAAAGTGGTCTCCAACATCGACTACTTCGGCGACCCGATCTACACCTATTCGCTCAAGCAGGGCATCGAGGACGGCTTTCTCGCGCCGTATAAGGTTATCCGCGTCGATCTGGACAAGGATCTGCAGGGCTGGCGGCCCAGAGAAGGCCAGACCGATAAGCACGGCCACTTGATCGAGGACCGAATCTACAATCAGAAGGATTTCGATCGCGGTCTCGTTCTTGAAAAGCGCACCGAAACCGTCGCCGCGAAAGTGACCGAGTTTCTTTCTCGCACCGACCCATATCAGAAGACCATCGTCTTCTGTGAAGACATCGACCACGCCGAGCGCATGCGCCAGGCGTTGGTCAATCTCAATCCGGAGCGCGTGCGGGAGAACCGCAAGTACGTGATGCGGATCACGGGCGATGAGCAAGAGGGCAAGGCCGAACTCGATAACTTCATCAACCCCGAAGAACGTTACCCCGTCATCACCACAACCAGCAA
>NZ_DASSKM010000170.1:0-6463 GCF_035690525.1 Salinisphaera sp.
GCCAAGACGCAGAGCGCCGGCCGCAGTCATTCTGCGGTCAAGCTCTGCAACGCCGGATGGCGCGATTTGGGGCCGCAACCCGAAGGGCCGGGGCCATTTTGCCGCAATCCTGCGTTGCAGCGCGCTACGGTAGAATGACTACCGTACACCCGCTGCGCCTTGTCTTGCACCAAAATGGCCGCCGGCGCGGCGTCGTATGAAGCGGCAACAGGCCCTAACCATTCTTGATCCGATCGAAGGCTTCAAGCGCTTCCTTGCGAGAAGCCTTCAGATCGACAATCGGCTTTGGATAAGTTTCGCCCAGCGCCACGCCCGCATCGTCGAGAATGCGTTCCGGCGCGGCCCAGGGTTCATGGATGTGCTTGTTCGGCAGCTCGGCGAGTTCGGGAACCCAGCGCCGGACGTAAGCGCCGTCGGCGTCAAAACGCTCACCTTGGCGCGCCGGATTGAAGATGCGGAAGAAGGGCGCGGCGTCGGCGCCACAACCGGCGGCCCATTGCCAGCCCAGCGTGTTATTCGCGAGATCGGCATCCACGAGCGTATCCCAGAACCAGCGCTCGCCGTGTTGCCAGGCGATCCGCAGGTTCTTGGTCAGGAACGAGGCCACGGTCATGCGCAAGCGATTGTGCATATACCCGGTGGCCCAGAGTTCGCGCATTCCCGCGTCCACCATCGGAATACCGGTGCGGCCGTCCTGCCAGGCTTGGAGCGCCTCGTCGTCGTTCGCCCATGGAAAATGCTTGAAACGCTCGTCGAGCGGCTCGCTTGGCGTATTCGGGAAGTGGAACAATACGTGATGCGCGAATTCGCGCCAGCCGATCTCGCTGAGAAAGGTCTCTGCATGCGTGCGATCCGCCTCGCGGCCGTGCTCGTGCAGCCATTCCTCGACGCGGTGCACTACTTGGCGCGGGCCGATTTCGCCAAAATGCAAATGCGCCGAGAGATACGAGGTGCCATGCCGGGCGGGCCGCTCACGGCTGTCGCGGTATTCAGGCAGTGTCTTCGACACAAAGGCCTCAAGGCGTGCGTGTGCGCCGTCTTCGCCCGGCGTCCAGGTCTCGCGGATACGCTCGTCCCACCGGATGTCCGGCAACAGCCCGAGTTCCGAGAGCGCCACGGAACCGAGCCGCGACCAGACCTCGGGCAGGCGGCTCGGGGCGGGCAGGGGGTTGCCCGCCGGTTCGTCGCGGATCGCTTTCCAGAACGGCGTAAAGACCTTGTAGGGCGTGTTCTGTCGGGTCGAGACCGTCCAGGGTTCGTGCAGCAACAGCGCCTTGAAGCTCGCCGTTTCCAAGCCGCGGTCCTCGAGATGACGCTTGACCTGTCGGTCACGGGCGATCGTGTGCGGGTCGTATAGCCGGTTCCAGTAGACCGCGCGGGCGCCGCTCTCCTCGATCAGCGTGTCCAGGGCCGCGATAGTCGGCCCGTGTCGGATGACCAGACGCGAACCCAAGCCCTGAAGGCTGGCGTCCAGCGCGGCCAGCGAGAAGTGCTGCCAGACGCTCTGCGCGCCGCCCGGCGCCTCATCGCCAAGCTCATCCGGCGCATGGATGAACACCGGCACAATCGAGTCGAAGTCACCCGCGAGCGCCGCGTGCAGCGCCGGGTTGTCCGCCAGGCGCAGATCGCGTCGAAACCATAGGATCACGCGTTTTTTCATCGAGGTTCTTTTCCGGTCGAGGGGTATGACGGAGTTACGAATGGCCTCTCGGTACGGATGATACCGCGTGCCCCGATGAGCATCGCCACCCAACCCGTCGATGGCGCCTCCGGCTAATCCGACCTGCGCGAAGGCTCACGGAACCTGTAGGTCGCTTAGGCTAAAGGCCGTAAGCCGACATTGCGAAGCGCTTGCCTATCGATACACTCTCCGGAGGGGAACGAAAGCAGGAATCGGGCACCATGCGCTACCGTCGCAACTATGTCGTTGGCGGCTGCTATTTCTTCACCGTCGTCACCGCGGGGCGTCGGCCGTGGCTTGGCAAGGCGCGTCACGTGGATTTGTTACGCGCCGCTTTTCGTAACGTTCGTTCGCGTCATCCGTTCGCGATCGAAGCCATGGTCGTTCTGCCGGATCATTTGCATGCCATCTGGACGCTGCCGCCGGCCGATGGGGATTACTCGCTGCGTTGGCGGTTGATCAAGAGCGATGTTTCCAGGCGTATCGGCAGCGTCAAGCGGCTATGGCAGCCGCGTTTCTGGGAACATACGATACGAGACGAGATCGATTTCACGCGGCATATGGATTACATCCATTACAACCCCGTAAAGCATGGTCTGGCCGCAGCGCCATATGAATGGCCGCATTCGAGCTTCGCGCATTGCGTGCGGCAAGGCCATTATCTGCCGGACTGGGGGCGTGCCGGGCCACCTAACATCCCGGCGGGTGTCGGGCATGAATAGCATTATTTATCGATAGAGCGGCCTCGCTGGCCGGGGTGCGCTGTCGGATTACGCCTACGGCTAATCCGACCTACGAGCGCGAGCGGTTTACGTAGGTCGGCTTAGGCCGAAGGCCGTAAGCCGACAGCCGTGGCGGGTGGTTTACCACGGTGTGACGGCGCTTGTAGCTGCCCAAGGCTTGGGACTTTGTTCTGTCGGATTACGCCTACGGCTAATCCGACCTACGCGGGCGGTTGTGCGGCATGTAGGTCGGCTTAGGCCGCAGGCCGTAAGCCGACAACCCAATGCAAAGAGCTATCGCATACTCAAATACGTTCGCCGTCGGCGAGGTGTTGGCGCAGGGCACGGGCGCGGCGGCGGATGGCTTCCATCAGCGGTTCATCCGCGCGTTTCCTCTCAAGGTTTTTGACTTGGAACACCATGCGTCGGTTGTGGCGGAATCGTTCGAGATTTCGGTCGAGAAAGTCCCAGTAAAGTGTTGTTATAGGACAAGCATCGTCTCCGGTTGCTTGCCCGGGATCGAACCGACAATTCTTGCAGTAATTGCTCATCTTGTTGATGTAATTCCCTGATGCGCAATATGGTTTGGTGCCGAGCAGGCCGCCGTCGCCGAATTGGCTCATGCCGAGGGCGTTGGGCAGGCTCGCCCAGTCGACGGCGTCCAGATACATCGCCACGTGCCATTCGTGAAACCGATAGGGATGAACGCCGGCGACCAGCGCGAACAGCCCGAGCACCATGAGCCGCTGGATATGGTGGGCGTAGCCGTTGTGCAGCACATTACGCATGGCATCCGCGACGCAGGCCATGTCGGTCTCGCCGTCCCAGTACGCGCGTGGAACGGGTAGCCGGGCGCGAAGCGCGTTCCGGCGGGCGTAGCCGGGCATTTCGCGCCAGTAGACGCCGCGTACGAACTCGCGCCAGCCCAGAACCTGGCGGATATAGCCCTCCACGCTGTTCAGCGGCGCCTTCCCGGCCTCGTAAGCGGCCACGGCCGCATCGACGCAAGCGCGTGGATCGAGCAGATGCAGGTTAAGAGCGGCGGACAGGCGCGAATGATAAGCGAACTGCATATTCGTCCAGAGCGCGTCTTGGTAGTCGCCGAACAGCGCCAGCCGATGGTCGATGAAATCGCGCAGCGCCGTGCGGGCTTCGTCGTGCGTTACCGGAAGGTCGAAACCATCGATATGGCCGGGGTGCCCGCCGAATCGAGATGCCACCATATCGATCACGTCGCGCGTTATGCGGTCCGGCCGGAACCGGCGAACGTGCGGCAAATTTCCCGGGCCCGCGCGGCCGAAGGACTCGCGATTCTGCTTGTCGAAATTCCACCGACCGCCTTCGGGGTGATCGCCGTCCATGAGCACGTCTTCGGCGCGCCGCATCCAGCGATAGAAATGCTCGAGGACAAGCGAATCGCGCCCGGCGGCCCATTCGTTAAAGGCCTCGCGGCCGCAGTAGAAGTGGCGGTCGGGCCGCACCTGCAGGGCGAGATCGTGCGCGTTAGCGCATTCGACGAGCATTTGCTGCACGCGGCAGTCGCCGCATTCGGTCATGACCAGGCGTTTTGGCGCCAGATTGTTGACGGCGGCGGTCAAAATCGCGGAAAAATCCGGCCCGCTGTCGCGTCGCGCGTCGGCCTCCAGCGCGTGGTACCACAGCCGGTACCCGCGTCGTCGAAGATCGTCGCGATGATGGCGCATGGCGGCGAAGAACAGTACCAGCCGCTGTTTGTGGCACCACACATGGGTCGCCTCGGTCTGATTCTCCGCCATCCAGACGATGTCCTGTTCGGTATCGTAGCCGTCCAGCGCGGACAGATCGCGATCGAGCTGATCGCCGAGCACGATCACAAGATTTCGGATTCCGGCCAATCGTGGCTCCCGATGTCTGGAAATATCCGGCAGATTACGCGAACCAGCCGGCTCGGACCGAAGATCGTAAGCGGTGTAGGCCGCAGGCCGCAGGCCGTAAGCCGACAGCCTCGGCCGGCTTATCACGGTGCGACGACGTTTGCGGCTGCTCGGGCTCGGTGCTTTGTTCTGTCGGATTACGCCTTCAGCTAATCTGTCCTACGGGTCTGCAGCGATCCGTTGAGCACCATTATTTCCAGGAAAGGTCTGGTTGCCGGCCAGCAGCCATACAATCTCGAAGATAAAGATTGATTAAGCTTTGATAGGGGATACCCGTATCTTCGGACATGTCTTTAAAGTACGTGATGACATCGTCTCGCATACGAATCGTGACCTGACGCTTTAGCTTCGTAGCATACGGATTTTTACGAGACCTCATTTTCGAAAAAACATATTCTTTTTTCATGGCATTGGGCCTTCATAGTATTTGCGCTCGTTCGCGGTTGCTTTACGAGCCGAAATAAGCCGAATGGATTGCCCTTGAGCGCGTTCGCAGTGACATACGACGAGAACGCGTGAACGGTCGCTCAGTCCGAGCATGATGAAACGTTCCTCGGATACAGAGTGACCGTCATCAAAGAATTGGCGCGCGTATTCGTCGTAAAACACAGATTTCGCCTCTTCGAACGAGACCCCGTGCTTTTTGACGTTAGATTGCGCTTTAGCGACGTCCCATTCGAATTTTATCATACATACATTGTATGCCGATCTATGGATAGGTCAATATGGCGCCCTACGCGGCGTGGGCGGACTGTATAGCGACGAACACACGGCCGAGACGGCCGATCGAACAGGCACTCCCGGGTCCATGTTCGCGCGCGATCCGGCGCTGACGTGGAAGTGCATCGCCTAGCTCGAGGCGGCCTGCCGCGGTGCTCGGTCGAATGCCAGCCATCGGGCGCTGGATGCGCTGGCGGAACGCGTCGGCATCTGTGTGCGGCGACACAGAATGTCGACGGGCTGCATCGCGCAGCCGGTACGCGCGACCTGATCGGGATGTACTGCAATATTCATCGGCTGTTCTGCGTACGTTGCGGACAATGGCGCGATGTCGAGGATTATTCTAGCCTGGAGCGTTGGCCGCCGCGTTGCGCGTTGTGGCGCCATGGAACGCCCGGCTGTCCGGGGAAATGCCGCCGCAGGCGGCGCTGGTGCGTTATCAGCGCCAATTCGGCTATGGCTTCGATATGGTGCTGTTGCCATTTTATACGACGGCGCGGCGGCGTCCGGCGGAGCGACGGCCGATGCGTTGTGCGGCGTAAAATGCGCGGGGCCGGCCGCGGATATTCTTCCGGCCATCGTGGCAAAGCTGACGTAGGGTGGCGCCTGCCGGAAAGGCCGCTTCGGTTACACGACTAGAGGTACACTGGAACTCTATGAGCAAGAACGAAAATCTCATTTGGCACGATGGCACGGTAAGCCGCGAGCGCCGCGAGGCGATCAACCGCCATCGCGGGCTGACCATCTGGTTTACCGGCCTGTCGGGCTCGGGCAAATCCACCATCTCGGTGGCGCTCGAAGAGCGGCTCACCAACATGGGCTGTCGTACCTATCGTTTGGACGGCGACAACGTGCGCACCGGCCTCAATCGGGATCTTTCGTTCACGCCCGAGGACCGGATCGAGAACATCCGGCGTATCGGCGAGGTGGCTAAGCTGTTTCGCGACGCCGGCATCATCAACCTCACCGCGTTCATCTCGCCGTATCGCCGGGATCGCGAAATGGCGCGGGCGCTGTCCGGCGAGGACGACTTCGTCGAAGTGTTCGTGGATGCGCCGCTGGCGGTTTGCGAGCAGCGCGATCCGAAGGGCCTTTACAAAAAGGCGCGGGCGGGCAGCATTCCTAACTTCACGGGCATCAGCGCGCCCTACGAAGCCCCTGAAAATCCGGAAGTGCACCTGCACACCGCGGACAAGGACGTGAACGGCTGCATCGAGCAACTGGTCGAGTACCTGATCACGCGCGGTTATCTGGAAAACTCGCTGGTGGCGGCCGCGGGTTCGGCACGGTGACAATCGCTCGATTTTTCGCGTGTCGGGGGCCGCGATACCTTGTGCTATCCTGCCGCGCTTCGACTCGAACCGCTGGTCCTACATATATGTCCGTGATGCGCCTCGGCCTGCTCATGATCGCCTCCGTCGTTATCG
>NZ_DASSKM010000171.1:0-3119 GCF_035690525.1 Salinisphaera sp.
TCAGCGACAATGAAGCCGCTCGGCAGGTGAACAACGCCAAAACCGAGATCTTTCAATCCATCAATCAAGCCCGGATTCCGGCTGCCTGAAGCTCGCTATCCGCCGCGCTGCTCAGGCTCATGTCTGGGTTGGAAAAGACTCGCCGGCATCGCGATCTTCACCACCGCCGCCAGCGGCCATCGCGTGGCCTATCGGCTGCGCCATTTTCTCGGCGAGACGCTGGCACCCCAGATCACGCTGCACGGCGTGTTTCTCGAAGTCCTGTCGATCGGCCTGCTGCTGGTCGGCGAACCGGGCGTGGGCAAGTCGGAGCTAGCGCTGGAACTGATCAACCGCGGCCATCGCCTGGTCGCCGACGATGCCCCGGAATTCGTGCTGCTCGGCCCCGACGATCTCAACGGCGGCTGTCCGCCGCTGCTGCAGGATTTTCTCGAGGTTCGCGGGCTCGGCATTCTCAATATCCGCGCGATGTTCGGCGAAGCCGCGATCAAGCGGCGCAAGCAGCTCGGACTGGTCATCCGCCTGGTACGCGGCGACACCGGCGCTACGGCCCCGCCCGACCGGCTGACCGGCGCCCGGGCGACGCGCGAGATCCTGGATACGTCGATTCCCGAGATCACGCTACCGGTCGCGGTCGGGCATAATCTATCGGTTCTGGTCGAAGCCGCCGCGCGCGATCATTTGCTGCGCATGCAGGGCCAGTACAGCGACGAACAGTTCGCCGCGCGTCAGGCACAAGTCATCGGGGACAACTCCACGGGAGCGGATTCATGCGACTGATCGTGGTCAGCGGGCTGGCGGGCGCCGGTAAATCGGTGGCGCTCAACATGCTCGAAGACCTGGGCTACTACTGCATCGACAATCTGCCGCTGGGGCTGCTGCGCGAGGTCTCGGCGCATACGCTGCATCGTCAGGGGCTGGATTTCGATCGCCTGGCGATCGGCGTGGACGCGCGCGCGCGCAAGAGCGAGATCGCCGACTTCGGTGCGCGCGTGGATGCGCTGCGCGAGGCCGAGCTCGATATCGAGATCATCTATCTGCATGCCGACGAAGAGACCATCCTGCGCCGTTATTCGGAAACCCGGCGCAAGCATCCGCTGTCCAGCGACCAGCGCTCGCTGATCGACGCGGTCGCCCTCGATGTCAAGCTGACCCAGCCGATCGCGTCCAAGGCCGATATTTCGATCGATACCAGCCGGCTGAACATTCATCAGTTGCGCGATATCATCCGCAACCGCGTGGAAGGCGCGGCCTCGGGCGAACTGTCGATCCTGGTGCAGTCGTTCGGCTTCAAGTACGGGCTGCCGCCGGCGGTCGACTTTGTGGTCGATGTGCGCTGTCTGCCCAATCCGCATTGGGTGCCCCAGCTGCGCGCGCTCACCGGCCTGGACAGCGCGGTCGCCGAGCATCTGGCCGCGCAACCGGCCACCCACGAGATGCGCGACGACATCCTGCGTTTTTTCACCCGCTGGCTACCCGATTTCGCGCGCGAGGACCGCACTTACATCACCCTGGCCATCGGCTGCACCGGCGGCAAGCACCGCTCGGTCTATCTCGCCGAACAGATCGCCGAACATCTGCGGCGCCAGTACGCCAACGTGCTGGTCCGACACAACGAACTGCACTGATGAACGCGGCGAATCCGGGTCGCGTCGGCGTGCTGCTGGTCGGCCACGCCGGGCTGCCCGAAGCGCTGCTGCGTGCGGCCGAACACATACGAGGCGGCCCCGACCCGGCGACCCGGGCCGTCGGCATCGATTCCGATGCCGATATCGACGCCGCGCAGCGCCGTGTCGCCGAAGCCGCGGCGGCGCTGGACACGGGGGCGGGCGTACTGATACTCATCGATATCATGGGGGCGACGCCGTACCGGATCGCACACGCCGCGACCCAAAACCGCGAACGGGTCGCGCTGGTCACCGGCGCCGCTCTGGCGATGCTGGTACGCATTCACAATTACCCCGACCTGGGGCTGGACGAACTGGCCGATGCGGCGCTGGCCGCCGGCCGACGCAGCGCGGTTCGGGTGCGCTAGGCCGTTACAACCACTAGCGCCGTTACAATCAACAAGAGCCGTGTCATGCCAACTCGGGAACTGTCGATCGTCAACAAGCTGGGTCTACACGCGCGCGCGGCCAGCAAATTCGTCACGGTCGCGTCGCAGTTCGCTTCGCGCATCACCGTGGCCAAGGACGGCCGCGAAGTCTCGGGCAAGTCCATCATGGGCGTGATGATGCTGGCCGCCGCCCGCGGCAGTACCATCCGGGTAAGCGCCGAAGGCGAGGATGCCGTCGAGGCGCTCGGCGCGCTCGACGAACTGGTCGCCGACCGCTTCGGCGAGAGCCAGTGAGCATGTCGCGCTATACGCTCGACCGGCCGGGGCGCCCGGCATGAGTTTGTGGCTGTCGGCGATCGGCGCGTCGCGCGGGGTCGCGATCGGGCCGGTGCACCGCATGCACGGCACCGACCTGGACATCCCCGAGTATCACATCGACGCCCGGGCGATCGACGACGAGATCGCGCGCTTCAACGTCGCCGCGCGCGAGGCCCGCGAACAGCTCGCCGCCGTGCGCGAACAGATTCCGGCCAACGCGCCGTCGGAGATCGGCGCCTTCATCGAGACCCATCTGCTGATGATGGACGACGCGGCGCTGATCGATACGGTGGCCACCCGCATCCGCGACGATCGCGTGAACGCCGAATGGGCGTTAAAGCTCCAGGCCGAGGAACTGATCGACGTCTTCGAGCAGATGGACGACGGTTATCTGCGCACCCGGCGCGACGACATCGCGCACGTCACCGCGCGCCTGCAGCGCGTGCTGCTCAATCAGGAGCATCCGATCGGGCCCAGCCCGATCGACGAGGCCGGCGACCCGCCGGTGATCGTGGCCGACGAACTCACTCCGGCCGATATTATTCTGCTGCATCAGCAGGGTGTGGCGGCGGTCGTCACCGAGCACGGCGGCCCGCTGTCGCACAGCGCCATTCTCGCGCGCAGCCTGCGCATTCCGGCGCTTATGGGCGCGGTCAGCGCACGCCGTGTCCTGGCCGACGACGAAACCGTGATCGTCGACGGCGAGGCCGGCCATCTGCTGGCCGATCCCGACGCCGCCGCGCTG
>NZ_DASSKM010000172.1:0-19062 GCF_035690525.1 Salinisphaera sp.
ATAAGCATCTGCGCGGCGTGCACTGACGGACTGATTCAGCTTGCCGTGGCCGCCGCCGGGCGGGTACCTTCCACGAGCCTGCTGACGTTTCATACGAGACCGCGCCAGCGGCCATTGGGCTGCAAGTCGAGGCGCCGCGAGTGCGGTGTAGTCGCTCTACACGAGTGAGCGGCAACGCTGGATTGCGGCCCAATGGCCGCTGTCCCGTAGGGTTGGGCCGCAAATTGCGCCATGCGGCGTTGCTCGCTTTGATCGTGGCACGCCACGACCTGCGGCTCGCGCCTTGCCTGGCACAATTTGCGGCGCCAACGCGGGCCTTGTATGAAACGTCAACAGGCTCCGCGCCGGCATGCCGCCGGTACGACGCGAACGATCCGCCAGCGAGGCACGATGGCCACGACTTTTGAACACGACAGCGAGCGCCTGCCGCTCAACGCCTTTGCCGAGAAGGCGTATCTCGACTATGCGATGTACGTCATCCTCGACCGCGCGTTGCCGCACGTCGGCGACGGGCTGAAGCCGGTCCAGCGGCGTATCGTTTATGCCATGTCCGAGCTGGGCTTGTCGGCCGCGTCCAAGCCCAAGAAGGCCGCGCGCACGGTCGGCGACGTGATCGGCAAGTTTCATCCGCACGGCGATTCGGCCTGTTACGAGGCCATGGTGATCATGGCCCAGCCGTTCACCTATCGCTATCCGCTGGTCGACGGCCACGGCAACTGGGGCACGGCGGACGATCCGAAATCGTTCGCGGCGATGCGCTATACCGAGTCGCGCCTGACCGCTTACGCCGCCACGCTGCTGTCCGAGCTGGGCCAGGGCACGGTCGAATGGCAGCCGAACTTCGACGGCACGCTGGACGAGCCGGAAACGCTGCCGGCGCGCCTGCCCAATGTCTTGCTGAACGGCGGCACCGGGATCGCGGTCGGCATGGCCACGGATATTCCGCCGCACAAC
Organism: Salinisphaera sp.; assembly: GCF_035690525.1. Taxonomy (GTDB): domain Bacteria; phylum Pseudomonadota; class Gammaproteobacteria; order Nevskiales; family Salinisphaeraceae; genus Salinisphaera. Next base: position 955 of record NZ_DASSKM010000172.1, read on the forward strand.
GTTCGCGAAGTGGTCGGCGCCACGATCCATCTGCTGAACAACCCGGATGCCGATGTCGATGCCCTGATCGAACATCTGCCGGCGCCGGATTTCCCGACCGGGGCCGAGATCATTACGCCGGCGGCCGAAATCCGGCAGCTGTATGCCACCGGCAACGGCCAGATCCGGGTGCGCGCGACCTATACGGTCGAAGCCGGCGAGGTCGTGATCAACGAACTGCCGTACCAGACTTCCGGCGCCAAGGTCTTGGAGCAGATCGCGGGCCAGATGAGCGCCAAGAAGCTGCCGATGGTCTCGGATCTGCGCGACGAGTCGGATCACGAAAATCCGACCCGGCTGGTGATCGTGCCACGGTCCAACCGCGTGGACATCGAGGCGATGATGGCGCATCTGTTCGCCACCACCGGTCTCGAAAAGAACGTGCGGGTGAATCTCAACATGATCGGGCTGGACGGCGCGCCCCGGGTCAAGAATCTGCGCGAGTTGCTGTCCGAATGGCTCGCCTATCGCACCACCACGGTTACAAGGCGCCTGGAATATCGCCTGGACGCGGTCACCGACCGGTTGCATATCCTCGAAGGCCTGCTGGTCGCCTATCTGAACATCGACGAGGTGATCCATATCATCCGCACCGAGGATGAGCCGAAATCGGTGCTGATGGATCGATTCGCCATTACCGGCGTCCAGGCCGACGCCATCCTCAACCTGCGCCTGCGGCACTTGATGAAGCTGGAGGAATTCAAGATCCGCGGCGAGCAGGGCGAGCTCGAAGCCGAGCGCGCCGAACTCGAGGCGACGCTGGGCTCGAAGGCCCGGCTCAATCGTTTGATCGCCGATGAACTGGCCGCGGATGCCGAAGCCTATGGCGACGAGCGCCGCAGCGCGCTGGTCGAGCGCAATCAGGCCAGGGCGCTGTCCGAGGCCGACCTCATGCCCAGCGAGAACATCACCGTGGTGCTATCGCGCGAAGGCTGGATTCGTTCGGCCAAGGGCCACGATGTCGACGCCGCCGGCATGAACTATCGCACCGGCGACGATTATCTGGCCGCGGCCTCCGGGCGCTCGAACGATACGCTGATCGTGCTGGATTCGGCCGGCCGCAGTTACAGCTTGGCCGCGCACCGGCTGCCTTCGGCGCGCGGCCAGGGCGAACCGCTCACCGGCAGCCTATCGCCGGCCGACGGGGCGCGTTTCGTGGGGATGGCGATTGGCGGCGAGACTCTGACCTGTGTCTTGGCCTCGACCGCCGGTCACGGCTTTGCCGTCCCGTTGTCCGACATGGCGAGCAAGCAGAAATCGGGCAAGGCCACGCTCACGCCCGGCAAAGGCGCGACCGCGCTGGCGCCGACCACCGTCGCCGGCGACGATCCCGAGGTTTGTGTGGTGACCACGGCCGGGCAATTGCTGTGTCTTGCGCTGGAAGAGCTGCCGCAACTGACCAAGGGCAAGGGCAACAAGCTGATCGCGCTCAAGGCGGGCGAAGCGGTGATCGCGATCCAGGCGGTATCGAGCGCGCAGACGCTGGTCATCCACAGCGGCAAGCGGCATATGACGCTGGGGCCGGCCGAGCGCGACGCCTACCGCGGACCGCGGGCCTCGCGCGGCAAGCGCCTGCCGCGCGGTTTTACCCAGGTGCAGCGCCTGTCGCGCCAATCCTGAGAACCCGGCGGGCTGAATTGCGTGCAGCGCCGACCCGCTCGCCGGCACGGTGAACGGGCCTGGCGAACGGGCTTGGCGAATGGCGAGGGCGGATCAATCGATCGTTTCGCCGCGCTGCAGCGCGGCCGGGTCGGGCTCCTGAATGAAATGGCCCTGGACGTAGTTTACCCCGGCCTGCCACAGCCGCGCCATGCTGGCCGCATCCTCGATATGCTCGGCGATCAGCGGCACGCGATGCTCGCGAACGAAATCGACGATGTGCTGCAGACGGGTATCTTCGTTGTTCTGTTCCGCCAGCTGCCGCGCGAATGCCGGCGCCAGCTTGATGAACGATAGGGCGAGGCTTTCGATCATCGGGGTCTGGCTGTCCGACTCGCCAAAATGGGTGAGCGCGAAACGAAAACCCCGACGGTCCAGCTCGGCGGCCAGCTGACGGGTCGCCGCCACGCGTGAACGCGCATCCGACTCGCGGAGGCAGAACACGATCTGCTGCGCATCTATGGCGCTTATCGCTTCGTCTTCGGCCAGCCATTCGATGAACGCATCGGCGTCGTCGAGCGTGATGTTCGACAGTTTGACGAACAGCGTCAGCTCCATGTCGCGGGCCGCCTGATCGGCGATCACGCGCGCCGCGCGTCGAGCGACCCAGCGGTCGATCTGCGGCATCAGCCCGGCCTGTTCGGCGGCCGGCAGGAAATTGGCCGGCATGATCATGCCGCCGTGGTCGTCGACGTAGCGCAGTAGCACGTCGTAATAGCGGCGCTGGTCGCCGGCCAGGCTGGTGATGCTCTGAAAAGCCAGCCGGAATTGGTCCGTGGCCAACGCCTGCTCCACACGGGCCTGCCAGGCGCCGCTGCCCGCCCCGGCGTCGGCCAGCGGCTCGCCCTCGCACTCGCGAAACGCGTCGCCGCCGGCCTCGCGCAGCCGGTAACCGCTGTCGACCAGCTGTTGCAGACGGCGATCGTTGGCGGTGGATTCCGCGCCCAGCATGATCGCGGTCACGCTGGCCGTGACATGCATCGCACGCTGATCGTTGCCGAATTCGGTACCGCCGATGGCGCGAACCAAGGCTTCGGCGGTGGCGCTCACTTCGGCCGGCTCGGCGCGCTCGATCGACAGCACATACTCGCCGACAGCGAAACGAAAGCAGCGATCGGTATCCGCGAGGTTGTCGATCAGGAACAGGCTGACTTCCTCGAGCAGCCCGTCGGTGCTGGCCAGTCCGAATTGCTGCTGTAGGACGGCGATGCCGTCGATGGCTACGAACACCAGCCCGCGCAGCCGTCCGGTATTCGACCAGCGGCTGATGCTGGCCAGATGCCGATGCAGCGCCATGCGGGCATCGGCGATCGGGCTCAGCCCCAGAATCGGCACGCTGGTGGCTTCCATCGGCGCGAGCGACAGCCATTGGTTGCGGTCGGCGTCGGTGTACAGATGCGCGGACAGCGGATGCGTGGCGCCGGCCGAGGCGCGACGCAGGATGATGCCGCGGCCGGTCGGTCCGCAATCGTCGTCCAAGTGGGCACGGGCGGCGGCCAGCCGCGCGATGTCGCCCTTGGACAGCCAGCTATCCAGCGCTTGGCCGTTGATGGCATCGGGCGCTTCGGCCCCGATCAGATCGGCGAAACGCGGCGTCGCGTCGACCAGTACGGCGCCGTCGAGGCGCGCGCGGGCGCCCTCGCTTTGTTGTTCGAGTTCGACGTTGCTCGTGCTCGGTCGATATTCGTTTGTTACGTCGGCAATGGTCATTACCTCGTCCCCTTTGTTCTTCTCGGCTCTGTTTTCATTGATCGCGCCGGCACGCCGAGTACGCTCTTGGCGTCGTCGCCCGCGCCCTCGCGCGCGAGCTTGGGCACCAGATAGCCCGGCAATCGCGCCGCGAGGTCTTGCATCAGCGCTATCGCGCGCGTTTCGTCCACCTCGAAATGAGAGGTACCACGAACGCGATCTAGCAGATGCAGGTAATAGGGCATGACACCGACCTCGAACAGCGCCTCGCTCAGTTCGGCGAGCGCCGCGGGATCGTCGTTGACGCCCGCGAGCAACACCGCCTGATTGAGCAATCGGGCGCCGGTTGAACGAATATCGGCCAGCGCATCAATAACTTGAGGAGAAAGTTCGTTGGCATGATTCACATGAACGACGACCACGACCCGGGCGCGCCGATCGGCCAACCATGCAAGCAAGCCGCCATCGACCCGCTCGGGCAGGACGATCGGCGTGCGCGTATGCAGACGCAGCCGCCTGACATGCCGGATACGATCCAGGCGCGCGCCGAGCATCGACAAGCGTTTGTTCGACAGCGACAGCGGATCGCCGCCGGACAGGATCACTTCGCCGATAGCGGGATCGGCCGCGAGGCGCGCCAGCGCGGCCTCGGTATGCGAGCCGCCGGCGTGCTGGGCGCTGTAATCGAAGTGGCGGCGAAAACAGTAGCGGCAGTGCACCGCGCAGGCGCCGGTGGTCACCAGCAGCGCGCGCCCGTGGTATTTGTGCAGCAGTCCGTCACCGGCCGCGCTCGCCCAATCGCCCACGGCGTCGTCGACAAAGCCGGGCGGGTCGGAAAACTCCGCGTCCAGCGGCAGAATTTGGCGCAGCAACGGGTCGGCGATATCGCCACGCCGCATGCGCGCGACGTAGCTTCGCGGCACGCGCAGCCCGAACAGCGCCGCCGCGCGTCGCGCCGCGGGCTTGTGTTCGGCCGGCAGATCGAGTGCCGAAAACAGCGTGTCGACGTCGGTGACGGCATCGCGCATGGCCTGCTGCCAGTCGCCGTCGCGATACGATAGACTGCGCGGCTCGGTCCGCGATGGCGCGGGGCGGGTGCTCATACTCAACAAGTATAGGGCCTAAGTCGGGCGCGGCGCGTGCCAGCGCGATGCGTCTTGGCCTCGGAGTTTCGCTGGAAGTTTCGTCGGGAGTTTCGTTTTATGGCGCAGTTTTCCACCAACCAGTTCAAGGGCGGTCTGAAGATCATTCTCGACGGCGACCCGTATACCATCGTCGAGAACGAATTCGTCAAGCCCGGCAAGGGCCAGGCTTTCAGCCGCGTTAAGGTGCGCAACCTCAAGACCAATCGCACGGTCGAGCGAACCTTCAAGTCGGGCGAGTCGGTGGAAGCCGCCGATGTGTTCAATCTGGACCTGCAGTATCTGTACCACGACGGCGAGTTTTACCATTTCATGGAGCCGAATTCGTTCGAGCAGTACCAGGCCGGCGAGGCCGCGGTGGGCGATGCCGGCAAGTGGCTCAAGCCGCAGGACAGCTGCGACGTGACGCTCTGGAACGGGGTGCCGCTGCAGGTGGATGCGCCGAATTTCGTGATTCTGCAGGTCACCGAAACCGATCCGGGCGTGCGCGGCAATACCTCGTCCGGCGGTTCCAAGCCGGCCACGCTGGAAACCGGCGCGGTGGTGCAGGTGCCGCTGTTCATCGAGGAAGGCGAGACTCTGCGCATCGATACCCGCAAGGGCGAGTACGTCTCCCGCGCCAGCGAAAGCTGAGGGAACCCCGATGTCCGATCGTTGGCGCTCGGGCATCGCACGGGCGACGCTCACGGCGCGCGCGCGGCTGTTGGCGGACATCCGCGCGTTCATGGCCGGGCAGGGGCTGCTCGAGGTCGATACGCCGCTGCTCGCGGCCGCCGCGCCCAGCGAACGCGCGCTCGCGTGCATGGCGGTCGGCGAGGACGGGTATCTCGTGCCGTCGCCCGAGCATGCGCTCAAGCGGCTGCTCGCCGAGGGCGCGGGCTCGCTTTATCAGCTCGGCCATGTCTTTCGCGCCGGCGAATTCGGGCGCTGGCACCAGCCCGAATTCACCATGCTCGAATGGTATGGCGTGAACGAGGGCATGAACGAGGCGATCGAACGGCTTGACACGCTGCTGGCGGGGCTGGGTGCGCCGCCTGTCGGTGCGCGCCGGCGCTACCGGGACGTGTTTTCGTCGCTCGTCGGTCTCGATCCGCTCGAAGCCGATGCGAACGCGTTGCGCGCCCAGGCGCGAGCGCTCGGCGTGGCGCCGGTCGGCGCAGCCCCGGCGGGCGGCGATCGTGTGTTCTGGTTGGATCTGCTGATGGCGACCATCGTGCAGCCGATGCTGGGCCACCAGGGCCCGGAAATCGTCACCCATTTCCCGGCCGACGATGCCGTTCTGGTGGCGAGCGACCCGCGGGACCCGCGCTGTGCGCTGCGGTTCGAATGTTTTTGGCGTGGCGTGGAGCTTGCCAACGGGGCGAGCGAACTGGTCGATGCGCGGCTTGCGCGTGAACGTATGACGCGCGAGCAACAGGCCCGCGTCGCGCAGGGCGGCCCGGTGCCCCCGATGGACGAGGACGTGCTTGCCGCCATGACCGCCGGCCTGCCGCGCTGTGCCGGGGTCGCGCTGGGTGTCGATCGCCTGCTCGCGCTGCTCGAAAACAGGAACTCGATCACGGCCGTGCTGCCGTTCGCGCGCGCCGACTAGGGCTTCACTCAAGCGCCCGGCACGAGGCGCCCGAGCGGCTGATTCAGGCGGACCGCCTGGCCGGTTGCGAGTTCCGGATCGAAAGCGAAGGCATCGGGTCCGGCCAGCAGGATCACGCTCGAACCGAGCATGAAGTGGCCCATCTGCTCGCCACGTGCATAGTGATGATCGGCCGCGCCGGCATCGCTATAGCTGGTATGGCGCCGCGCTTTTTCGTGCGGCGGACAGACGCGGCCGGCGGCGCGCGTATGGATGCCGCCGACGATGAAGGCGCCGATCATCACCACCGCGACCGGCCCGATCGCGGTATCGAAGCAGCTCACCAGCCGCTCGTTGCGCGAAAACAGCCTCGGCACGGCGCGCACGCAGCGCGGATTGACGCCGAACAGACGCCCGGGCACGTAGTAGGTCTCGCGCAGCCGGCCGTCCAGCGGCATATGCACCCGGTGGTAGTTGTGCGGCGCGAGATAGAACGTGGCGTAGCGCCCGCCGAAAAAGGCCGCCGCCAGGCTGTCGTCGCCGGCCACTAACGTGCGCAGATCGTAGGCCACGCCCTTGGTCTGGAACAGCCGGCCGGTCTCGATCGTGCCGAACATGCCAAGCTGACCGTCGACCGGGCACACCAGCGCGTCGGCGTCGGCGGGCGTCGGGCGCGCGCCGCCGGCGAGTTCGCGCGTGAAGAACGCGTTGAAACAGGCGTAGCGGGCCGGTTCCGGCTCGGCGGCCTCGCTCATGTCGATCGCCGGATAGGCGCGCAGAAAGCCGCGGATCAGCGCATTCTTGAGCCGCGGCAGCCGGATTTCGGCGATCGCGAAAGCCAGGCGCGAGATCGCCCGCGTGGGCAGCAACCACTGCGCGAAGACGAACAGACGATCGGTGAAGCGGACCGGAACAGCGGACATGACAATCCAGACCAAGACCACGGGCGACCCGAAATCCTAGCGCAACGGCGCAAGCCCGGCGATCTGGTTTATCCTAGAGCGCTAATCCGAATCGTTGACACGCCCGGTGCCCGGCCGATGCGGCGTTTCCCGATTCGCTCGATGCGCGGCAGCGATCGCGCCTCGTTCAATCAACCGCAGCGGGCGCACCCGCGAGTGAGACTATGGCTAGCGACATCGCCGAACCGGCGTCCGAGACCGCCGCGACCCTGACGCGCATCGTCGATTACATCCGCTGGGGCGCGTCGCGTTTCGTCGCCGCCGATCTGTCGTTCGGTCATGGCAGCGACAACGCGATCGACGAAGCCGCCCACTTGGTTCTGGACGCATTGGATCTGGACCCGGGCCTGCCCGACGCTTATCTCGAGAGTACGCTGACGCGCGCCGAGCGCGAACGCGTGATCGCGGTGATCGAGCGCCGCATCGAGACCCGGCTGCCCGCGCCTTATATCACCGGCAGCGCCTGGTTCGCGGACATGGAATTTTTCGTCGACGCGCGCGTGATCGTGCCGCGCTCGCCGATCGCCGAGCTGATCGAGCACGGCTTCCAGCCCTGGCTCGGCCACCGCGAGCCGCTGGCGATTCTCGATCTGTGCACCGGCTGCGGCGCGATCGCCATCGCCTGCGCCGCGGCGTTTCCCGATGCACGTGTGGTCGCCACCGATGCCAGCGCCGAGGCGCTGGAAGTCGCCGCGATCAACTGCGAGCGGCATGATATCGGCCCGCAGGTCGAACTGGTGAAAGCCGACATGTTCGACGGTCTGCCCGCCGAACGTTTCGATCTGATCGTGACCAATCCGCCCTATGTCACCCAGGGCGAGTGGTCCGGACTGGAGCCCGAGTTTCGGCACGAGCCGGGCTTCGCCTTCCACGGCGATTCGGACGACCTGTCGCTGGTCGAGCGTATCCTGTTCGGGGCGTCGGCCTATCTCGTCGAGGACGGCCTGCTGATCATGGAAGTGGGCGCCTCGGCGTTCGACCTCGAACAGCGCTATCCCGATCTGCCGGTCACCTGGATCGATCTCGAACGCGGCGGCATGGGCGTGGGCGCGATCGAGGCCGAGGATCTGGCGGCCTGGGTCGATGCCCAAAAGGTGGGAGCGTAATTTTATGGCAGGCAATACCTGGGGCCGGCATTTCACGGTAACCTCGTTCGGCGAATCGCACGGCCCGGCGATCGGCTGCGTGGTCGACGGTTGTCCGCCCGGCGTGGCGATCGACGAGGCGCTGTTGCAACGCGATCTCGATCGGCGCAAGCCCGGCACCTCGCGCTATGTCACCCAGCGCCGCGAGGCCGACGAGGCCCGTATCGTCTCCGGCGTGTTCGAGGGCGTGACCACCGGCACACCGATCGCGATCGTCATCGAGAACACCGATCAGCGCTCGCGCGATTATTCCAAGATCAAGGATGTGTTCCGGCCGAACCACGCCGACTACGCCTATTTGCAGAAATACGGCATCCGCGACTACCGCGGCGGCGGGCGCTCGTCGGCGCGCGAGACCGCGGTGCGGGTAGCGGCCGGGGCGATTGCGCGCAAGATTCTGGCCGAGCGCTGGGGCATCGGGATCGCCGGCTATTTGGCGCAGATGGGCGAGATAAAGCTCGCCTGCACCGATCTGACGGCGGCCGACGACAACCCGTTCTTCTGCGCCGAACCGGCCCGCGTGGCTGAACTCGAAGCTTATATCAACCAGCTACGCCGCGACGGCGATTCCGTGGGCGCGCGCATCGACGTGATCGCCACCGGCGTGCCGGTGGGCTGGGGCGAGCCGGTGTTCGACCGGCTGGACGCCGATATCGCCAAGGCGTTGATGAGCATCAACGCGGTCAAGGGCGTGGAGATCGGCGACGGCTTCGACGTGGTCGCCATGCGCGGCTCCGAGCATCGCGACGAAATGGGACCTGGCGGGTTCGCGAGCAATCACTCGGGCGGCATTCAGGGCGGGATTTCCACCGGTCAGGCGATCCGCGCGAGCATGGCGCTCAAGCCGACCTCGAGCATCACCATCCCCGGCAATACGGTCGATACCGCCGGCCAGGCCACGCCGATGCGGACCACGGGCCGCCACGACCCCTGCGTGGGTCTGCGCGCCACGCCGATCGCCGAGGCCATGCTCGGCCTCACGTTGCTCGACCATGCGCTGCGCCATCGTGGCCAGAATGCCGACGTAACGCCGCCCATGACGCCCTTGGCCGGCGACCCGCTGTTTTAAGCCGCGCTTTGCGCCTTCGCCGACACCGGCTAAAATAAGCCCATTCGCAGCGGCGAAGGGGGGTCGCGTGATGAATCCAATCTGGCGGCGCATGGCATGCGCGTTCGCCCTTACGGCCAGCCTGCCGGCTGCGGCCGCTGCCTGGGACGCGGCCGCGGTTGCCCGGGATCTTGACAGTGGCCAGGCCAGCCGGGCGCTCGCCGCCGCCCGCGCCCGGCTCGCAGACCAGCCGAACGACCCGCAAGCGCGTTTTTTCCAGGCGATGGCCAAGGCCAGGATCGGCGACATAGCCGGTGCCATCGACGGCTACCGGATGTTGGCCGCGCAGTATCCGCAGCGCGCCCGCGTCTGGAATAACCTGGGCGTGCTATACGCCCGCCGCGGCCGGCTCGAGGCCGCGCGCCGCGCACTCGCCCGAGCGGTTGCCGCCGAGCCCGGTTACGCTGCGGCACGGTCCAACCTCGGCGATATCTACGCCGCGCTGGCGCAGCGAGCCTGGCTGGCCGCCCGCCAACAGGGCGCCGACGCGCAGGCCATGCAGCGCCGGCTCGACGGTCTGCGGCAAGCGCTGCCGGCGCTGGCAAACGTGCCCGCGGCGCCCGCTAACGCCGCCGCGCCGGCCAAACTCAGCCGGGCGATCGATGCCGTGCTGGCGCGCTGGGCCCGCGCCCGCTCGCAGCAAAACGTGGCGGCCTATCTGGCCGTCTACAGCAACAATTATCAGCCGGCCGGCGACACCACGCGGGCCCAGTGGCTGCGCAACCAGCGCGCGCGGCTGAGCCAACCGCCGTCGGTGCGCGTCAGCGTTTCCGACGTGCAAGTCGCGCCGGCCGGCGCAAAGCGCGCCCAAGCCAGTTTTCACGAACACTACCGTTCGCCGAAAGCCGATCGCCGGCTGACCAAGCACATGCTGTTTGTGCACGAAGACGGCGCCTGGCGCATCTTGCGCGAAAGCTGATAAGGGCGTGGGCACACGCCCTGGAGCACTACTGTGGTGTAATAAATGTGTCTGACCCGAATGGTATTCGAAGCACGCCACTTCATACGACAACAGGGCTACCCCAACCGCAAGCTCGGCGAAAGCTTTAAACCACTATCCACCGCCGTGTGAATATTGGGTCAGTCATTTTATTTATCCTAAAGCCGTTCAAGCTTAAGTAAGTGCCATTCGTGCTCGGCACTTATGTCACCGACAGTTGGGCGCACGAAACCTATGGCCGCAAGATTGAAAAAGCGATGGCGTACCGCGACGACGGCTTACCGCTGGTGATTATCACCGAACAAGCCTGGGCGGACGCGGGAGCGTTCTAAGGGTAACGGCGAGGGGACGACGGCTACTTGGCGATGCCCAGGAATACGGCCAAACAGCGCTCGGCCGTCAACATCGAATCCGCGTCGATACGCCCGAAGACCTGGCCGATTTTGTCGCGTTTGACGGTTATGGCCTTGTCGACCATGACATGCGAAGGCTTTTGTAAGCCATTGGTCGCGCTCGGCTGAATCGGGATACGAAATAATGGCGCGTCCACCCGGGTGCTGGTTATCGGCAACACCGTCACGGTGGCCAGCGCGTCGAATTGATCGGCCTGTATGACCAAGGCCGGTCTTGGTTTACCAAAATCGCCTTGCATGGCAATGGTTACGAACGCGCCCCGCGTCATTCGGTCCAACCAGCCATATCGGCTAACGCTTCTTCCATGACCTGTTCCAAATCCGTGTCAGTCTTATCCGCTTCGGCGGCGAGACGGGACTGGCGGCGGCATTCGGCCGCGAAGTGCGGCCCGCGCGTATCCGGTACCCATATCTGCACGGGGCGAAGCCCGGCCATGCGCAGCGCGTCGCGATGCTTTTGAACTCGTGAGTTCACGTCCGGCATGGTGACCTCCATTTGTTACTTGTAACATTTTACAATGCTCGGCGTTACAAGCAACAGCGCTGCCGTTTTGGGTAGGCTGTCAGCGGCGGCTCAAGCGGTAAAGCCCGAGTCGGCTATTTAAGAATACAGCGCCGAAGTCAATATTGCCTGTATTGTTAAAAGAAGCAGGGACCAGCCAGATGGGTTTTGATTTCAAAAATGCCGATAAGGCCGCGTTGCTGCTTGAAGCCAAGCGTATGGCGAAGGAAATAGGGGATGATCAGTTTTTCACGAAGAAAGAGCTAAAGTATCTCCCGGAGGTGTTATTCGATGGTGAGGAAGTCGTGGCCTTCGCCTCGGGGATGCTTGATAGCAACACCTGGCTTTTGGTGTTGACTGATCGCCGCGTTGTCTTTCTAGACAAAGGTATGTTCTACGGTCTCAAACAGACCGAGATCGCGCTGGATAAGATCGACTCGGTGTCGTCGCACAGTGGAATGCTTTTGGCGAAGATCAAGCTGCAGGTTTCGTCGAAGGAATGGAAAATCGACCAAGTGCAGAAGAAAGCCGCTGCCCATTTTGCGAAAAAAATACGCGATCTGATAGATCAGCGAAGCAGCGTTAGCGGCACCGTGCGTCAGGACGTGTCGGCTGGCCAAGATGATTCTAACGACGTTATTAGTCGACTCGAGAGGCTCAGCGGACTCAAAGAGAAGGGCGTCCTAACCGACGCTGAGTTCCAATCAGAGAAGGCCAAGTTGCTATCTTGATGCAAGCACGCCGGAGCGGGCGTCCGGTCAATCCCGCAAGCCGCTCGATTCGCGAGCGTTCGATCCGTCACGGCCTCCGGTGATTCCCATACGTTTCATTTACATTTCCTCATCCAAGAGTCGTTTTCAATCTGCCTTGAACTCGTTGCTCGCAATCGAAGCTCGTCGAGCAAAGGCTGCTACTAGTTCTCGATCATCTTCCTCCATGTCTGTCATATCTAAGGTCTGAATCGTCTTATCCGCCGCGCCCCGAATTTCACTCGTATCAACACCCTCTTGGGCGCTGAAGAAATCTATTGCTCCCACAACCACTTTCTCCGTCAGTGGCTTAGCGCCAGTTTTGACGCTCGATAGATACGCCGCAGAGATTCCCATCGACTCAGCCATCCGCTTTAACGTGGTTTCGGTCTTGATTCGATAGATTCGAACCACTCGACCTGGCCTCGGCGTCCAGCATGGCCAGCAGCGCACGCGCGGCGTTGGATAAGTGTCGCTGCGGATGGCGCATGACGCCCAGTTCGCGGCGCATGGCCAGCGGCGGTAAGGCGAGCGGGGTGAGCGGGTGCGGCATGGCCGTGGGCAGCACCGTCCAGCCGAGGCCCACGTCGGCCAGCATGCGCAGCGTTTCCAGCGAGTGGCTGGTCATCCGTGCGGTTACGGTGACGCCGTGCGCGGCCAGAGCAGACTCGATGATTCGATGGGTGTAGCTGTCCGGCGGCGGCAGGACTGCGGCGTGCGCCGCCAGCTCGGCGAACGTTACCGTGGCCCGACGGGCCAGCGCGTGCGTGCGCCCGGCATAGATTGCCAGCGGATCGGGCCAGATGGTGCGCGCGATCAGGGTGGGGTGCGCGGCGACCGGCAGGGTAATCAACGCCAGTTCGGACTCGCCGTTGAGCACGCGCTGGCAGGCGTGTTCGGAATCGGCGAATTCGATCTGCGGCGCTACGTTCGGATAGCGGGCGATGAACGCGCGCAGCACCTCGGGCATGCGGTGCATGCCGACATGATGGGACACCGCCAGTTCCAGTGTGCCCGCGACCCGGTCGGCCAGGTTGTCGAGCGCACGCTCGCCGTCGGCCAGCGCGGCCAGGGTTTCGCGCGCATGCGGCAAATACGCCCGTCCCGCCTCGGTCAGCCCGACTTTGCGCCCGACCCGGTCGAAAAGCCGGTGCTCGAGTTCGGCTTCGAGCGCGGCGATACGCTTGCTGATCGCGGGCTGGCTCAGATGCAGGCGTTGTCCCGCGTCCTGAAACGATTCCAGTTCCGCGACGGCCATGAAGGCTTGCAGGGCATCGATACGCATGCCGGCATTGTATTCCAAAAGGGAATTCGTGTCGGAAAAAGATTCATTTGAGTAATCGATAGTCCGGACCTAAACTCCGCGCAAGCTAAAGCAACGAGAGTCGATCATGGCCCGCACGCTGTACGAAAAGATTTGGGATGAACACGTCGTCCGCGAAGAAGCGGGCAACGCGCTGCTATATATCGACCGGCACATGGTGCACGAGGTGACGTCGCCGCAGGCATTCGAAGGTTTGCGCCTGGCCCATCGCGGCATCTGGCGTTCCAGCGCCAATCTCGCGGTGCCCGATCATAACGTGCCCACGGTCAACCGCGACGGCGGCATCGCCGACCCGATCTCGCGCGCCCAGGTCGAGGCGCTGCAAGTCAACTGCAACGACTTCGGCGTCCGCCTGTTCGGCATGGGCGACCGCCGCCAGGGCATCGTGCACATCATCGGCCCGGAGCAGGGCGCGACCCAGCCAGGCATGACCATCGTCTGCGGCGATTCGCACACCGCCACCCACGGCGCCTTCGGCGCGCTGGCCTTCGGTATCGGCACTTCGGAAGTCGAGCACGTGCTGGCCACCCAGACCCTGCCGCAGGCCCGGTCCAAGACCATGCTGGTGCGCGTGGACGGTGCGACCGCGCCGGGCATATCGGCCAAGGACATCATGCTCGCCATCATCGGCAAGATCGGCACTGCCGGCGGCACGGGCTATGTGATCGAATACGGCGGCCAGGCCATCCGCGCGCTGTCGATGGAAGGGCGGATGACGATCTGCAACATGTCGATCGAGGCCGGCGCGCGTGCCGGCATGGTGGCGGTCGACGACCACACCATCGACTACATGCGCGGGCGCACCTACGCGCCCGAGGGCGCGCAGTGGGCGGCGGCCGAGGCCTATTGGCGCACGCTGGTCTCGGATAGCGATGCCGAATACGACCGCGTGGTCGTGCTCGATGCCGCCGAGATCGCGCCGCAAGTGACCTGGGGCACCTCGCCCGAGATGGTCGTGCCCGTCACCGATCGCGTGCCCGAGCCGGAATCCGCGCCCAGGGCCGGGCAGACCGAGGGCTGGCGCGCGGCGCTGGACTATATGGATTTAACGCCGGGCGTGCCGATCACCGAGATCATGCTCGACAAGATATTCATCGGCTCGTGCACCAATGCGCGGATCGAGGACCTGCGCGTGGCGGCGAAATACCTGAAAGGCCGGCGCATCGCGCCGAACATCGAACTCGCGATGGTCGTGCCGGGGTCGGGGCTGGTCAAAGCGCAGGCCGAAAAGGAAGGCCTGGACGCGATCTTCAAGGCCGCGGGCTTTGAATGGCGCGACGCCGGCTGCTCGATGTGTCTGGGCATGAATGACGACAATCTGCTGCCCGGCGAACGCTGTGCCTCGACTTCGAACCGTAACTTCGAAGGCCGCCAGGGCAAGGGCGGCCGGACCCATCTGGTTAGCCCGGCGATGGCCGCCGCCGCCGCGGTGCACGGCCATTTCGTCGATATCCGCACGCTGGACGTGAGCCGGTGAGCGGCGCGGCCGAAATCGACGCCGGCGGCTGGCGGGCCGGCGACTACGCCCGCAACGCGCGCTTCGTCGCCGAGCTGGCGACCGATTTGATCGACTGGCTGGCGCCCGCGCCCGGCGAGACGATTCTCGATCTGGGCTGCGGCGACGGCGCGCTCACCGAGCGGATCGCCGCCGCCGGCGCCGATATGGTCGGCGTCGACGGCAGTGCCTCGATGGTCGCGGCCGCGCGCGAGCGCGGGCTGACGGCCGTGGTGGCCGACGCCCGGGCGCTGGGCGCCGTGGCCGCGCTCGATCGCGCGTTCGATGCGGTGTTCTCCAACGCCGCGCTGCACTGGATGCATGACGATCCGCAAGCGGTGATCGAACATGTCTTCGCGCGGCTTAAGCCCGGCGGCCGGTTCGTCGCGGAAATGGGGGCATCGGGTAATGTCGCGCCGATTCGTGCGGTATTGCGCGCTGAGGCCGATGCCCGTGGCCACGAGCCGGATACGCTCGATCCGTGGTATTTCCCCACCGAGACCGCGTATTTGGATCGGCTGGCGACCGCCGGCTTTCATATCGAGCGTTCGCATACCTTTGAGCGGCCCACGCAGTTGCCGGGCGATATCGCCGACTGGCTCACCACGCTCGCGCGCCCGTTTGTCACCGCGTTCGCACACGGGGCTGCGCGCGACGCTTATGTGGCCGCGGTGCGCGAGCGCCTGGCCGGCGAGATGCGCCATCGTGACGGCCAATGGGTCGCCCCTTACGTGCGGCTGCGTTTTATCGCCCGCAAACCTGACTGAGGAACAACACCATGCAGGCATTCACCATTCACGAGGGCTTGGTCGCACCGCTGGATCGCGCCAACATCGATACCGACGCGATCATCCCCAAGCAGTATCTCAAATCCATCCGCCGCACCGGTTTCGGCCCATATCTGTTCGACGACTGGCGCTATCTGGATGCCGGCGGGCTGGACGTGGAGATCGCCGATCGCCGCGAAAACCCGGATTTCATGCTCAATCAGGAGCCGTTCCGCGAGGCCTCGATTCTGCTGGCGCGCGACAATTTCGGCTGCGGCTCCTCGCGCGAGCACGCGGTATGGGCGCTGGCGGATTTCGGCATCCGCTGCGTGATCGCGCCGAGCTTCGCCGACATCTTCTACAACAACTGCTTCAAGAACGGCGTGCTGCCGATCACGTTCGATACAGCCGCGGTCGATGCCCTGTTCGAGGCCGCGGCCGTGCCCGGCGGCGCGCGTCTGCGGGTCGACCTGTTCGAGCAGCAGGTGAGCCTGGCGGACGGCCCGAGTTATGGCTTCGAGATCGAAAGCTACCGACGCAAGAACATGCTCGAAGGGCTGGACGACATCGGCCTGACGCTGCGCCATGCCGATGCGATCCGCGAGTTCGAGCAACAGCGCTCGGCCGAAAAGCCCTGGCTTTTCCGCGAATTGTGAGTATCTCTTCAATTAAATTCGTCCGCGAATGAACGCAAGTACACGCAAATAAAAGAAGTCATTCAAAGAATATTTGCGTGTATTTGTGTTTATTTGCGGACCGTTTTTGTCTTTTCGGATTAACTACAACGGTTAAACAAGGACGTTTTCATGAGCACGAGAATTCTGGTTATGTCCGGCGACGGCGTTGGTCCGGAAATCTGTCGCGAGGCGGTGCGGGTGCTCGAGGTGCTGGCCGGTGATCACGGGCTGGATATCGAGCTCGAGGAAGCGCTGGTCGGCGGCGCGGCGATCGACGTCGAGGGGGATCCGCTGCCGGAGTCTTCGCTCGCCGCGGCGCGCGCAGCCGACGCCGTGCTGTTCGGCGCGATCGGCGGGCCCGCCTGGGACAATCTGGAGCGCGACAAGCGCCCCGAATCGGGCCTGCTGCGGTTGCGCCGCGAGCTCGGGCTGTTCGCGAACCTGCGTCCGGCCATCCTCTATCCGCAGCTCGCCCACGCCTCGGCGCTCAAACCGGCAGCGGTGTCCGGGCTCGATATCATGATCGTGCGTGAACTCACGGGCGGCATCTATTTCGGCAAGCCGGCCGGCACCGGCACGAGCGATGCCGGTTTGCGCGAAGCCTGGAACACCATGCGCTACGACGAGGCCGAGATCGAGCGCATCGGCCGCGCCGCGTTCAATATCGCCCGGGCGCGCGGTCATCGCCTGTGCAGCGTGGACAAAGCCAACGTGCTCGACGTCTCCCAGCTCTGGCGCGACGTGATAAACGAACTGGCCGCCGAGTACGACGATGTCGAGCTCACCCATATGTACGTCGACAACGCCGCCATGCAACTCGTGCGCGCGCCCAAGCAGTTCGATACCGTGGTCACCTCCAATCTGTTCGGCGATATCCTGTCCGACGCCGCCGCCATGTTGACCGGCTCGATCGGCATGCTGCCGTCGGCCTCGATGGACGCCCACGGCAAGGGTCTGTACGAGCCCGTGCACGGCAGCGCGCCGGACATCGCCGGCCAGGGGCTGGCCAATCCACTGGCCGCCATTCTGTCGGTCGCGATGATGCTGCGCTATACGCTGGATCGCGGCGATCTCGCGGACAAGGTGGAGGCGGCGGTTGGCTACGCGCTGGATCGCGGCCTGAGGACACGCGATATTATGGACGACGAGACCCAGATCGCGAGCACCCGGGAAATGGGAGGCGCGATTGTCGATATGCTACGCTGAATCAAGCGAACAATAAGGCCGCTACGGCCCGGCTTCATGCCGGGTTGTTAGGCCGTGCTCGCATGACGCTCGCCGAGCGGGTGGGGGATCCCGACGGCGTTACAGTACGGCGCGTTTCGGCCGATAGTGGGCCAATAGTTGGTCTATATGCGGTCGGCCAAAAACGGTCGGCTTGGGGAGTACAGGGGGTTGCATACGGCGTGGCCGTTTTCATCGATCGAGCTATCCGAGGCGGGCTGATCGCCGCAACTGTCGCCGTGGCCGGTATTGTCGCGGCTGGATACGCCGGCCCGGCGTTTGCGCTGGAGTTCGGCTCGATGACGGTGCATTCGTACCTCAACCAGCCGCTCGACGCGACGGTCGTGCTCGACAACCTGGATGCGTCCGATCGCGCGTCGCTGGATGTCGGCATGGCGCCGCCGGCGCGATTCCAGCGCTTCGGCATTCGTCGCAGCAGCGCCGTCGACCGTATTCGTATCGATACCCGGATCCGCAAAGGTGGCCATCAGGCCGTCGTGCATATTGCGACCAAGCGTCCGATTAGCGAACCGTTTGTGGATTTCCTGCTACAGGTCAATGCCGGCAACGGCACGATGCTGCGCGAATATACCGCCATGCTCGATCCGGCCGGCGTCGCCGCGCCCGCTTCGAGCGCGCCCGCGCCGATGAACGTCACGCGTTCGAGCGCGAGCACGCCGCGCGGCCAGAACGACGGCCAGAA
>NZ_DASSKM010000173.1:0-9448 GCF_035690525.1 Salinisphaera sp.
CCGTCGATCGACGCCCTGTTGCGCCATAGCGGGCTGGCCACGCCGCACGCCGCCTGAGGCCGACCCGGCGGCGCAGCCCGCCAAATCCGCTCGGCCGGTACAATAGCTGCCGGCCGGCTTATGGCTCCATCGGCCGAAGCCCCGACCCACTCACCGTCGCCGACCTCATGCCCATGCAGATCGCCACCTGGAACGTGAACTCGCTCAACGTGCGCCTCTCCCACATCGTCGCTTGGCTGGAGGCCAATCCGGTCGATGCGCTCGCCCTGCAGGAAACCAAGCTCGTCGACGACAAGTTCCCGGCCGACGCGCTCGCCGAGGCCGGTTACCACAGCGTGTTCTCGGGCCAGAAGACCTACAACGGCGTGGCCCTGCTATCGAAGAACCCGGCCCGCGACGTCGTCACCGCGCTGCCGGATTTCGCCGACGATCACAAGCGCGTGATCGCGGGCACCGTGGACGATGTGCGGGTGATCGGCGTGTACTGCCCCAACGGCAAGGATCTGGACACCCCGAGCTACGACTACAAGCTAGCCTGGTTTGAAGCGCTGCGTATCTGGCTGGCGCGTGAGCTCGAGTCGCACGACAAGCTCGTGCTCACCGGCGACTTCAACGTCGCGCCTCGGCCCGAGGACACCTGGGACGCCGAAAAATGGGACGGCCGCATCCTATGCTCGGCCCCCGAGCGCGCGGCCCTGCAATCCCTGCTCGACACCGGCCTGACCGATTGCTGGCGTCTGTTCGACGAACGCGAAGGCCGGCATCGCTTTACCTGGTGGGATTATCGGGGCGGCGGCTGGGCCCGCAACGCCGGTCTGCGTATCGATCACGTGCTGGCTTCGAAGACGCTGGCCGAAGCCTGTACCGAATGCAAGGCACATGTCGGCGAGCGCGGCCGCAAGCGGCCGTCCGATCACGTGCCGGTGGTAGGCACTTTCACGCGCCGCTGACCGTGCCGCGTTGCACCATAATCGGAGCAAACGACACTATGACCAAGAAACGCGACAAACGACGCACGCCGCAAAAGCGTAGCAACAAGCCCACGCCGGCGACAATGATCGCGGAGATTGCCTCGCGCGCACCGGCGGCCCCCGAGTACGCATTTGGCTCGGCCGCCGAGCACTACGACGCGGCGCTCGATGCGTTACGGGCCGACGATGCCGAAGCCGCCGTCGGTGCCCTGCAGGCCGCGCTCGATGCCAACCCGCGCGACACCGACAGCCTGGCGTTGTACGCCGAACTGGCCAGTGACAAACCGGCCGAGCTGCTTACGGCCTTGCAGGTCGTCGAAGGCGTGGCGCGGGCCGAACTCGGCGAGGCAACTTTCAGCGAAGACCGCGGTTATTTCTGGGGCCTGATCGAAACCCGGCCGTACATGCGCCTGAAAAGCCGTATCGCCGAACTGTTGCAAAGCCAGGGCGATACGCCGGCGGCGATCGCCGAATACGCGGAAATGCTCGCGCTCAATCCGAACGACAACCAGGGCGTGCGCGACCCGCTGCTCGGGCTATATCTGGCCACCGATGCACTCGAGCGCGCCGATGCACTAATGCGTGACTACGAGGAAGATGCCTCCGCGGTGATGTGCTGGGGCCGCCTGCTATGGCATCTGCTCAGCGGCGAAACCGGCGAGACCGGCGAGACCGGCGAGACCGCCGAGCGGGCGCTGACCGAGGCACAGCAGGCCAACATATTCGTGGCGCCGTTGCTGCTCGGCGCGCTGGAGCCGCCCGTCGAGCTGCCTGCGATGTATACCCCCGGCGGGGCCAACGAAGCCGTGATCGCGGTCGACTACCTCGGCGATGCCTGGTGGGGGCGCTCCGATCCAACGCCGCTCGAATGGCTTGCACAGAAAGTATGGCTGTAGCCGCGCAAGCGCCCGGCACGGCCAGTCAGCCGCCTCGTCACGGATCGATCATCGCCACCTGCGTTGCAGACGACTGGCGCAGCGACGGACTTCTTTTGCGACTATAGCTGCGCGGCCCCTGATGATCGTCGGTCATGGGTCTGCCTGTTGCAATAGACATCGATACTCTGTCTGAGTTTGCCGATTTCGGTTGCTATATGGTCGAAAAAAGGTTAGTCGAGGTTCGCTTTTGGCTAAATTAGATGTCCATAACGTGCCGGTAACGTGCATGCGATCCCTGTATCAGACGGTGAGCTCCACTGATCCACTCAAGTTCTGGGCTGGACCCGGCGCCAGCATGGATTATCCGAGTGTGGCCCGATTTCTCGATTTGGATAAGAACGCGCTGTCCAAGATCGGCGGCGTCAGCGAGACGTCGGTGCGTCTGGATCAAAAGATCCCGCGGCAACTGGCCGAGCGCCTGCAGCAGATCGCCAATATCTGCACCAAGGTGGCGAACCACTTCGAAGGCGATACCCAGAAGGCCGCGCTGTGGTTTCGCACACAGAATCCGATGCTCGGCTATGTCACGCCGCGCGACATGATTCGCCTAGGCCGATATGATCGGCTGTTGCGCTTCGTTCTGGAAGCCGAAGAAGAAAACGCCCCCGCATGACGAAAAAAACCGCGGCGCAAGCGTAGCGCGCGGTCGCTGTCGCAAACCAAGGCGGGGGATCAGTATCTTCTCGACGCCTTCTCCGTTCTCGATCTCAGGACGTGGGAATCGGCCGGCGACCTTGCGCTGCGCAACGCAGATTCGTACAGCTATGTGCGCGTGGTTGGCCGAATCGAGCGTGCCTTTCCACTGGACCGTCTGGCCGCGCTCAAGCCGTTTACTGATGTCATTCGCGATTTCAAACTGCCGCAAGAAGTTGTGGAACTGGGGCGCCGTATCGGACTCGGCGCTCCCCAGACCGTCGGCTCGCCCAAGGTATTGATGCGGACACTGTTGGCGCCGGATTGGCGCTACCTGCCGAGCAATCACGGGTTGCCGGCCAATCCACAGGTTTTCGGCGCCCTGCTCAGGGACGCCGAGTTTGAAGGCATCGTATATCGATCTGCGCGCGGGCACGACCATTGTCTGGCCGTATTTCCGGAAATGCTGGACCACAGCGACACTCAAATTGCCCTGCACGATGCGGCGCCGGCCAGCGCAACGCGGACCATTCTCGATGCGAGCACTTGGAAAGAGCTCGTGTAAACACGGTCACAAAACCAGGCACTCAACGTGCTCAATAATCGAGCTGGCCCTGGCCGGCCGAACGATGACTGCACGACCTTGGGCCCGAATACCTCGAAGTCGTAGATCGCTGCGGAGACCAACCCGAACTCGCCATCGGCGAGGCGGGCGGTGGTTGTCCAAAATGTCGAGCCCGAGCCTCAGTAGCGACTGGACTCCGCCACCGCGGCATTGATGCGCTCGAGCGTTTCGATAACCGCGACCGCGCTGTCGCCGTCCGAACGCGGGCGGGAACGATCGGTAACGCAGTCGATGAAATGCGCCAGTTCCAGGCGCAGCGGCTGGCCGTCGCCGCGGTGCACGACTTCGCTGCCTTCGTCGCGATTGGTCAGGTCCGCGTCGATCCACTTACGGTGATGGGTGACCGCTTGTGCCACTTCATCGTAAACCAGCATGCCTCTGGTTCCACGCAGCACCGTGCGGCGCTGGGTTTCCGGCCACAGCCAGGAAGTATGGATATTGCCGCGGATACCGCCGGCGAACTCCAAATGCACGTGCATTTCGTCTTCCACCGACAGCCCGAGCATGCGATGGCCGGTGCCGCGTACGCGTTGCGGCGCCTCGCCGGTCAAATAGAGCATGACCGCCATGTCGTGCACGCCGATATCCCAGATCACGTTCTCGGCGCTGCGGGCACGGCCCAGATTGAGCCGCTCGTGCCGGATCGAGAACAATTCGCCCAACTCGCCGGCCTCGACGTAATCCTTGATCCAGGCGATCGCCGGTTGATACAGCAACAGATGGCCGACCATCAGGATCCGGCCGGCGGCCTCGGCCGCGGCGGCCAGCTCGCGGGCATCGGCCGAACTGTGCGTCATCGGTTTTTCGACGAACACATCCTTGCCGGCCGCGACCGCCGCCAGCGCGATTTCGTGATGAGTCGGCGTGGGCGTGGCGATCGCCACCGCATCGCAGCCGGAGGCCAGCGCCGCCTGCCAGTCGGCGTACAACGCGAGATCCGGGTGCTCTTTGGCATAGGCGTTGAGGCGCTCATTGTTGCCTTCAACAATACCGGACAACGCACCGAGCTCCTCGAGATTGCGAATGATGTTCTTGCCCCAGGCGCCGGCGCCAATCACTACGATTTTCATAAAAGCCCTGACGAACGCGAAGCCCCTAGTGTAACGAGAGCGTTCGCGCTCGGCAGGCCGCGATCGGCCGCCAGTTGGTTCAGGCGACCACGAACTGGCCCATCATGCCGTTGTCCTCGTGCTCGAGGATATGGCAGTGATACATATAGGCATGATCGGCATCCGCCGGATGATCGAACCGGGCGGCCAGCTCCACGGTTTCGCCGCCGCGCACCAGCACCACATCCTTCCAACTACGCTCGTGCGGCGCCGGCGGCTTGCCGTTGCGCGCGCGGATGAGAAACGAGGTGCCGTGCATATGGAACGGATGCGCCATGACGCTGACGTTGGTGACCTGCCAGACTTCGGTACTGCCGAGCGCTATGCGCGCATTGACCACGTTCATATCCATGAATTCGCCGTTGATGGCGAACAGGTCGCGGCCGCCGGTGCCGGCGCTCATCCCGCCCGGCCCGCTCGCCGGGCGCGAGCCATAGCCGCGTCCGCCCTGCATCCGCGCGAGCGCATCCGACGCGATCATGCCGTCGAGCAGGAACCGTCGGCGCGGCCCGTCGGGTGCGAGCACGGGCTGGTCGACCAATCGATCCGGCAGCCGCGTGTCGAGATCGAGCGACGGCCCGACGCGCAGTTCGAGTAGATCAAAGCCGCGGCGGTCATGCGCATCGACCGCCATCGGCATGCGATACAGGCCCGGCACCACCGCGCCCGAAGCGCTGCGCAGCACCGGTCGACGGCCGCGATCGCCGCGCAGATCCACCAGGATTTGGGCCCGCTCGGCCGGCGCCAACAGCAGTTGATCGACCGGTGCGGGCTCGGCAAGCAGCCCGGCGTCGCCCGCGATCACATAAAACCTACGGCCGTCGTCGAACGCCAGATTGTAGTTGCGCGCGTTGGATGCATTGAGAACCCGCAGGCGTAGCCAGCCCGCCGCGACCTCCGCATAGGGCTGTTCGACGCCGTTGACGAGAAACCGGTCGCCTTTCATGCCCATGACATCGCGCACGGCGGTCATGTACGCCAATCCGCCGGCATCGTTCAGGCGCCGGTCCTGGATGACGATCGGCAGGTCGTCGATGCCGTAGGTACGCGGCAATGCGAGCGCCTGGTCGCTGTCGTCGTCGATCCAGAGCATGCCGGCGAGCCCGCCGTAGATCTGGGGCCCGGTGTAGGCATGCGGATGCGGGTGATACCAAAGCGCGGCGGCCGGTTGGGTCAGCGTATAGGCCGCGGTCCATGTCTCGCCCGGCGCGATGACGCCGTGCGGGCCGCCGTCCATGCGGCCGGGCACCCGGGCGCCGTGCCAGTGCATGGTGGTGGGCTGGTCGAGCCCGTTGTGGACATGCAACTCGACCGGCTGATTGCGTGGGATACGCAGCGTCGGGCCGAGAACGGCGCCGTTGCAGCCCCAAGTCGGTGTATGCACGCCTTCGACGAGTTCGCTCGTGCCGTAACCGGTCGCGAGCCGGTAATGACGAACTCCGGCGGCATCCAGATGGCCGGCTGCCTGGGGCGGAACAGGCAGCGGCCGGCGAAAAACGCCCGTCGACGGCAACGACGCATCGGGCAAGGCCCGGCCGCCCACACCGGCGCGCGCCCCGCCGGGCCCGACATACGCGCCGGCCAGACCGGCCGCGAGGCCCTTGAGTAGCCGGCGTCGGCCGTTGCGATCAGTCGAATGCATGGTCGAGCGCGCATGGCGCTTGAGCGTGGGTGCGTTTGATCTACGCATAATCTACGCGGAATATTAGCAGTGATTACCTATAATTCTGGCTCAAAATAGACTTTTCCACAGCGCCGGCCGGCAAGGATATGACAACAGAGGAATCCAAGCGGAACGCGCGTCAAAACGCATCCGTAGCCTTCCCCGGCGACACCGAGATGCACGCGCGCGTGCGCGCGCATGATTGGTCGCGAACGCCGCTCGGCGCCATCGAAAACTGGCCGCAAAGCCTGAAAACGGCGGTGGCCGCCTGTCTCGACGCCGGCTTCGCGCATTATGTCTGGTGGGGGCCGGACCTGATCCAGATCTACAACGACGAGGCGATGAACATCCTGCGCGCCAAACACCCGGCCGCGCTCGGCCAGCCGGCGCGCGAATGCTGGGCGGATATTTGGGCCGACGTGGGGCCGCTCACGCACAGCGTCCTCGCCACCGGCGTTTCCGAGCGGCGTGAGAACTTCGAGCTACTGCCGGATCGTGGCGGCCCGCGTGAGCCGGCCTACTTCGACTTCTGCCACAGCGCGCTACGCGATGACGAGGGAAAGATCGCCGGGCTGTTCATTACCGCGATCGAGACCACCGAGCGCGTGCGCGCACAAGCGGCCCGGGATGAAAGCGGTTGCTGGCTCGCCCAGGCAATCGACGTCGCGCGGCTGGGGCACTGGCAACTCGATCTGGCCACCCGCACGCTGACCGCCTCCGCGCAATGCAAGCGCAACTTCGGCCGCGAGCCTGAAGAGCCTTTCGGTTATGAAGATCTGCTCGCCGCCATTCATCCGGACGACCGCGAGCGCCAGGCCGCCGCGGTCGCGGCGGCGGTCGAGTCGCGGTCGGAATTTCATGTCGAATATCGCCTGCTGACGCCGGCGGGCGAACTCCGCTGGGCCGACGTCCGGGGGCAACTCAGCGCAAACGGCGCCAAGGACGCGCGCTTGGCCGGCGTGTCGCTGGATATTACCGAGCGCAAGAGCGCCGAGGCGGCCCTGCACGAAAGCGTGGAGCGCCAGAATTTCCTGCTCGCGCTCGGCGATGTCATGCGCGCCCAGCCCAGTGCAAACGCAATGATCGAAGCCGCCGCTCAGCTGCTTGGCGAACGCCTGGACGCTTCTAGGATCCTGTTCGCGGAGTTTGACGAGGCGAAGGGCATCGCCGACATCTTCCATGGCTGGTTCGCCGATGGCGCTCAACCCTATCCGACGGTGATGCGGCTGGAGGACTACGACGGGCCCATCATGAACGATCTTCGGGCCGGCCGGACGGTGCGAATCGACGATGTGGGCGACCCTTTTCTCGACCGGCCGGATCTCGCCGGTATTGCGGAGCTTGGCGTGAAGGCGCTGCTCAGCGTTCCGCTGATCGTCGACGGTAGGCTGCGGGTCAACCTGAGCGTTCATCAGCATACGGCGCGCCACTGGAGCGTCGATGAAGTGGCGCTCGTGCAGGAGGTTGCGGAACGGCTATGGGCGGATCTCGTGCGGGCGCGCACGGAAACCGTGCTGCGCCAAAGCCGGGAGCGCCTGCAAATAGCGCTCGAGGCCGGCCGGCTCGGCTCCTGGCAACTCGAGCTTTCCGACAAAACCCTGACTTGCACCGCCACCTGCAAGGCCAACTTCGGCTTGGCCTCCGACGCCGAACTGCCCTATAAGCGGCTGGCCGAGCTGATTCATCCCGAGCACCGCGGTCGCTGGGAACAGGCCGTAGAAACGGTCATAAACCAGGGGATCGAGTTCAACGCCGAACGCCGCTGGGAACAAGCCGCGGAAACCGCCATAAACGAGGGTATCGAGTTCAACACCGAATGCCGCGTTATCTGGCCAAACGGCGAGGCGCACTGGGTTTCAATTCATGGCCGCGTACTGTACCGGAAGGACGGCACGCCGTTTCGAATGGTCGGCGTGACGCAGAACATTACCGAGCGCAAGCGCGCCGAAATCGCCGTCGCGGAAGACTTGCGCTGCACGCAGATTCTGCACGAACTTGCCGCGCAGTCGACCAATGACCGGGACATCCACACGATTTACGACAAAATTCTCGACGCGGCGATTGCGCTGACCCGCGCGGATACCGGAACCGTTCAACTTTACGACGAAGAAACCCGGGAACTCGTTTTTCTCTCGGCGAAGAACGATTTGCAAAAGATGATAGAAAAGTTTGCCCGTGTGAATGCCGGATCAAAAACCTCGTGTGGCATCGCGCTGGCAACCGGCGAGCGTGTGTTCGTCGATTTCGACTCGAACGAGGTAGAGGACACGGACGGCTCTTTACAAATCCACGTCGAGCACGGTTTGCTTTGTGCGCAGTCAACGCCGCTCATTTCGCGTTCCGGCAAGCCAATCGGAATATTTTCAACCCACTGGCGCGAACATCACCGCCCGTCCGAACGCGAGCTTCGTTCTCTCGACCTGCTGGCGCGGCAAGCCGCCGATCTAATCGAACAGCGCCAAGCCGAACAAGCCCTGCATGAGAGCGAGAAACGCGAGCAATTCATGCTCAAGTTGAGCGATGCGCTGCGGGCGGAACCGAACGCGGACGCCGTGGCGAGGCGTGCGATCCGGATGCTGTCCGGGCAGATGCAACTCGATCGCTGCTATATCGCGTCTTTCCGGTTGGAGGACGACCGCGCCGACATCACCCATCAGGCGGGCAATGATCGAGTACCGGCATTACCCGACACGCTCCGCCTGTCCGACTTCCCCGAAGGACTCCGGGCCGCGTTCGACCAGACCATGGTGGTCGGCGACGACTTCGAAAGACCGGGCCTGTCGGAAGCCGAGAGGCGTAACAGCCGGCGCCTCGGGATGCGCGCGTTCATTGCGCCGACGCTGCGCAAGGGCGAGAACAACCCGCTCTGGGCGATGGTCGCGATCTCCGCGCGCCCTCGGCGTTGGACGCGCGGCGAAGTCGCGCTGGTGGAGAACGTGGCCGAACGCACCTGGGCCGCGATCGAGCGCGCCCGCGCCGACGCGGCGCTGCGCGACCGGGGAGCGCAGTTGCAGGAGGCGAACCGCGCCAAGGATGAGTTTCTGGCCATGCTCGGCCACGAACTGCGCAATCCGCTGCAGCCGATCATGACGACGCTCGAATTGATGAAGCGGCGCCAGCCGGAGGCGCTGGCCGGCGAGCGCGCCATCGTCGGGTCGCAAGTACGGCATCTGGCGAACATGGTGGACGATCTGCTCGACGTGTCGCGCATCGCGCGCGGCAAGCTGGAACTGAAAAAGACGTCGCTGGACGTCGACGACGTTATCGTTCGCGCGATCGAGACGGCACGGACCACGCTCGATGAACACGAACAAACGGTCGAAAGAGCGGTGGCGGACGATCTGATGGTGGACGGCGACCGGCGGCGACTGGTTCAGGTCGTCACCAACCTGCTGACCAACGCCGCCAAATACTCGCCGCCCGGGCGGACCGTTCATGTCACGGCCGGCGCGGAAGGCGGCGAGGCGGTTATTCGGGTGCGCGACCAGGGTTATGGCATTGCCCCCGAA
>NZ_DASSKM010000174.1:0-11746 GCF_035690525.1 Salinisphaera sp.
TGATCGCTGAACTCGCCGGACAGATCGACGCCGAGATCGATACCCGGACGGACGCGGGCACCCTCGTCATCCTCCGCGTGCCCGAGCGCGCGCTGCAGTTGCCGACGCGATAAACATCCGCACGCCGGGCCCGGATGGCGCGGTATGATAATTCTGTCAGGCGTCGCCGAGACGCCATCGGTTTTGGCCGGCGTTCGACTGGTCGGCACACGGAGGCCAGCGCTTCATGCAGCTACGAGAAAGTAATATCGACAAGCTCGCCGGCGGCGAGGTCCATGACGCGCTTATTGTCGGCGGCGGCATCAACGGCGCGGTAAGCGCGGCCGCACTCGCCGGCAAGGGGGTAAAGACCGCGCTGATCGATCAGGGCGATTTCGCCGGCATGACCAGCATGTGGTCGTCCAACCTCATCTGGGGCGGCATCAAGTACATGGAGTCGTACGACTTCAAGCTGGTGCGCGAGCTATGCGTTT
Organism: Salinisphaera sp.; assembly: GCF_035690525.1. GTDB lineage: Bacteria > Pseudomonadota > Gammaproteobacteria > Nevskiales > Salinisphaeraceae > Salinisphaera. The sequence goes on from NZ_DASSKM010000174.1 coordinate 474, forward strand.
CCCGCAATCACCTGATCAAGCATTACCCTTCGACCGTGCAGGAAATCCGTTTCCTGACCACGATCACCAAGGGCTTTCGTTGGCACCCGCTGGTGCTTTGGGCCGGAACCTGGCTGTACTGGTTCTTCGGCAACTGCTTCACCAAGATCCCGCGCCTGCCCAGGCTCCGCCAGGTCGAAAAAGAAGAGCCGGTCATCAACACCAAGCCGGCGATCGGCTGCTTCGAATACTCCGACGCGTTTCTGCACGACAACGACGCGCGATTCGTTTTCAACTTCGTGCGCAAGGCCATGAACAGCGGCTGTGTCGCGGCCAACTACGTCGAGTCCACCGGCGCCACGCGTGAAAACAGCGTCTGGACCGTGCACCTGCGCGACATGATGAGCGGGCGCGAGTTCACCGCCAAAACGCGCGTGCTGATCAACGCCTGCGGCCCGCTGGCCGATCGTTACAACGAACTGGCGAACAAGCAAACCGAGCACAGCCACGTGCTATCCAAGGGCGTTCACCTCATCGTCGACCAACTCACGCCGCACAAGCGCGTGCTGGCGTTCTTCGACGAAGACGGCCGCTTGTTCTTCTCGATCCCGATGGGCAACCGTACCTGTATCGGCACCACCGACACCCGTACCGACGACCCGCATGCCGCGATCACCGATGAAGACATCGATTTCGTATTGAAAAACATCAACGCCCGGCTGAATCTCGACAAGCCGCTGGACCGCGACGACATCATCGCCACCCGCTGCGGCGTGCGCCCGCTGGCCGTTCAGGCCGACGCCGGGGCCGATCGCGACTTCCTGCAGCTCTCCCGCAAGCACGAGATCGACTCCGATATCGAGAGCGGCCACATCAGCATCTTTGGCGGCAAGCTCACCGACTGCGTGAACGTCGGCAACGAAATCACCGATTTGGTGGAGCAGATGGGCATCCAGGTCCGCTACCCGAAATACCGCTGGTACGGCGAACCGGTGGACGCGGTCCGCGACGAGTTCTTTCACCAGGCGCAGCTCATGAGCCTCGACGACTACACCGACCCGGCCTCGTCCGAGCTCTTGAGCACGCGCCTCTGGCGCCGTTACGCGGCGCAGGCCATCGGCATCCTCGAAAACATCCGCGAAGACCCGCGCCAAGCCGAAATCCTCATCGAAGGCACCGAATACATCCGCGCCGAAGTCCGCCAGGCCGCGCGGCGCGAGATGATCACCAAACTGGAGGACTTCCTCCGCCGCCGATCCAAAATCTCGCTCGTCTCGCGTCAGGAAACCATCAAGAACTCGGACGGCCTTCTGGAAGCCTGCGAAATCCTGTTCGGCGATGACGCGAAGATGCGCTTCGACGAATACTTCCGCGAGCATCCGGTGGTCAACGGAATCGCCGAGGACCCGTCGTCGGGTCAGGCGGCCGCCGATGATGCAACTCGGGCGCAGCCGAAGGCACAAAGCAAGAAGGAAGGCGAGTTCGAGACGTTGAATTGGTAACGGTGTCGAGGCTACTCAACGTGGACGAGCATGTTCATCACCAGCCGAATCATCACATCCTTGGCGCTGGGATCGGATTCGGCGACGAGCAGCGTCAGCGCGGCCAGGCCGACATCGTTGATGATGGCTTCTCCGTTGTCGTCCAGCAGGCGTTGGTTTCGATGCAGGAAATCCACGAATAGAAACGCTGCGCTGCGCTTGTTGCCGTCGATGAAGGGGTGATTCTTGATCACGAAATAAAGCAGGTGTGCAGCCTTGGCTTCGACGGATGGATACGCGGGTTCGCCGAATACGCTCTGATCGAGGTTCGCCAGCAGCGCATCGAGACTATCGCCGCGTTCGCGAGCGAAAAGGTCCGTGGCTTCGCCGCGTGCGACGAGGTCGGTTTTGAGCTTGGCGAGGGCGGTGCGGGCGTCGCCCAGCGTTGGCAGCTTGCCGCCGGCTTGTGCCTTGGGATCGGTCAGCAGGCCTTCGTCATAGCGTTGCAGCAACAGGAATGTCTGGGCATAACGGGTGGCGATATCGATTAGGCCGCGGCCGCTGGCAGCATCTAGGTCGGAGCTTTGCGCTGTCTGGCGCAGTAGTGTCATCGCCGCATCGAGTTCGCGCGCGTTGGTTTCGAAACGCTGTCGGGACAGCGTCCAGCCTTGCAGCAGATGTTCGCGCAGCACGCGGGTCGCCCACTGCCGGAATTGCACGCCGCGCTTGGAGTTGACGCGATAACCGACCGAGATGATGACGTCGAGATTGTAGTGTTCGATTTCGCGTCGAACCTGTCGTTTGCCTTCCTGGCGAACTATCCGGAAATTCCGGATGGTTGAATCGCGGTCCAATTCGCCTTCGAGAAAAACATTCTGGATATGTTCGTTGACTGTCCGAACGTCTTTCTCAAAGAGGCCGGCCATCTGCCGCTGCGTTAGCCACACGGTCTCGCGCGACGTGTCCAGCCGGACGTCGACCGATTTGTCGGCATCCTCGTAGATCAGGATCGGGGCCTGGATGTTGTCGCTCATGACCGTGTCGTCCGGCAATCAAACCCTAGCGAAGCCATCGAATTCATCTATTCAACGCGCCGGGATGATCGTCAGCGACCGCACGCCCTGCGCGCCGTGCACCAGCACGCCTTCGATATCCGCCGTGGCCGATGGCCCGGTGTGGAACACGGTGTAGCGGGCGTTGATGTAATCGTCGCGCCGGTAGGCGCGGTGGAGATTGGTCTCGATCGCGCCGGGATCGAGCAGGACGACCAAGTGCTGGGCGAGGTAGGCGACGGCGTTGACGGCGAGCTCGGCTTCGGTGAAGCACACGCTGCCGGTTTCGGCGATGCCGAAGCGGGCGCGCAGGACGGCGACGTCTATATCGTGTAGTGACGATGGCGTGTCCTCGGCCCGGACGCGTCGGTTGCCGGAGATTTCCGGCACGTTCGAGGCGATGATGCCGTTGGCGTCGAGCTTGTCGGTCAGCGCGCGGCGCATGGTGGCTTCGAGCGTTTCGCCGGTTTCGGGGTCGGCCCAGACGCCGCCCATCTTTTCCAGGGCTCCAATAAAACGGGCCTGCAAACCAGATACGTCGCTCGGGTAGCTGTCGTCGTAGTCGGGCACGTCCGGCGCGGGGGCCGAAAACTTGGGCTTGTTGGCGCGGATATCGGCCAGGATGTCGTTGCGGCCTCTCATATCAACCTGCAAAAGCGATAACAAAAGCAATAACAGGGCGATTTTACCGATGTGCGGCGGCCAGCCGGGCGCCGAGACCGATAAAGATCATCCCGACGCCGCGCTCGGCCCAGGCCGAAAGCCGCCGTCGCCCTTTGAGCACGGCTATTAGGCGCTCGCCGACGACGATCAACAACGGCTCGAACAGGGCCGCGATGGCGAGCAGCAGCACGCCGTGGAGCGCGAGTTGCGCGGCCACCGGCCCGGCGCCGGGCACGACGAACTGCGGGATGAACGACAAAAGAACAGCGCGACCTTCGGGTTGAGCAGTGGGCCAGCGAGTAATCGAACATCAGGCGTCACTCCCGAAACCGATCGATATCACCGGCGAGTTTAACGCGAACCAGGGCCGCCACCAGTCGTGGGAAATTTTTCTGCCCGGCGAGCCGCGCCAGCTTCGATGCATCGGCCGGCAGGCCGAGCTTGTCCGCGGCGGACAGCGCGGCCTTATCGGCGAAGGGGTAGAGCTCGGGCCAGACGGCCTGCACCTCGCGCAGAAAAATGGCCGCACCGGTATCGCCGATGCCCTTGAAGCGCTTGAGCGCGCGCTTCGCGGTCTCGAGATCGCCGTCGGCTTCGGCGCGCAGCCGGCGCAGATCACCGTTGTAGTGTTCCCGCAAGTGATCGTTGAAATCCATGATCTGGGTGGCCGTCTTTTCGTCCACCCGGGCGTAGCCGGCGCCGTTGAAGACATCGACCCGCTCGCGCCAAGTGCTGCCGGCCAGTTTTTGCGGCGTGGTCCAGCCGGCCTCGCCCATCGCGCGGGCGGCGCGCATGGCGATATCGGCTTGTACCGGCGCGCTGGTCAGCAGCGCCAGACACAGCAGGCGGAACAGCGGCGAGGGCGTGTTCTTTGAAATCCGCGCGCCGAGTTCGGCGGCGAAGGTGCGGCCGTGCTCGGTGAGCAGGGCATCGATCAGATCGTTTCGGGTCATGCCGACTCCGCGACGATACACCGGGGTTCGATACCGGCAGCCTACTTCTTTCGCGGCCTCGCGCCGATCGGCCAGTTTACCTAGCCCTGGTACAAATCAGGCGGCATGGGCGATGGCGCGAATACGGCGGGTCAGCACGTACAGCAGCGCCGTGAACGCGAACGCGGGCAGGGTCGCGCCGATCGGCGCATCCAACACCAGAAAAGCATAATAGCTCGCCACGCCGAGGGCCCACACGCCGATCGCCGGCCAGTTGAACACGCCGGGCGCGTCGGCGCGTTCGCCGAGGCCGAAATAGCGCGCCAGCACCACCGCATACAGCGGCGAGAACAGCGCGCCGATGGTGTAGAGAAAGCTCTCGTAGGCCGCGATCGGTACTGCCAGCGCGACCGCCGTACCGATCGCGGTCATCGCCAGCGCCAGTATGCGCGGCGAGCCGATCGGCGCGATATGGCGCGCGCTCACGCCGGCCGAATAGGTGTCCATGAAGGTCGTGGTCACGGTGGACAACAGGATCACGGCCAGCGCCGCCACCACCGCCGGCGCGCCGCCGACCAGCGCGCCGATGTCCAGTCCGCCGAAGCGCAGCGCCATGAGCAGCCCGATCGCATACATCCACGCGCTGCCGATGCCGTAGCCGAGCCAGGTGAACACCGCCGCCGCGCCGCCGCTACGCGCGTGGCGGTTGTAGTCGGCGACCAGCGGCAGCCACGACAGCGGCATGACCACCACCAGTTCCAGCGCGGCGCCGAAACCCATCGTGGCCGGCGCCGGGGCCGGGCTGTCCCCGGCGACGAAGAACAGGCGTACGAACACCATCAGCAACAGCGCGATCAACAACGCCACGGCCACCGTGTTGAGCCGGCCGATGCCGGCGCGGGCGAACACCGCCCAGGCCGCGATCAGCAGCCCGAACACCGCGATCCACGGCCACACCGGTCCGGCCGCGCCGAGCTGGGCCGCGAGACCGGCGAACTGACGCGCGCCGGTGGCCAGCATGATCGCCGTCCAGCCGACCAACTGAACCACGTTGAGCGCGGCGAACAGGCGGCGTCCGGCCGAGCCGAAGGCCGCCCCGGCCGTGCCCATAGCGCTCTGGCCCTCGCGGCTGCCGATCAACCCGGCCAGCACCAGCAGCGTGGTGCCGATCAGATGTCCGAACACGATCGCCGCCAGCCCCCGGACGAGCCCCATGGGCGCGAGCAGCGTGCCGGCCAGCATCTCCGCCAGCGACACGGCGGCGCCGAACCAGAGCAGGAAGAACGGAGCGTCGTGGGACAAGCGCATGGGCGAACCTGAAAATATATGGCGGCGCCGGCGATCAATAGACGACGTTGCGCACGAAGCGCAGCAGCGCATCGCCCTGATTGGCATAGCGATGCGGTCGATCGCTGGGAAAAATCCGAAAATCGCCGGCCGCGATCGTGAACCGGGCCTCGCCGAGCGTGACCGTGAGCCGGCCGCTGAGCACCACGATCATGTTCGCCCAGCCGGCCGGATCGGCATCCGAAGCATAGACCTCGCCGGGCGCCATCGACCAGGACCACAGCTCGACCTGTTCCCGCGCGGCCTTGCTGGCCAGCAGCCGTGCTTGGCTATCGACGTCGGTTCCGGCCCAAACGACTTCGTCGATCCGCGCCGCATCCTCGTTCTCCGGCGGCGCGACCAGCGTGTAAAAGGCCACGTCGAGCACGGCGGCCAGCCGGTCGAGCGTGTTCAGGCTGACGTTCACATCGCCTTTTTCGATGTTGACCAGCATGCGCCGGCTGACCTCGGCCGCCTCGGCCAGCGCGGCCTGGCTCAGGCCCGCCGCCGCGCGCAGGCGCCGTACGTTGGCGGCGACGTGCACCAGCACATCGGGCCGCTCTTGCGGGCTGTGCAATATATTGCTCATGTCGTGATTTTCAGCCATCATGCGCCGCCGGCTCGGCCGGCCCGAGGTTCCGGCGCCGCGTGCGCCGGCGATACGACGTGATTTTCCTAACGATCATGCAGTTCAATCATCATGCCATTATCGCCCGAAGCTGGCCGGTCGCTCTGCTGCTGATCGCGATGAGCGCGATCCAGAGCGGGGCGTCGCTGGCCAAGACCCTATTCCCGGTCGCCGGCCCCGCCGGCACCACATCGGTCCGCCTGATTCTCGCCGCCCTGGTGTTGCTGGTCTTGCTACGGCCGTGGCGCAAGTCGGTCTCGGCGGATGCCTGGAAGGCGATCGCAATCTACGGTGTCGCGTTGGGCGCGATGAACTTCCTGTTCTACCAGGCGCTCGAGCGGATTCCGCTCGGCATCGCGGTGGCGTTCGAGTTCACCGGGCCGCTGACGGTGGCCGTGATCTCGTCGCGCCGTGCGCTCGACCTGCTTTGGGTCGCGCTCGCCATCGGCGGACTGGCGGTGCTGTTGTGGCCGGGCTCGGACACCACCGGCGCGGTCAATTGGCCGGGCGCGGCCTGTGCGCTCGGCGCCGGCACTTGCTGGGCGCTGTATATTCTGTTTGGCCAGAAGGCGGGTGCGGTGCACGGCATGCACAGCGCCGTGCTCGGCGTGACCATCGCCGCGATCGTGATCGCGCCGATCGGTATTTGGGAGGCCGGCGCCGCCCTGCTCGAACCGCGCGTACTGGCGATCGGCGCCGGCGTGGCGATCCTGTCCACCGCGCTGCCCTATACGCTCGAGATGATCGCGCTGCCCCGCCTGCCCACCGCCACCTTCGGCACTCTGATGAGCCTGGAGCCGGCGATCGGCGCGTTATCGGGGTTGCTGTTTCTCGGCCAGGAGCTCGGCACGTGGCAATGGTCGGCGATCGGCGCGGTCATGTGCGCATCCATCGGCACCACGCTCACCCCCGGCGCCGGCAACGAACCCGCCGCCGAACCGCCACGGCCGGATTAGGCGGGCGCGGACGTCGCTTGGGGGACGGATGATCGCCGTTCGCGTACGCGATCTTGCTAAACTCAGCCGTTCGTTTTTTTCGCGTTGTGGCTTCGGACGATAACGCAGAGGGTGCCGGGCGGATTATGAAACCAAGTTATATCGCGAATGCGCTTTATGTCGTGGCGGTCCTGTTTCTGGTTTTCGCCGGCGGTATTCTGGTCAGCCTGACCCGGGTCTGGCCGTATCCGATATTTCACGACGCCTACCGGGCGGCCACCGCGGAGTTGGCGCAGTCGCAGACGGCGGTCAATCCACTGAAGACCGATCTCTGGCGGCACGCCCGCACCGAAAAGCGTGGCGTGATCGTCCATAAAGCGTCGAAAATGCAGCCGGGTTATACGCTGTTCACCTCGGGCGATGCCAATGTCGCCCGGTTGATCGACGCCGACGGGCACGTCATCCACAAGTGGAAAGTACCGTTTTCCAAGGTCTGGACGGACCAGGCCGCGGTACAGAATCCGCAAAAGGACGATCTGATCTACATGCGCCGGGCCAAGCTGCTGCCCAACGGCCATCTGATCGCGGTCTATATTTCCTCCAACGACACGCCGTGGGGCTACGGCATGGTGGAGTTGGATGCGGATTCGAATATCGTCTGGCGCTACCTCGCCCACACCCATCACGATTTCGACCTGACCAACGACGGCCGCGTGGTCGGGCTCACGCACAACTTTACCGATCAGGCGATCCCGGGCTACGGCTTCGTGCCCACGCCGTATCTCGAGGATTTTTTGGTCACGCTGTCGCCCGACGGCAAGCAACTGTCCAAGGTATCGCTGACCAAGATGTTGACCGAGTCGCCGTACGGCATCTCGCTCAAGCGCGGCGAGCCCTGGTTCGCCAACTTCGACCCGCTGCACGCCAACTCGGTCGACTGGCTCGGCCCGAAGGATATCAAGGCCCTGGGCATCGGCGAGCCGGGCGACGTGCTGGTCATGCTGCGCCAGATCAATTTGCTGATTCTGGTCGATCCGAAGGCCAAACGCATCGTCTGGGGCATACACGGCAATTGGCTCGCGCCGCACGATCCGAATGTGCTGCCCAACGGCCATATCCTGATGTTCGACAATCTGGGCAATATGGAGCCGAACAACCTGTCGCGCGTGATCGAGTTCGACCCGCACACCTCGAAGATCACGTGGTCCTACGACGGGCCGGAAAGCTACCCGCTCAACAGCCCGATCCGGTCCACCGTTGAACGGTTGGCCAACGGTAACACGCTGATTACCGAATCCGATGGCGGGCGCCTGCTCGAAGTGACCCCGGCCGGCGAGGTGGTTTGGGAGTACGTCAGCCCGATTCGCGCCGGCGCGCACGATGAATATATCCCGGTGCTGTCGGGCGGTTACCGGATCGACCCGGCGTCGCTCGATCCGGAGTTCCGTGCGCGGCTGGCCAAGAAAGAGCGGCAGGTCTCGCAAAAGGCATCAAAGCCGTAGGACACGCCTGCCGATCGCGTCAATCGGCCGGGCCGGCCGCGAACGCCGTCAAGGCATCGCCGTCCAGTCGATAGCCGATCCACTCGCTCTGGGGCCGCGCGCCGATCGCCTCGTAGAAGGCGATGGCCGGCGCGTTCCAGTCCAGCACGTTCCACTCGAAACGGCCGTAGCCCCGCTCGACCGCCAGGCGCGCGAGATGACGCAAGAGCGCCGTCGCATGGCCACAGCCGCGCGCCGCGGGCGTGATATAGAGATCCTCCAAAAAGATCCCGTGGCGCCCGAGCCAGGTCGAAAAATTCAGAAAATAGACGGCAAAGCCAACCGCCTCGCCGGCGACCTCGGCCATCAGCGCATAGACCGTCGCATGTTCGCCGAACAAGCGGTCGCGAATGTCGCCGATCGTGGCCACGACTTCATGCTCGGCCTGCTCGTAGATCGCCAGTTCGGTGATGAAGCCGAGGATTTGCTCGGCGTCGGCCGGCCTGGCGGCGCGGATGAAGAGTTCGGGCATGGTCGCGTTTTCGGTCGAGGAGCCTGGCACGTATTATCCAGACGCGACGCACCGCGGCCAGCGGTGCGCCGCGCCCGCGGCGACCCTCAGCCGTGCTGGTCAGCCGTACTGATCAGCCATACTGGGCCGGGTCCGGCACCGTCGGCAGACGCGCGGGATGCGCGTCCATATACGCATTGGCGGCGCGCAGCACCCGAACATCGTCGAACTTGCCGCCGGCGAGCTGGAAACCCACCGGTAGGCCAGCATCGGTGAAGCCGCAGGGAATCGAGCAGGCCGGCTGATTCGACAGATTGAACGGGTAGGAAAACTGGGCCCACTCCTCCCAGTCGCGCATGTCGCTGCCCGGCGGCACCTGATGATTGATCTCGAACGGCTCGATCGGCACCGAGGGCGTCATGACCAGATGATAATCGCGGTTGAAATGCTCGAGCCGCTCGGTCAGCCGGGCGCGGGCGCTCAAAGCGTGAAACATGTCCAGCGCGCTCCAATGCTCGGCCGTGCGCGCGTTGTCGACCAGACCCGGGTCGAGCAGCTCCTTGCCTTTGTCGTCGCACAGCGAATAGATCTCCAGCGAGGCCGTAAACCAGAGCTTGCGGAAGATATCGATCGGCGACTCGAAACCGGGGTGGATTTCCACGATCTCGGCGCCGAGGTCTTCCAGCTTTTTGGCCGCTTCCTCGACCCGGGCCGCAATTTGCTCGTTCACCTCGGCGTAACCGAGATCCGGCGAATAAGCGATGCGCAGACCGTGCAGATCGCAATCCAGATCCACTCCCCAGTCGTCCGGCTGGCCGCGCTGGGCGTAGGGGTCGTGATAGTCGTAGCGGCCGATGACGTTGAGCATGCGGGCCGCATCACGCGGATGCCGCGTCAGCGGGCCGATGCTGGACAGCGTGGTCATTTTGGCCGGCGGCCACTGCGGGGTCCAGCCGAAGGTGGGCATCATGCCGAACACGCCGCAGAACGCCGAGGGGATACGGATCGAGCCGCCGGAATCGCCGCCCTGGTGCAGCACGCCCATGTTGAGCGCGGCCGCGGCCGCCGCGCCGCCCGAGGAGCCGCCGGGCGTGAGCCGGGTGTCCCAGGGATTGCAGGTCGCGCCGAACACCCGGTTGTCGGTGACCGCTTTCCAGCCGAATTCCGGCGTGTTGGTTTTGCCGAGCATTACCGCGCCCGCCTCGCGCAGGCGCGAGACCGGCGGCGCGTCGTAGTCGCCCGGCGTCTCCGGCGTGGTCAACGAGCCTTCCCGGGTCGGCATGCCGGCGACCGAGGTCAGATCCTTGAGCGAGGCGGGAACGCCGTCGATCGGCGACAGCGGCTTGCCCTGGCCCCAGCGCCGGGCCGACTGCTTGGCCGCGTCTTCCGCGCCTTCACGGTCGACATAAACATAGGCGTTGACGGCTTCGTTGAAGCGGTCGATCCGATCGAGCGCGGCGCGCGTGGCCTCCAACGGCGATGCCTCGCCGGACTCGAACAGTTCGGCCAGTTGGCCCGCGTCCATCAATCCCAGATCGGTGTTGCTCATACCCGGCGTTATTGGCTACAAATGATGTACTACACAGTAAACGCCCTAGGTCGTATCTAATATCCGTATTGCTACTCAAAACCGAGGCGGCGCCGGGCAAGACACAAAGGCCAGTGGCGTAGGATAAAGACAACGGACGATCCGAAATTCTTACTTATCTTGTAAAACTTGCTAAAAGTATGGCAATACAAAGTACCCGTGAGTGCGGCTTATGTTTTTAAGCGTTGAGCTAAGTCGCGCCGGCTCCGCTTTCAAGAAATAAATACAAGAGGAGATAAATACCAATGCGAGTAAACCATAACGCGCCCTCGTCCGTTACGCCCGATTCCTCCGATAAAAATAAAAACGCGGCTTTTTCCGAAGCCGCACGCGCCGCCAAAATGAAAAAGAAATCCACGGATGCGCGCGGAGAACATACCGATGAGCGGAATGGCAAGCACTACGGTGCGCTACTCGGCGCCGCCGGTCTAGTCGCCAAGTCGGTCGTTAAGAATAAGCAAGACAGGTCGGCCCCCTGGAATTACGACGACGCGCTCAACACATTGGCCAGCGAAATAGCCGATGTGACAGCCAAGGGAATGGAGCAAGGCAAGCGCGTGACCTTGTATCTGACCGGCGATGTGGGGCGACAATTTCAAAAGCTGGTCCGTTATCAGCTCGAACAGCAAAAAAAGCAGGGCGAGCCCACGGTTTTAAACGATGCGATCAAAAAGGCGAAAAAAGATCTGTATGCCCG
>NZ_DASSKM010000175.1:0-21800 GCF_035690525.1 Salinisphaera sp.
CCGCAGCCATTCTGCAGTCAAGCTCTGCGATGCCAACAGGCCCTAGTCGAAGCGATCGTCCCGGACCTGCACCACGCCATTTTCGACGCGGGTGGGGAATGTATCCACGTCTTCGTAGGCCGGCGCCGTCAGCGCCTTGCCGTTCTTCAGACAGAAGCGGGCGCCGTGGCGCGGACAGATCACCTCGCAGCCCTCGACCTCGCCGCTGGCGAGTTCGCCGCCGTCGTGCGTGCACATGTCGTGGATCGCGTAATAATTCCGGTCGTGACGGAATACCGCGATCATGGTGTCGTCCACGTCGACGATACGGCATTGGCCTTCGTCGAGTTCACCGTCCTTGCAGACATCGACCCAGTCGGTCATACGACAGTTCCTGTATTGCGCGGGCAGCGGCGCGCCGGCTGCGCGTTCGCTACCCGAAAATGCGTTGAATGCTGCCCAGGCCGTCGATCAGCGCGTCGATATCGGCTTGGGTGTTGTACAGCGCGAACGATACACGCGCCGTTGCCGGCACGCCGAAGCGTTCCATCACCGGCATCGCGCAGTGGTGGCCGGTACGGATGGCCACGCCGGATTCGTCGAGCAGGGTGCCGATGTCGTGCGCATGCACGCCGTCCATGACGAACGAGATGATGCCGGCTTTCCCGGGCGCGTTGCCGATGATCCGCAGGCCATCGATGGCTTGCATCGCGCGCGTCGCCCGGGCCAGAAGCTCGTGTTCATGGTCGAATACGGCGGCCAGGTCGAGATTGTCGACATAGTCGATGGCGGCACCGAGCGCGGCCGCACCGGCGATGTTGGGGGTGCCGGCCTCGAACTTGTAGGGCACGTCGTTGTAGGTCGTGCCGGCGAACGAGACCGTCTCGATCATGTCGCCGCCGCCCTGGTACGGCGGCATGGCCTCAAGCAGTTCGCGCTTGGCGTAGAGCGCGCCGAACCCGGTGGGGCCGAACAGCTTGTGCGCGGACATGGTGTAGAAATCCACGTCCAGCGCGGCGACGTCGACCGGCAGGTGGGCCACGGCCTGGGCGCCGTCGATCAGGGTGACCGCGCCGGCCTCGTGCGCCGCGGCGATCATCTCGGCCACCGGCAGCACCGTGCCCAGAGAATTGGAGATATGCGCAAACGCGGCGATCGTCGTGCGCGCGGACAGCTTCGCCTTGAAGTCCTCGATCGAGACGCTGCCGTCGTCGCCGATCGGCACCACGACCACCTTCGCCCCGGTGGCCTCGGCCACTATCTGCCACGGCACGATGTTGGAATGGTGCTCCAATTCGGTCAGTAGAATTTCGTCGCCGGCTTTGAGCCGCGGCCGGGCATAGCATTGCGCGACTAGATTGATACCGTCGGTGGTGCCGCGGGTATAGACAATCTCTTCGCGCGAGGGCGCGCCCAGAAACGCGGCCAGCTTGTCACGGCAGGCCTCGTACTGTTGGGTAGCGCGCTGCGAGAGGGTGTGGATCGCCCGGTGCACGTTGGCGTTGGCGTGGCGGTAGTAGTCGTCGCTGGCCTGGATGACCGTCAGCGGTTTCTGGGTGGTGGCGGCGTTGTCGAGATACACCAGCCGCCGGCCCGAGGGCAGCGCCTCCAGCAGGATCGGAAAATCGGCGCGCACGCGCTCGGGGTCGAACGCGGTCGCGGCATTTGCAGGCGGTTGCTGGACTTCGGACATGGCGGCTCCTCCCGCCAACTCAGGCCAGATCGGCGTATGACTGACCGCCCGGCATCTTGGCGAGCACGGCGGCCTCGACATAACGCTCGATCGGTTCGATACCGACTTTCTGGACCAGTGCGTTGGCAAAGCTGTAGGTCAGGATGGCGCGGGCGCCTTCCTCGTCCACGCCGCGGCTGTTGAGATAGAACACCGCGTCTTCATCGATTTGGCCGACGGTCGAGCCGTGGGCCGCGGTAACGTCGTCGGCGTAGATCTCGAGTTCCGGCTTGGCATCCACTTCGGCCTTGTCCGACAGCAGCAGGGCGTTGCAGGCCTGCTCGGAATCGGTCTTTTGGGCGTCTTTATGGATGATGATCTTGCCGTTGAACACGCCGCGACCATGGCCGCCCAGCACGCCGCGATAGAACTCGCGGGATAGGCCGTGCTCGCTGGCGTGGTCGATGCGCGTATGGTTGTCGATGTGCTGGCGCCCCATCGGCGCGTACACGCCGTACATATGGATCTCGGCGTTGTGATCGACCAGACGCGCATTGGTGTCGATACGCGCCAGGCGTCCGCCGAGATCGAAGCCGTGATTGAACACCCGGCTGTCGCGGCGTTGCTGGGCGAAGAAACTCGACACATGGTAGCCGCGCTCGGCTTCCTGCTGAATACGGATGCGCGTGAGCTGCGCGTTGCGGCCCATCACCGCTTCGGTCACCAGGTTGGCGAAGTAGGCCTTGCCGCCCAGGCCGACCGAATGCTCGATGATGGTGGCCTGGCTATTCTCGCCGAAAAGATAGCGGTGCCGGACCTGGGTCATGCGCTCGTCGCGCATGCCCGAGGAGACGCTGATGACGTGCAGCGGCTTGTCGAGCACCGCGCCGGCGGCCGTTTCCACATAGGCGCCATCGGTGAAGAAGGCGGCATTCATCGCCGTGAGGCTGCCGGGCTCTTCCTCGATCTCGCGTGCCTTGACCGTGGCCCCGGCGTTGGCCGAGAGATAGTCGGCGAACGAGCGCACCGTCACCCCCTGGGGCAGATCGTCGAGCTCCGACAGCGCACGATTGAAGTGCCCGTCGATGAGGACGATGCGATACGCCTCGAGCGCGGCCGGCATGAAGGCGCGGATGTCGTCCAGGGAAACCGGCTCGGCTTCGTCGCTGATCTCGAAGCGGCGCTTCTCGACCGGCTGGAGGCTGGTGTATTTCCAGTCTTCCTCGCGCGTGGTCGGAAAGCCGGCCTCCGAGAAGCGGGTCAGTTCGGCCGAACGCTCGCGCTTGGAGTCTTCACTGCCGGGCAGGTCGCGCTCAACGCGCGCGTATTCCGCGAGATAGTGGTCGATGCCGGGTTCGATTTGTTGCGTCGCGCTCATGACGTCGCAGCGGCCTCGTCGGTTTCCAGGTTGGCGTAGCCTTCTTCCTCGAGCGTGTCGGCCAGTTCGGGCCCGCCCGAACGCACGATACGGCCCTGATAGAGCACGTGCACGCGATCGGGTACCACATGCTCGAGCAGGCGTTTGTAGTGGGTGACCAGAATCGTCGAACGTTCGGGCGACCGCATACGGTTGATGCCGCTGGCGACCACCTTCAGCGCGTCGATGTCCAGACCCGAGTCGGTTTCGTCGAGTATCGCCAACAGCGGCTCGAGGATCAGCATCTGGAAGATCTCGTTGCGCTTCTTCTCGCCGCCGGAGAAATCCTCGTTCACGCCGCGTTTGACCATGTCCATGCTCATGCCGACATGGGCGATCTTTTCCTGTACCCGCTGCATGAACTCGACGGCGTCGATCTCGGATTCGCCGCGGTACTTGCGGCGCGCGTTGAGCGCCGCGCGCAGCAGATACAGATTCGACACGCCCGGGATCTCGACCGGATATTGAAAGCCGAGGAACACGCCTTCGCAGGCCCGCTCGTCGGGGTCGAGTTCGAGCAACTCTTTGCCTTTGTAGATCACGCTGCCCTGGGTGACCTCGTACTCCTCGCGCCCGGCGAGAATGCTGGCCAGGGTGGACTTGCCGGAGCCGTTCGGGCCCATAATGGCATGAACTTCGCCGTCCGGAACTTCGAGATCGATGCCGCGCAGGATGGGCTTGCCGTCGACCTCGGCATGTAGGTTCTTGATTGCGATCATATACGTTATTCAAACAATGGAAACTGGACAGGCCCGGCACCATAACGGCCCGGGCCCGATATACGGCTGCGCTTCGCGTCGGGCTAGCCGACCGCGTTCTCCAGCGTGACGTTGAGCAGCTTCTGGGCCTCGACCGCGAACTCCATCGGCAGCTCCTTGAATACATCCTTGCAGAAGCCGTTGACGATGAGATTGACCGCGTCCTCCTCGGACAGCCCGCGCTGCTGGCAATAGAACATCTGGTCTTCGCCGATCTTGGAGGTCGTGGCCTCGTGCTCGAGCTTGGCCGTACTGTTCTTCGACTCGACGTAGGGGAACGTGTGCGCGCCGCACTTATCGCCGATCAGCAGGCTGTCGCACTGCGTGAAATTGCGTGCATTGGCTGCGTTCGGCGTGATCTTGACCAAGCCGCGATAAGCCTGTTCGCCGCGCGCCGCGGAAATACCCTTGGCGATGATCGTGGATCGGGTGTTTCTGCCGACGTGGATCATCTTGGTGCCGGTGTCGGCCTGTTGCATGCCGCGGGTCACCGCCACCGAATAGAACTCACCGACCGAATCGTCGCCGTTCAAGACGCAGCTCGGATATTTCCAGGTAATCGCCGAGCCGGTTTCGACCTGGGTCCAGGAGATCTTGGAGCGGTCGCCGCGGCAATCCCCGCGCTTGGTCACGAAGTTGTAGATGCCGCCTTTACCGTTCTCGTCGCCCGGGTACCAGTTCTGGACGGTCGAGTACTTGATCTCGGCGTCTTCCTCGGCGATCAACTCGACCACCGCCGCGTGCAGTTGGTTCTCGTCGCGCTGCGGCGCGGTGCAACCCTCGAGGTAGGATACGTGGCTGCCCGCCTCGGCGATGATCAGCGTGCGCTCGAACTGGCCGGTGTTTTCCGCATTGATGCGGAAGTAGGTCGACAGCTCCATCGGGCACGTGACGCCCTTCGGGATGTAGACGAACGAGCCGTCGGTGAACACCGCGGCGTTCAGACCGGCGAAGAAGTTGTCTCCGCGCGGCACGACCGTGCCCAGATGCTTACGGACCAGTTCCGGGTACTCCTGGATCGCCTCGGAGATCGAGCAGAAAATCACGCCGGCTTCGTTGAGCTTTTCCTTGAACGTCGTGGCCACCGATACGCTGTCGAACACCGCGTCCACGGCGACGTTACTACTGCGTGGGTACTCGGCGCCTTCGACTCCGGCCAGCATTTCTTGCTCGCGCAACGGGATGCCGAGCTTCTCGTAGGTCTCGAGCAGCTTCGGGTCGACCTCGTCCAGGCTTTTCGGCTTGTCCTTGGCCGACTTGGGGGCGGAATAATAGGAAATCTTCTGGAAGTCGATCGGCGGATAGTGCAGATGCGGCCAGCGCGGCATCTTCATCCGCTGCCATTGCCGGTAAGCCTCGAGGCGCCATTCCAGCATCCATTCCGGCTCGTTCTTCTTACCGGAAATGAACCGGATGACATCCTCGTTCAGACCCGGTGCAACCGTATCGGCTTCCAGATCGGTGACGAACCCGGCTTTATATTCGCGTTCGGCGACAAGTGCTTCTACGTCGTCCTCGTGTGCGGCCATAGCAACTCGAATTCTAAGTGAAAATCGGTTATCGAATTAAAGTATAACGCGAAAGAGTCGCGGCTAATATCTCAATGTGTCGATATCGGTAATAGTGGGGGTCTATGGTGCTCCTTCAAGCTATTGGTAAACGAGTGCTTGCATGGTTCGAGCGCGACGCGCTCTAATGAAGAACCAAATAAATATGTTCAGGGAGAACCTGATGCGTAATACTGCATGCCTCGGCGCCATAGCCGGCCTCGGTCTCGCCGTAACCGGTTGTTCACAAATCACCGTGACCTCGGACACGCTGGTCAACGGTACGGCGCGCATCGCCGACGCCACCACCAACGCGGTCCAATCGACCAGTCAGAGCACCACGAACGCAACGCGTAATAATTTCGCCCAGACCCACAAGGCGCGCAAGAAGTTCGTGCATTCGCAGTACGCCATGCTCAAGCGTGAGGCGGCGCGTGGCTCGGGCGAGGATCTCGATGCGCTGGCCTACATGATGCAGGCGACCAACAAGCAGGCGTTCGAGGCCACGGTGCAGGCCAATTACGGCAAGCTGTTTTCCGGTAAGCCGAATGCCGATGCGTTTCTGTCGCGATTGTACCAAGTGGTCGGTACGCCGCCCGACATGACCGCTAGCGCTAGTGCCGACAGCGTCGCCGCGAGCTGATCGACAAGACGTTGGACGCTAAAAGCCGGCGCGCGTGATCGCGTGCCGGCTTTTTTCGTCGCGGTGCGAAAAACAATCGCTGCGGGAGCAGACATGGCTCGTAACAGCCGGTGGGATATCGATGTCCCGTTCTATATCGAGATCGATGTGGCCGCGGACGATATCGACCGACTTGATCACGTCAACAACTCGGTATACGTGACATATATGGAACGCGCTGCGTGGGCGCACACGCTGGCGCTCGGCCTGGACTGGGACGCCTATATCGCGCTGGATGCCGCCTGCGTCGTGCGTCGGCACGAACTCGATTATCTGATAGCCGCCAGGCTCGGTGACCGATTGCAAGTCGCGACCTGGATCGGCGAGAACGACGGCCGCGTGTCGATGTGGCGATGCTTCCAGATCCGCCGTGCGGCCGATGGTCGCACGATCTTTCGCGCGCGCACCCAGTATGTGACGGTCGGTTTGTCCAACGGCCGGCCCCGACGCATGCCGGCGCCGTTCGTCGAAGCCTACGCCCCGGTTGGTCATCGTTAACGCGGTATTCCTGATGTGGCCAGTTCGCCGCTATCGTCGATGAAGCTATCGTCAATGAAAAGGAGGTGGATTTCAGTTCAAAGTGCAACGAAGCGGTTCAAGGTAGGACACCGCAGGGAAAGCCGATAACTTGAGGGTTACCACACCAACTCAAATGCCGGAGTCCCTGCGATGTCCTATCAGCATCTTAGCGCGCATGAGCGTTACGTTATTTTCATACTGACCCAGTACGGCCTGAACCAAGCCGAGATTGCCCGTCGCCTGGGGCGTTCCCCCAGCACGATCAGTCGCGAACGGCGTCGAGGGCAAGACGTTCTGTTTGGCTACAACGATAGGGCAGCCGAACACCGGGCCCAAACGCATCGCCATCGCGCTCGGCATCGGCGGCGTGCGGATCGGCCTCGGCTTGTAGCCTATGTCCAGGCCAAGCTACGGGCGTATTGGCCGCCACAGACCATCGCCGCTCGAGTGCAGCTTAACTATCCCGACTCATCGGCGATGCGGATCAGCGCCGAGCCAATTTATCAATGGCTATTCACCGACGCGCGAGGCGGCGGTGATTGATATACCGCACTTCGACGCGGTCATAAACGACGCCGTCGCCAGGGGCGACTCGCGCGAGCCAAGCGTGGCCTTATCGACGCGGTCAGTATTGACCGACGGCCGACGCATGTCGACGCTCGTAGCCGATTCGGCGATTGGGAAGGCGATACCATCGCCGGACGGCAA
Organism: Salinisphaera sp.; assembly: GCF_035690525.1. Classification (GTDB taxonomy): domain Bacteria; phylum Pseudomonadota; class Gammaproteobacteria; order Nevskiales; family Salinisphaeraceae; genus Salinisphaera. The sequence goes on from NZ_DASSKM010000175.1 coordinate 7,283, forward strand.
TCCACCGGATTGATCGCCACCCACATCGAGCGCAAGAGCGGCTATTATCTCATCGCCATCAAGATTGATCGAAAACAATCCGACACGCTGGCCGAGGCGACGATCGCGGCGTTTCGGATCTTACCCCCGCGCCTACGCAAGACGATGACCTACGACAACGGCCGCGAGTTTGCACAGTTCAAAACAATTGAAAAAGCCACTGGCTTTGCCGTCTACTTCGCCCATCCGTATGCACCGTGGCAACGCGGCTGCAACGAAAACGTCAACGGCCTGCTTCGACAGTTCTTTCCCAAGGGCTGCGATCTGCGGCACGTCAATCAGTCTCAAGTCGACGCCGCCGTCCAAGCCCTCAACAATCGCCCGAGAAAACGCTTAGGTTATCGAACACCCAGTGAGGTTCTACGGTTCAATCGTCGTCTTGCACTTGCAAGTTGAATCATCGATTAGAATGAAAGATAAGTATACTGTCCCCGGAACTCCGGAACTCGGGGTCAGATAGCGCCCGGTCCGAGTGTTGTAGTCGCAGTAGTAGTTGTAATACAGCCCCGGGATGCCATCGGCGTACTGGCCGGGCCGGCGCAGGTGGACGTGGATTTTTTGAACGGTGACGCGGGCCCGGCCGAACGGCGCGTAGCTGGCCGCCCAGACAGTGCGGCCTTGCGCGTCGGTGGCCGCGACCGGCGCGTTCAGGGCGTCGGTGTGCAGCGCGTAGATGGTGCGGCCGTTCAGCTGCGCCATCGGCCGGTTGCCGACGTAGACGGTCTGGGTGGTGATCTCGCCGGCCGCGTTGGCGGTGGCCGTGCGGTGGTGGCCGTCGTAGAGATAATAGCGGACTTGCTTATGGCCGTCGTGATACCGCGTCTGTTTGACCCGTTCGCCGAAGGCGTTATAGGTCCAGCGGGCCTTGAGTTGGCCGTTGATCGTCAGCGTGACCGGGCGATGTTCGGTGTTGTAGGTGAAATGCCGGTTGCCGATGGCAATCGGGTTGCCGGCGGCGTCGTAGTGATAATCGGTGGATTGGGACTGATCGCCGTGCTGCACGGCTTGCAGCCGGTTGCTGTCTTGAGCGTAACGATAGACCGCATCGTGGCCTTCGACGCTTCGACCGGTCCGATTGCCCAGCGCGTCGTAGCGATAACGGTAAGTCGTCTTTTGCGTCGCCGCCGCGGTCAGCCGGCCTTGTGCGTCGTAGCCGTAGCGCCAGGCGGCGGTGTCGGTTTTGACGCCGGTGATCCGGCCTTGGGCGTTATAGCGATAGACGAGCTTCGGCCCGTGGCCGTGGCTGATGGCGGTGATCTGGCCGGCGGCATTGCGTTGCAGCGTAGTGGTCTCGCCGTTGCCGTGGGTCCAGTGGGTCAGGCCGCCGAACGGTCGATACGTCAGCTCGCCGACAATCGTGGTCTGGGCCAGACCCCACCAGTCGGCGCGGGTGATCGCGCGTAGATGGCCGGTGTGCTTGTCGTAGTGGTAACGCAGCGTTTGCCCGTCCGGCAGGGTCTTGGCCGCGACTTGGCCGGTTTGGGGATCGTAGCGATAACGCGTGGTCCAGGTATGATCGTCGATGATCCGGGTCTGGGCGGTCAGCCGGCCCTGATTGTCGTAGTTGAACTGCTCGGTGGTGGCGGGCGTGGCCGCTTCGATCAGCCGGCCGTGGGCATAAGTGAACCGGGTAACGCCGGCCGGCGTGGTCTTTTCAATCAGTTGGCCGGCGGCGTTGAACGCCCGGGTGATGACCGCGCCGTTGGCGTCGCGTTGCCAGGTCTTGTGATCGGCGGCGTCGTAGCGGTATTGGGTGCGCCCGGTGTCGGCGCTGTCGCGCCAGATCGTGCGGCCGAAGTCGTCGATGTGATCCGTAGTGGCGCCGCCGCGGGCATCGATAATCCCGGTCAGGCGATGGCGGGCGTCGTAGTGGAACTGAGTCGGAAGCTGACCGGGCGCGGTTATGCGCAAGAGTTGCCCGAAGGCGTTGGTGCGGGTGGCCGGCGGCGCCCGGGCGCCGTGGTCGGGGCCGCGCTCCGGTCGGGCGTTGAAACGCCGGTCGGCGTCCTGGACGAAGGCGATCGTGCGCAGCACCGCGCCGCCGGCGTCGGTCAGCGTCGCGCCGCGCAGTTGCCCAGCCGCGTTGCGACGGGCGGTCAGGCGATTACCGCGGGCATCGCCCACCGCGGTCAGGCGCCCGGCGTCGTCGTAGTCCAGCGTGCGCGTCTGGCCGGCCGGGTCGGTGATCGCGCGGATCCGGCCGGCGGCGGTATAGCGATAAGTGATGACCTGGCCGCCGCGCTGCACCCGCGTGGGCTGGCCGGCGCGGTTATAGCGCAGATGAATCGGCGCTTGATCGTCGGTCTGGAAGACGGTCGGCCGGCCGTAGGCGTCATGCCCGGTGACGCGCCAGGTCAAACCGGTCGGCCCGGTGATCTGTTGCAAGCGATGATCGCGGTCGTAGGCCAGATGCACGATGTCGGCAACTTCGGTGCGCGGGCCGTCGATGGCGGTCAGTTCGTTGCGCTGCCAGGTGAGCCGCGTGGTACGCGCGATCGGCCGATAGCCGCCGTCCGGCTGCGGCGCATAGCCGGATTCGGTCACGCGTCGGACGTGGCCGAGATCGGTGTAGGCGACGCTCAGGCGATGCACGCCGTTTGGATTGACGCTGGGCCGGTCGATGGCACTGGGGCGGTTCGTGTCGTCCGCGTAGTGATACCGGGCCACCAGCCGTGGTTTCGCGCCCGGCGCGGTGCGATGGATCGCGGCCAGTCGGCCTTGCCCGTCGTAGGTATAGCGCATGGCCACGCCGGAGGCCCGGATCTTGGCGGTCAGCTCCAGGCGGTCGTTATAGCGATAGCGGACATCGGCCGCGCCGCAGCTCGCACAGCCCGCCCCGTCGATGGCGGTGACGATCGGCACGCCGTGGCGGATCGCGGTGTGATAGACGCTGGTCCCCACACCGGCGCGGGTGACGAGCGTTTGGTGGGGCTGGAACGCGAGTGTGGTTTTGTCGGCGCCGTGCGCGTGCATCGACAGGATCGCCCGGTCGTGAACGTCGTAGGCCCAGGTGGCGATGCGGGTGAGATCGATGGGTTGAGGCGGCTCGGCGGCCTTGTCGGTATCGGCGGCCTCGTCGTCTTCATACGCGGCGTCGTGGGCTTGGGCGGGGTCGTCGGCATCGGCGTCGACGACGGCCTCGGCGGCGGTGTACGGCTCCAGGCCGTCGGGCAGGGCCGGTGTCCGGGTGCGATCGGTGGGTTCAGCCGCCTTGTTCGCCGCGGCGGCGGTATCGGTCGCCTTGTCGGTATCGTCAGCCTTGTCGGCATCGGCGACGTACGGGTCCAGGCCGTAGGGTTATCGGGCGGCTCGGGCGGCGCGAGCGGGGCCGGTTCGTAGTCTGCCGGCATCCGCCCGCGGCTGATCCCGGTGAGATTGTGGGCATCATACGGATCATCGTAGTGATAACGCCGGACGCGGCCCTCGGGGCCGATGACTTGGACGAGGTTGCCGCGCTCGTCGTAGCGGTACGCGGTGATCGCGCCGGCCGGATCGATCAGGCGCGCCAGCCGGCCCTGGGCGTTGTAGCGCAGCTTGAGCGTGCGCCCGCGCGGATCGGTGACGCGGGTCACCCGGCCGGCGCGGTCGTGTTCGATGCGCGTGCGGCGGCCGGCGGGGTCGCTGATGGACAACAGCACGCCGTGGCGATCGAGCAACAGCGTGGTGCCGTCGCGCCAGACCCAGGTGATGCCGTGCTCGCCGACGATTAGCCGGCCGTCGCCGTATTGCGCGGCGCGATAGACGCGCGCGGTGGTGCCGGCGATGCGATGATCGACATGAAAATCGATACGCCGGCCGTCGGCCTGCCAAAGCGCGATGCCATGTGGTGTGTGCTGCAGTTGCAGGCTGTAGTTGCTGCGCCAGTTATGCCCCAGCGCGCCGGTGTAGGCGGTGCGGCTGTTGTAGTAGCGCACGAACGCCAGGCCGTGCGCACCGGGTAGGCCCGCGAGATCGATCTGGCGCTCGAACTTGTTGCCGGTGACGACGTTGATCGGGTTGCCGACGTGGGTGGCGGCGATATGGGTGGGCTGCGCCGCGCCGGGGATCGGGCCGGAAATCGGAGTGGCGCCTGGGATCGCGCACACCGCCGGACTGCCGTTGCCGGGGCCGCCGTTGGGCGGCGCGCTGTCGGTCAGGGCGTTGATCAGGCCGTTGTCCGGGGCGGGCTGGAACAGGTCGAGGCCGTCGGCGGCGTTACCGGCCTCGTCGCCGGCGGACGCGTCGCCGACCGGGGCGCCGCCGCCCGCGCTCTCACCGGCGTTCGCGTTCGGGTCATAATAGCCCAGCGGGAGATCGTCGCCCGAATCGAGCCCGCCAGCGCTACCCTCGCCCACCGGGCTGCTCGGCAATCGGCTCAACCCGCCCGGCCCGCGCGGCAGCGACGGCATGCCGGCCAAATATAAATAAGCGGCGTGTTGGCGCTGAATGGCGAGAATCACGCGTTGCACCACATTCAGTGTGGTGCCGTGAAACGGAAACGGCGCCAGCAGTAGGACCAGCAACACGCCGGTGCCGAGGATGTATTCGACCGCGCCGACGCCGCGCTGGCGGCTCGGCAGTGTGCGCGGCCGGGGTCGGCGCATGGCAGCTACGCCGGAACGCGGGGGTTACGCGGCGACTGGCCGCCCTCGGCCCAACGGCGATCCTTGGCAGAAGTCTCCCCAAACGACATGGCTTTCCCCCCAACCCGAGTGAACACGCGGGCACGCTTCGCTTCAATACGGCTCTATAGCAGGCTGGGGGGATTTTGAGAAGAGAAGCGAGGGGTCTTTGCTTCAGTTGTGGGCGTTAGCCGGTCCAAATTAGGCTGCTGGTTTCACGGCTAACCGAAACCACCGCGGCTTGGCCGAAGCGGCGGGCCAGGTTTCGAGCCATGCCTTCTTCGAGCCCGGCGACAAGCCAGCCCGGCTCGTTCGGCCACTGGCCGCCGGTATCCCGATTGACGGCGGGCAGGCAATGCAGACCATGCCGGTCGAGCAGGGCATCGAGCAGGTACTGGCGCGCTCGGTTGTCGGCGGCGTCGACGGCCTCGCCGCCCGGGTTGTAGGCGGTAATCAGCCAGGCCGGTGTGTCGCCGTTGTAATGCGCTATCCAGTCGGCCAGCGGCTGCGGCGTCCGCTGATAGAGCTTGAGCGTGATGGTTTCGTCGCGGTGCTCGACGCAATAATCCGTGGATTCGAAAGCTGGGGTGAGTTCGGTTGGCTCGCGCATGACAAAAAAGGCCCGGGGCGGTCCCGGGCCATGGTGAAGCAAAACGCGGGCGTCAGGCTACCCGGGATTCGTTGCGATGATCCGTGTGGCGCCGGTGCGCCATGTCGGCGAGATATTCCTGGGTGAAGGCATCGGTGAGGATCGCGTCAAAACGCATCTTGTCGTACTCGGCGATCTTGTCCGCTTCTTCCTGGGTGAGAATCTCTTTGTCGACCGCCGAACGCAGGCGTTCCTCGGTGCTCAGGCCCTCGACCTCGTTCCTGCCGACCGCCTTGAAAAACTTCTCATAGACCGGCTCGACCTCGACCAGCTTGTTGAAGGTGGCTTCGATACGGCCGGTGGCCGATTTGGGATCGCGGCCGATGTAGATATCCGTCGAGAGCCGGTCGCGGAAAGCCGACGGTTCCATGATGGCGTCGCCGAGCTTGTTGATCAGGCGATCGCTCGGGCCCTTGTGCGCCATGCCGGTCGGAAATACCAGGAAACGCATGGCGCCGCCGACGAGGGCATTCGGGAAGTTGCGGAAGAAGCCGTCGAAGGCTTTTTCGATGCGGGCCAGGGCGTCGGCCAGCACGTAATGCAGGTGCGCGACGTCTTCTTCTTTTTCGCCTTCGTCGTAGAAATACTTCAGCGTCGCGGAGGCGAAGTACAGCTCGGACAACACGTCCCCGAGACGCGCCGAAAGCAGTTCCTTGCGCTTTAATTCGCCGCCGAGCAGGCCCATCGTGATGTCCGAACTGATGGCCAGGGCGGAGGAGAACCGCTCGAGCTGTCGATAATAGGGCGCGGCCACGCCGGCCACGGGCGCTTTCGCCGTGATGGCGCCGGACAGGCCGAAGGTGAAGGCGCGCGCGGCGCGGTTGACCGAATAACCGATATGGGACCAGAGCAGGTCGTCGAAGTCGTCCAGGTTGTCCTCGCGCGCCGCTTCCATTTCCGGAAAAACGTAGGGATGGCAGCGGATCGCGCCCTGGCCGAAGATCATCAGGCTGCGCGTGAGGATGTTGGCGCCCTCGACCGTGATCGCGATCGGGATGGATTGATACGAACTCGCGAGATAGTTGCGCGGGCCCTGCTGGATGCCGCGTCCGCCGTGGATGTCCATGGCGTCGTTGATGATCACCCGCATCCATTCGGTCATGTGGTACTTGGCCATAGCCGTGACCACCGAGGGCGTGCACTTGTCCACGCCGGAGGCGGTAAGCACGCGAGCCGCCTCCATTTTGTAGTTTAGCCCGGAAATACGGGCGGTGGCTTCCTGCACACCCTCGAACTTGCCCACCGGCAGCTTGAATTGACGACGGATGCGCGTCCAAGCGCCGGTCATACGGTAAGAGGTTTTGGCGGCCGCCGAGGACAGCGCCGGGAGCGAGATGCCGCGGCCCGCCGACAGACACTCGACCAACATGCGCCAGCCGCCGCCGGCCTTCTCCCGGCCGCCGATGATGGCGTCCAGCGGCACGAACACGTCGCGGCCGTAGATCGGGCCGTTCATGAACGCGCCCGGATAATGGCGCTTGCCGATCTCCACGCCGGCTTCGTCGGCCGAGATCAGAGCGCAGGTGATGCCGTAGTCGGTTTTGTCGGAATCGCCCAGCAGACCGTCGGGATCGTAGAGCTTGAAGGCGAGCCCGATCACTGTGGCGACCGGGGCGAGCGTGATCCAGCGCTTGGAGAAGGTCAGCTTCATGCCGAGCACTTCACGGCCTTCGTATTCGCCCTTGCAGACGATGCCGTAGTCGGGCAGGGCGCCGGCATCGGAGCCGACTTCCGGGCCGGTCAGACCGAAGCAGGGGATTTCGCTGCCGTCGGCCAGCCCGGGCAGCCATTTCGCCTGCTGTTCGGCGGTGCCGTAGTGCACCAACAGCTCGCCCGGGCCGAGCGAGTTCGGCACCATCACGGTCACCGCCGTGGTCAGCGACCGGGAGGCGATCTTGGCCACGACCGTCGATTGCGCCAGGGCCGAGAAGCCGAGGCCGCCGTGCTCTTTAGGGATGAGCATGGCGAAGAATTTATGCTTGCGGATGTAGTCCCAGCCGTCCGGCGGGATATCGTGGCGCTCGTTGAGGATTTCCCATTCGTCGAGCATCGCGCACAACGTTTCGGTCTCGTTGTCGAGAAACGCGCGTTCCTCGTCGGTGAGCCGGGTGCGGCGGAAATCCAGCAAGTACTGCCAATCCGGCTTGCCGCGGAACATTTCCGTTTCCCACCACGTGCTGCCGGCTTCCAGCGCTTCGCGTTCGGTGTCCGACATCGGCGGCAGCACCGACTTGAACTTGGCGAAAATCGGCTTGGTGGCGTAGCGCTTGCGCAGATTGGGGCTGTTGAACAGCACCAGCGGCGGCACGAGCACGATCGCCGCGATCAGCAAACCCAGCCAACCGATCACGCCGGTGGCGGCCAGCCCGACGAAATAAACCACGATCGCCGCGCTCCATAACGCAAGCGGCGCCCCAACGTAGGCCAGTACCCAAATCGCCGCGATGGCGACGATGACGGCAATGAAGACACTCATGATCCAACCCTCCGTAACAGCACTTTAATGACGTGACTGGGCCACAATCCGCGCGGTATCCGCGGGTGTGTCGACGGTGTCGCCGCTATCGTGGTCGTCGGCTCCGGCTTCCGGGGGTAGCAGACTGACCATCAGGAAGCGGACGTAGTCGGCGAACGCCGGGTCTTCGGCGGCCGGCCACTCGTCGGGCAGATCGCGCCGGATCTGCAGCGAACCGAGGAATACTGAATAAGTTTGCAGCGCCCATTGCCGGGCCCGTTCGGGCGCGAGCCCGAGTGCGGCGTAGCAGTCGATGAGAAACTGCAGGCGCCGACGCGAGACGCGCGCGACGTATTCGCGTACGAACGACGGTTTGCCGGCGCTGGAAAGCGCGGTGTAAATACGGCTGGCGCGCCGCGACGTGTTCACTTCCGTCACCAGTCGTTGGATTCGCGCGCGCGGGTCGGTCTCTTGCTGCACGCGGGCCAGCACCTCATCGGTTTCGCGGGCTTCCCAGCGCGCCAGCGCCGCCGTGAGCAGGGCGTCGCGATTTGTGAAGTGCCAATAAAAGCTACCTTTGGTCACACCCAGCTCGCGGGCCAGCGGCTCGACCGCGACCCCTTCCACACCACGGCGTCCGATGGCGTCGAGGGCGGCTTCGGCCCAGTCCTGTGCGGACAACGCATTTTTCTGGCTCTTCGGCATTCGGGGTTCGCATCGTTAAGACTTCCGTATAATCTTGCGCAGTCGTCGTGTTCTGTCAATACGGCGGCGTATGGATAAACGATGCAGTGCGAGGGAGGCCATGCGCGAACCGAACCGTTCAGACTACGCTCACATCACCCCCATCAAGGTGAAATGGGGAGAGATGGATAGCCTCGGCCACGTGAATAACACGGTGTTTTTTCGTTATTCCGAGGACGGGCGCATCGACTATATTCATGGCATCACCGAGGGTGGCGACACCCAGACCAGCGACGGGCCGATCCTGGCCGATCTGCAGTGCAGCTTTCGGCGCCAGTTGCGCTTTCCCGCCGACGTCGAGATCGGCACGCGGGTGCGCCGGCTCGGCCGGTCGAGCCTGGAACTGGAGCAATGCCTGTTCGCGGTCGGGTCCGATGAGTCGATCGCGGTCTATACCAACGTGATCGTGTGGTTCGACTACGGCGCGCAGACCAGCATGCGTATCCCGGAGACGGTCCGCGAGCAGATCCGGCGGCTGGAGCATATCGCGCCCGAGGAATGATGCCTCGGGCGGCAATAGGCCCTAATCAGTCGCCGCGATCGGGAAAGCCGTCCCGCATGAACACGTCGTCCAGCGCCAGCTGGCCGGCGCGTGGATAGGCGGCGGCCACCGGCTTGCCGATGCAAACCATCATGCCGATGCGGTGATCCGGCGGCAGGTTGATCAAATGGCCGACCCGTTTGAAATCGAAGCCGCTCATCGGACAGGACTCGTAGCCCATGGCCTTGGCCGCGAGCATGGCGCTCTGGGCGGCCATGCCACAGGAACGCATGCCTTCGTCGCGCTGCAGCTGTTCGTCGTCGCCATAGAAATGCCGGATCTCCCGCACCATCGCGTCACAAACGTGCGCCGGGGCGTTCGCATAGTAACGCTCGGGCGTCTTGTCCCAGCTCTTGAGATCCATGCACAGAACCAGCAGCAGCGAGGCGTCGGCCACCTGGGCCTGGTCCCACGCCGCCTTGCGGATCTCCGCGCGCAGCTCGGCGTCGGCCACCGCGATGAACCGCCAGTTCTGGATATTGAAGGCGGTGGGCGACAAAATCACGTGCGCCATAAGCTGGTCGATCTCGGTCGCGCTCATGCGATGCGAGGGATCGAACTTGCGCACCGAACGGCGCGTTCGAATCGCTTCGAATACTTCCATGTCAGTTCTGCATGTCAGTTCGGGCCGGGATTTGCAGCGCGCTGCGCCTGGTGCACAGCGTTGCCGATATAATCCTGCGGCCGCATGGCCTTGAGCCGGTTCTTGTCGTCAGCGGTGATGGCTAGGCTGTCGATGAAGACATGCATCGCCTCGGCATCGATCTTCTTGCCGCGGGTCAGTTCCTTGAGCTTTTCGTAGGCGCCGCTGATGCCGCGGGCGCGCATGACGGTCTGCACCGCTTCGCCGAGCACGATCCAGTTGTCTTCCAGATCGGCATCCAGGCGGCCGGCGTCGGCCTCGAGCTTGCTTAAGCCCCGCAGCAGGGCGTCGTACGACAGCGTCGAATGCGCCAGGCCGACGCCCAGATTCCGCAGCACCGTGGAGTCGGTCAGATCGCGCTGCCAGCGCGAGATCGGCAGCTTGGACGCGAGGTGGTCCATGACCGCGTTGGCGAGCCCCAGATTGCCCTCGGCGTTTTCGAAGTCGATCGGGTTGACTTTGTGCGGCATGGTCGACGAGCCGACCTCGCCCTCCACCGTGCCCTGCCGGAAATAGCCCAGCGAGATATAGCTCCAGATATCGCGGGCGAAGTCGATCAGGATGGTGTTGACGCGCATGGCCGCGTGGAAGAATTCGGCGACGTAGTCGTGCGGCTCGATCTGGGTGGTCGCAGGGCTGATCGCCAGCCCCATGCCGGTGATGAAACGCTCGGCGATGCCTGGCCAGTCCGCCTCCGGGTAGGCCGCAAGATGGGCGTTGTAGTTGCCGACCGCGCCGTTCATCTTGCCCAGGATCTCGATCTCGGCAAGTGCGATGCGCTGGCGGCGCAGGCGGGTCGCGAACACCGCCATTTCCTTGCCCAGCGTGGTCGGCGAGGCCGACTGGCCGTGGGTGCGCGAGAGCATCGCGAAGTCGGCGTAGACATCGGCCATGGTGGCGATCGCCTCGATCACCTGATCCAGGCGCGGCAACAGGGCTTGGCTACGCGCTTCCAGCAGCATCTGGGCATAGGCCAGATTGTTGATGTCCTCGGACGTGCAGGCGAAGTGGATGAATTGATTGACGTGGGCGATCTCGTCGAAGTGCTCGATCTTGTCGCGCAGGTAGTACTCAACCGCCTTGACGTCGTGATTGGTGGTGCGCTCGATGGTTTTGACCGCCTCGGCCTCGCCTTCGTCGAAATCCTCGATCAGCGATTCGAGATAGTCGTTGGCCGCACTCGACATGGCGCCGATCTCGGGGATCGCGTCTTCGGCGGCCAGTGCCTGAAACCAGCGGATTTCCACGATCAGCCGATACCGGATCAGGCCGTATTCGCTGCACAGGGCGCGCAGGTCCGCGGTCTTGGCGCCGTAGCGCCCGTCGATCGGCGAAATCGCGGTCAGTGCGGTCAATCGCATGGCCATATAAGGGGCATCCCTGAACGAAGGCGGTGATAGACTCGCGAATTCTACAGAATCCCGGGGATCGGCGTTGCCGTGGTGCGCGATCGCTGTTCCCGGCCGGCTATGCGCCGGCGCTTGATCTTTACAAGGAGGCCGTGATGGCCGATGAAAACTACCGCATCGAAAAAGACAGCATGGGCGAACTGCGCGTACCCAAGGACGCGCTGTGGGGCGCCCAGTCCCAGCGCGCGATCGAGAATTTCCCGATCTCGAACCTGCGCGCGCCGCGAGCGATGATCAACGCGCTCGGTCTGATCAAGGCCAGCGCCGCGCAGGTCAACCGCGACCTCGACCTGCTCGACGGCGATATCGCCGAAGCGATCATTGACGCGGGCAAGAAAGTCGCCGCCGGCGATTACGACGACCACTTCCCGGTCGATATCTTCCAGACCGGCTCGGGCACATCGACCAACATGAACGCCAACGAGGTGATCGCCCACGTCGCCACCGAAACAGCCGGACAGACCGTGCATCCGAACGATCACGTCAATATGGGCCAGTCGTCCAACGACACGATTCCGACCTCGATCCAGGTCGCTTCGGTGGTCGAGTGCGAGCAGCGTCTGCTGCCGGCGCTGCGCCATCTGCGCGATACGCTGCATAACAAGGGCGAGGAGTTGTCCGACGTGGTCAAGACCGGGCGTACGCATCTGATGGATGCCATGCCGGTGCGCTTCGACCAGGAGCTCGGCGGCTGGGCGGGCCAAATCGATTCCAACATCGCCCGCGTGGAATCCGCGCTGGTGCGTATGCGGCGTCTGGCTCAGGGCGGCACGGCCGTCGGCACCGGGATCAACGCGCATCCGGAATTCGGCGAGCGCATTGCCAAGGCGATCGGCGAAGCCGCGCGTTGTCGGTTCTCGACCAGCGAGAACTACTTCGAGTGCCTGTCGTCGCAGGACAGCGCGGTCGAGCTGTCGGGCCAGCTCAACACCATCGCCGTGTCGATCATGAAGATCGCCAACGACCTGCGCTGGATGAATTCCGGCCCGCTGGCCGGCCTTGGCGAGATCCAGCTGCCGGCGCTCCAGCCGGGTTCGTCGATCATGCCGGGCAAGGTGAATCCGGTGATTCCCGAGGCCGCCACCATGGTCGCCGCCCAAGTCATGGGCAACCATACGACCATCACCGTGTCGGGCCAGGCCGGCAACTTTCAGCTCAATGTGATGATGCCGGTGGTGGCCTATAACCTGCTGCAGTCGATCGAGCTGTTGACCCACACCGCGCGCGTGCTCGCCGACAAGGCGATCGCCGGCTTTACGGTCAACCGCGACAACCTCGAAAATGCGCTGTCGAAGAACCCGATCCTGGTCACCGCGCTCAACTCCGTGATCGGCTACGACAAGGGCGCGGCGATCGCCAAGCAGGCGTACAAGGAAGGCCGCCCGGTCAAGGAACTGGCCATGGAACAGACCGATCTGTCCGAAGCCGAGCTCGATCGTCTGCTCGACCCGGCCGAGCTCACCCAGGGCGGCGTCAAGCAGTAAGCGGCCGGGTTGTTCCACGATTCGAAAGGCGGATCGCGCATGTCCCAAGACAAGTCGAGTCGACCGGCGCCGGTGTTCTGGGCGCTCATGCTGTTCTGGCTCACCATCGTGCTCGGGCTGATCAAGCTCGGGCACACGTTTGCGATGCCCGCCGGGCCGGCCGGGCATTCCTTCACGGTGTTCACCTTCGTGGCGATCTACTCGCTCATGGCGCTGGTGACGATCTATCTCGCCATGGGCGCGTCCTGGGCACGCGGCGTGATGCTCATTCTGTTCATCGTCGGGATTTTACCGGCGTTGCCGCTGGTATTCGCTTATTTCACGGCGATTCCGCTGGCCGCGACTTTGACGTGCGTCCAGGGGTTGGCGGAAGTCGTCGGACTATACCTGGTGTTCCGCGAGCCGGCCGCCAGTTGGTTCGGACGGCCGATCGAGAGCTGACCACGACGAAGCGGGGCTGCGCGGGACGCGTATCTGCGGTCGGCCCGAAGAATCAGTCAATCCGCATATTTCGACATGACGCCGGCGATGCCCGGCATGGCCGTGACGACCTCGCGCTGGGCCCGCCCGCGCAGGCGCTGATAGCCGGACTTGACCACGCGGTTGTCGACATCCGCCACCCGCCGGTCGCTGACCGCGAGCAGGGCGTCGGCGACCTCGGTCTGATGCGCCATCAGGTGATCGCGGAAGCGCGTCTCCGGATCGGGCCCGGTATCAGCCTGGGCGTCGGCATAGAACGGTTCCAAGGCCTCGACGAATTCCGGCAGCAAAGTGCGCATCGCGCTGTCGATCAGGTTCGGCTTGGCTTTTCGCACCATATTGAAGCCGGTGCGCAGCGCCATGTTCTTTTTTTCGACCTCGCTGGCGACCAGCGCCTTGCTATCTTCCAGAAGCTGGGGGAAGACGGATGCGTCGAGAAGCTGCCGGGCCAGGGGGCCCTGTTGTGTTGCGGACACGGCGGGAACCATTGGGTGCGTGATGTGGCGGGAATGTTCCAGATTGCCCCGCACGCGTCAATTTTTCGCGTTCAGCCACTGTTTCGAATGCCGGCCGGCCGAGCGTATGAGGCGGTTGTGCCGCGCGCCGGCCATGATCGACACTGAGCGGGTGATCGCTGGCACGAACGCCGCGCAATATCGCTAAGATACCGGGCATGGAGTGAATCGACGAAGCGGGCGGCATGTTCACGATCGAGCCGATCCAGGCACGACACGAGGCGGCGTTTCTCGATGCGACCCGGCGCAGCGCGCGCTTGCACCGTCCCTGGATCTCCCCGCCGCGCACGGTGGCCGGCTTCCGTCAGCATCTGCGCCGCTACGAGGCCGTCAATCAGGCGAGCTACGTGGCGGTCGCGAATGATCGTTCCCTGATCGGCTGCGTGCATCTCAACGAGATCGTGCACGGCGCGCTGGAATCGGCCTACCTCGCCTATTTCGCCTTCGAGCCCCACCAGGGTCGCGGGCTGATGTCGAAGGTGCTCGCCGGGGTGGTCGACCTTGCCTTCACCCGGCACGGACTGCATCGAGTCGAAGCGAACGTGCAGCCGTCCAACCAGGCGTCGAAGGCGTTGGTGGAGCGCCTGGGTTTCCGGCTGGAAGGTTTCTCGCCGCGCTATCTGAAGATCGACGGACACTGGCGCGATCATGAACGCTACGCCTTGACGGTCGAAGAATGGGCGGGCCCCGGTCGCTCGGCCGGATTGTCGTCGTCGGCGTGATGACCACCCGGGGAGGCGCGGCATGCTGCTCGATTTGCTGACTCTCGGCGCGGCCTTTGCGCTCGGGGCCTTTCTGATCAGCCTGCGGCTGGGCGAGCGCGGTCGTATCCAGCGCTCCGGCGCGTTGTTCGTGGCGATGCTGGCGCTACTGCTCGCGCAGCTCTATCCGCAAATAGAGCTTGTTTTCGGCGCGATCGCGATCGCGGCGGCGCTTGCCTACGCGATCCCGGCGGTGC
>NZ_DASSKM010000176.1:0-2504 GCF_035690525.1 Salinisphaera sp.
GGGGTTAGAAGCGACGCGGGCCGCGCGGGCGATCGTCACGCGGGCGGGCTTCGTTGACACGCAGGGTACGGCCCTGCAGGTCCTTGCCGTTCATGCCTTCGATGGCCTGGCGCGCCGCGTTGTCATCGGACATTTCTACGAATCCGAAACCGCGCGAACGCCCGGTCTCGCGATCCATGATGACCTTCGCGGAAGAGACTTCCCCGAACGCCTCGAAGGCGGTGCGCAGGTCGTCGTCCGTGGAGTTCCACGACAGGTTGCCGACGTAAATATTCATCTCGACTGATCCTAGCTAACAAACGTGTGTCATTACTTAAAAACCGTACGGACTCGTCATGACACCAAAACTAAGACCAACGGGACGCGGCATAGGGCCACCTTTCTCGAAGTCTACCGCTTTTGTCGGCTACCGCAACAGGCGGGTTTGTCAAGCTGACGGGCGGTCGTCGACAACTCCTGATTGCGGGCTTCTTGAGAGGGATTCACCAAAACGTAGCGAGCGCCGTCAGTTCGAGCGCCGGTCGGCCCGAAACGGCGGCGCAGTAGTTTTGTAAGCCCCCGCTAAGGGTGCGGACAGTGCGGGTGGTCATCGGCTTGCCGGTAGATCTGCATGGCCTCGTCCATATGGGCCCGCAACGCCTGTATCCGATCATCATTCGAGGGATGCGTCGACAGGAACTCGGTGGGTTCCTGGCCGTTGGCGGCGGCGGACATGTTCTGCCATAGCTGGACGGACTGGCGCGGATCGAAGCCGGCGCGCGCCATGAGTTCCAGGCCGATGATGTCGGCTTCGCTTTCCTGGGCGCGTGAAAACGGCAGCAGGATGCCGACCTGGGCGCCCACGCCCAGCGCCGACATGATCGCCTGGCTGGAGGCGCCGCCGGCGCCGCCGAGGAATGCCGAAAGGATCGCCAGCCCGCCTTGGGTGGCGTACTGCTCGGACATGCGCTCGTTCGGATGACCGGCGATGACATGGCCCACTTCGTGGCCGATCACGGCCGCCAGCTGAGCGCCGTTCCGGGTGACCGGCAGAAGGCCGGAGTAGACGCCGATATTGCCGCCGGGCAGGGCAAAAGCGTTGATTTGGTCGGACTTGAAGACCTTGATGTCCCAGTCGTCGGTGCCGGCCGCCTCGGATACGCCGGGCGTCGAAATGATGGCATGGGCCACGCATTTCACGAAGCGGTTGTCGGCGGCGTTGTTGTCGATCGGCGTCTGCTGCTTGAGCTCCGCGAAGCTTTTATTGCCCAGCACATCCAGTTTCTGCTGGCCGAACAGCATGAGTTGGCTGCGCCCGGTCGGCGAGGTGGCGCAACCGGCGAGCGCCGCGGCCGCCAGAACAATCGCGAGCAGACGGGTCATCGAACGAGGCATGGAGTGACGTTGATCGATATGGTCACCCGAGATTACCAGGGCCGGCTGAACTTGAAATGTCTTAGGGGGCTATTGCCATTTCATACGGCCCCGCGTTGCGACCCCAAATCGTGTCAGCCAAGACGCAGAGCGCCGGCCGCAGTCATTCTGCGGTCAGGCTCTGCAACACCGGATGGCGCGATTTGGGGCCGCAACCCGAAGGGCCGGGGCCATTTTGCCGCAATCCAGCGTTGCAGCGCGCTACGGTAGAATGACTACCGTACGCCCGCTGCGTCTTGTCTTGCGACAAAATGGCCGCCGGCGCGGCGTCGTATGAAATGGCAATAGCCCCCAGTTACAATCGGCGGATGGATGACGTATCGGCTATTTTCGACGGTCTTAATGATGCCCAACGCGAAGCGGTCGGCGCGCCGCCGGCGCATATGCGCGTGCTGGCCGGCGCGGGCTCGGGCAAGACCCGCGTCCTGATTCACCGTATCGCGTGGCTGATCGGCGTCGAGGGTGTCTCGCCGCAGTCGATCCTGGCGGTCACCTTCACCAACAAGGCCGCCGGCGAGATGCGGTCCCGGCTCGAGCCGATGCTGCGCGTGCCGGCCCGGGCGATGTGGGTGGGCACCTTTCACGGCATCGCGCATCGGCTGCTGCGCCTGCATTACAAGGAGGCGAAGCTGCCCCAGGCGTTCCAGATTATCGATTCCGACGATCAACTGCGGCTGGTCAAACGGGTGATGCGCGGTCTGGAAATGGACGAGCAGCGCTGGCCGCCGCGCCAGATGGCCGGCTTCATCAACAGCTGCAAGGAAGACGCCGAGCGCCCGGCGGATCTGGCGTCCGGCAGCAATGGGGATTACGCCAGATCCCAGATGATCCGGGTCTATACCGCCTACGAGGCCGCGCGCGAGGCGGCCGGGCTGGTCGATTTCCCCGAGCTGCTGCTGCGCGCCTACGAGATCTGTCGCGACAATACCGATCTGCTGGCGCATTATCGTCGGCGCTTTACGCATATTCTGGTCGACGAGTTCCAGGACACCAATGCGCTGCAGTATGCCTGGATACGGCTTCTGGCCGGCGCCACCGGCCGTGTGTTCATCGTCGGCGACGACGACCAGTCGATCTATTCCTGGCGCGGC
>NZ_DASSKM010000177.1:0-9629 GCF_035690525.1 Salinisphaera sp.
CGTGCAGCTGTCGGCCCGCGTCGACAGCGCCGACTACGGCAAGGCGACCCTGAACGGCGGATTGCACTATACGCCCGAGGCGATCGGCATCGAGGACCTCACGATCGGCGTGCCGGCCACCAACGGCCGCCTCACCGCCAACGGCCAGGTCGCCATGGCCGCCGGCAACAAGATGGACCTGACCGTGGACTGGTCGAGCCTGGCCTGGCCGCTGTCGTCCGAACCGTCGTACAAATCCGATCACGGCACGGTCCGGCTTACCGGCACCCTCGACAACTACGACCTGAATACCGATCTGGTCTGGCAGGTGGTCGGCCAGACCCAGGGCAAGCTCGCCGTCAGCGGCTCGGGCAGCCGCAAAGCCTTCGATCTGAAATCGTTGGATATCTCCGGCGGGCCCGGCCATATCACCGGCCACGCCCGGGCGCGGTGGTCGCCCAAGCTCGATGTGGCCGCGCATCTGGAAGGCAGCCATATCGATCCAAGCGCGATCGTCGCCGACGTGCCGGGCGATTTCGATCTCGAAGTCGATCTCACCGCCACCCGGGTCGGGCAGCAGATTCATGCCGATCTGAAGACGCTGAGCGCGCACGGCAGCCTACGGCACCAGCCGCTGGATCTGAAGGCGAAAGCGCAGTATCTCGGCGATCATATCAAGGTCGACACCTTGCATTTGGTCTCCGGCGCGGCCACGGCCGATATCAACGGCACTTTCGGCTGGACGCCCGGCGCCAAGCTCGACGGCCGCTGGTCGATCCACTCGACCGATCTGTCGACGATCATGCCGGGGCTGGCCGGCAGCCTGAACACCGAAGGCCGTGTTTCGGGCCGGTTCAAGGCGCCGAGCGTCACGGCCAAGCTGAGCGCGCGCAACCTCGACGCCTACGGCAACAAGGTCGAGGCGGCCGACCTGGATGCGAATATCGACTGGTCCGGCGCCACCCAATCCAATGTGGATCTGGCGGTCGAGGGTATCGAGGCCTCGGGCCAGAAAATCCGCCGTGTGACGCTGAATCTGGACGGCACGCCGGCCTCGCACCGGCTGTCGCTGAATCTGGACAGCGATATGGCCCAGGTCGATCTGGCGCTGACCGGCGCGCTGGACAAGAAGACGTATCGCGAGCGGTTCACGCTGCGCCGTCTGACCGCCGGCTATCAGGATCTGGCGCCGTGGTCGCTGGCCTCGCCGGCCTCCGGCGCGGTTTCGGCGCAGGCCCAGTCGATCGACGATGCCTGCCTGACGTCCGGCGGCGCGCGTCTTTGTCTGACGGCCAATCACGACGCCAAGACCAGCCGCGCGCACATCGAACTGTCCGACTTCAACTACGACTACGCCAAGCGCTTCTTTCCGGAGGGCCTGGCCGTGACGGGTTCGGTTTCCGGCCAGGTCGACGCGCAGCTGCCCACCGGCGGCTCGGCCCGGGTCAGCGTGAATCTGCAGACCTCGGCGGGCACTGTCAGCATGACCAACCCCCGGGGCGAGACCGTCAAGGTGCTGGACATGCAGCCGGGCCATATTCAGGCGCGCATCGCCGATAACGGGCTGGATGCGGACGTCGATCTGCCGTTGGCCGGCAGCGACGGCATCCGCGCACAGGCCACAATCGCCGCCGGGCCCGGCAGCTTGATGAAACACCCGTTGAACGGCCGGTTGCACATCAGCCTGACCTCGATGGATTTCATCACCAAGCTATCGCCCGAAGTCGATACCTTCGACGGCCGTTTCGCCGGCGACCTGCAACTCGGCGGCACGCTCGCCAAACCGAGCGTGCTTGGTCATATCGGGCTCGATGCATCCAAGCTCGTGCTGGTCACGCCGGGCCTGACGCTGACCGACGTGAGCCTCGCGGCCCAGGGCCGGGGCGACTCGATCGGCATCACCGCGGCGGCCAAATCCGGCGGCGGCACGCTCAGCGCCAACGGCGATATTTCGCTGGCCGATCAGGGCCAGACCATCAATCTGGCGATCCAGGGCGATCATTTCCAGATTGTCCATATTCCGGACGTCACGGCCTATGTCAGCCCCGATCTCAAAGTCGCGGTCACACCCTCGAGCGTGGATGTGACCGGCAGCGTGACCATTCCCGAGGCCTCGATCACGCCGAAGAATCTGCCGGCTTCGGGGATGACCACGGCCTCGTCCGACCAGATCATCGTCACCGACCAAACCAGTACGACCGAGGCCGCGGCGCGCGCCATTCACGCCGATGTGAGCGTGATTCTCGGCAAGAAAGTGCATATCGACGGCTTCGGCCTGAAGGCCGATCTGAACGGCAAGCTACGGGTCGTGCAGGAGCCGGGCGGTATACCGACCGGCACCGGCGCCATCCATATCACCAACGGCTCCTATCAGGCCTATGGTCAAAGTTTGGACATCCAGAAGGGCAAGATTCTGTTCGCGGGCGGCCCGGTCAGCGAGCCCGGGCTGGATATCAAGGCGGCGCGCTACCCGGCCGAGGATGTGACCGTGGGGGTACACGTGCGCGGCAGTATCAGTAATCCACAGCTGGAATTGTTCTCGGACCCGCCCATGAGCCAGTCCGAGCAGCTTTCGTGGCTGTTGCTCGGTCGGCCGCTGGATTCCACCAACGGCCAGCAAGCCAGCCTGGTCGCCCGCGCCGCCCTGGCGCTGGGCTCGTCGCGCGGCAACAAGGTGCTGCAGAACATCGGCGACAAGCTGGGGCTGGACAACGTGGGCATCGGCGCCGGCGCCGGTCAGAGCAGCAGCGAGGCCGCGCTCACGGTGGGCAAGTACCTGTCACCCAAGCTGTATGTCGGTTACGGCCTGGGTTTGTTCGATCAGGTGTCGACGGTCACCTTGCGCTATACGCTGTCCTCGCATTGGACGCTCGAGACCTCGTCGAGCAGCGAGGCCACCGGCGGCGATATCGTCTGGAAATTCGATCGGTAGCAGTCTTTGTCCTTCCGGCTAGACGGCCGGCTTCAATCGTGATTCTGGCGCGAGCGCCGGCGCAGATAGCAGACCAACCAGCTTAGGCCGGCGGACACGATCACCAGCGCCAGCAGCGCCTGTTCCACGTTTTGGATATGGTTGATCGCGCGGCCGATGGCATGGATCAGGTAATGCGAGACGATGGTCACGGCGGTCGACCAGATCAGCGTGCCGATGAAGTCGTAGAACAGAAATCGCCACGGCGAGACGCCGAGCGAACCGAGCACGAACGGCGTGAGCGAGCGCATCGCCCAGACAAAGCGGAAACCGATCATCACGACCGGGCCGTAGCGTTCCAACAGCGCTTCGATCCGGGTGGCGCGGGCGTGCCAGTGCGGGCGTTTGGCCAGCGCCGGCCGGCCCATTTTGTGGCCGATATGGAACCAGACATTATCAGCGAGCAGCGTGCCGATCATGGCCGCCAGCCAGACGCCGTGCTCGGTCAGTATGCTGTTGTTGGCCGCCAACACCCCCAGCAGAATCGAGACTTCGCCTTCGAAGAAGCAGCCGACCGCGACCGCGAAATAGCCGTATTCCGCGATCAGATGCCAGAGCGTATCGATCATGAGCTAGGATGCCTCGTTGTCTTGCTACAGGCGTTCGCGCAGCCAGCGGCCGATGGACGCGATCTCGGGCAAGCAAACTTGATGGGCCATGGGGTACTCGTGCCAGTCGACCGTGTAGCCGAGCTTGACCAGCAGATCCCGGCTGTCGCGGCCGAGTGTGAGCGGCACGACCGGGTCCTCGCTGCCATGGGCCATGAAAATCGGCACGCCGCGATTGGCATCGCCGGCCTCGGCGGCCAACGCGTCGTGCAGCGGCAGATAGGTCGAAAGCGCCATGATACCGGCAAGCGAGGCGCCGTGGCGCAATCCGGTGTGCAGGGCGACCGCGCCGCCCTGGGAAAATCCGGCGAGCACGATGCGATGCGCGGGAATGCCGGCTTCGATCTCGCGGGCGATGAGCGCCTCGATCTCGGCGGCGCTGGCCTGAATGCCCGCGCGATCCTGCTTGTCGGCGAGATCCACGCCCGCGATGTCGTACCACGCCGGCATATGCATGCCGCTGTTGATGGTGACCGGCCGCTGCGGTGCGTTGGGAAACACAAAGCGTACCGTGTGCTGCTCGCCCAGGCCCAGTTCGGGAACGATGGGCACGAAATCGTTGCCGTCGGCGCCCAGGCCGTGCAGCCAGACGACGCTGGCGGTGGCCGCGAACGGCGGCTGAATTACAACGCAGTCGAGCATGGTCGTGTCCGTCGGGAAATGCCGATGGCGAAGTCTGGCCAGCCGATGAACGACATGCAAGATCGATGTGGCGCGTGCGGCGGGCCGTGTCTCGCAGGCATGGGACGCTATGGTCAGTTGCGATAGTATCGGGCGCAGCCATATACAAAACAACGACCTCAGTCGTCTGGAGTTCCCATGAAGTCACGTGCCGCGATCGCCTGGGAAGCAGGTAAGCCGTTGTCGGTCGAGGAAATCGACGTGGCCGGCCCGAAGGCCGGCGAAGCGCTGGTGCGGCTCGTGGCCACCGGTGTCTGCCATACCGATGCCTATACGCTGTCCGGCAAGGACCCGGAAGGCTTCTTTCCGCGCATTCTGGGCCACGAAGGCGGGGCCGTCGTGGAGGAAGTCGGCGCGGGCGTGACCTCGGTGGCGCCCGGCGATCACGTAATTCCGCTGTATACCGCCGAATGCGGCGAATGCAAGTTCTGCCGGTCCGGCAAAACCAATCTTTGCGGCGCGGTGCGCGAGACCCAGGGCCAGGGCTTGATGCCCGACGGCACGACCCGCTTTTCCAAGAATGGCCGCGACTTGTACCACTATATGGGCACGTCGACGTTCTCCGAATACACCGTCGTGCCCGAGGTCGCGCTGGCCAAGATCAGCCCCGAGGCGCCGCTGGACAAGGTCTGTCTGCTGGGCTGCGGCATCACCACCGGCATCGGCGCGGTCTACAATACGGCCAAGGTCGAGCCCGGCTCCAGCGTGGCCGTGTTCGGCCTGGGCGCGATTGGGCTGTCGGTGATCCAGGGCGCGCAGATGATCGGCGCCGAACGGATCATCGGCATCGACGTGAACCCGAACAAGTTCGAGTTCGCCGGCCAGCTCGGCGCCACCGATTTCGTCAATCCGGCCGACCATGACGACCCGATCCAGCAGGTGATCATCGATATGACCGACGGCGGCGTGGACTACTCGTTCGAGTGCATCGGCAACACCGATGTCATGCGGGCCGCGCTCGAGTGCTGCCACAAGGGCTGGGGCGAGTCGACCATCATCGGCGTGGCCGGGGCCGGCGAAACGATCGAGACCCGGCCCTTCCAGCTCGTAACCGGCCGCGTCTGGCGCGGTTCCGCCTTCGGCGGCGTCAAGGGCCGTACCGAACTGCCCGGCTATGTCGGCCGCTATATGGCGGGCGATATCAACATCGACGATTTCGTGACCCACGATCTCCCCTTCGAACAGATCAACGAGGCCTTCGACCTGCTGCACCAAGGCAAATCGATTCGTTCGGTCCTGCATTTTTAAGTACGCGCGCGTCGAGGAGTTCTGTATGGACGTGAAACAGATCGACGAACATAAATCGCACGAAGGCTGGCAGCGGCGCTACGCCCATGCCTCCAAAGTCTGCGGCTGCGAAATGACGTTCGCGCTGTATCTACCGCCGGCCGCCGAGCACGCGCGCGTGCCGGTGGTCTATTGGCTGTCGGGGCTGACCTGTACCGACGAAAACTTCGTCAACAAGGCGGGCGCGCAGGGCGTGGCCGCCGAGCTCGGCATCGCGATCGTCGCGCCCGACACCAGCCCTAGAGGCGCGGAGGTCGCCGACGAGGATGCCTACGATCTCGGTCAGGGCGCGGGCTTTTACGTCAACGCCACCCGATCGCCGTGGTCGCGTCATTACCGTATGTACGACTATGTCGTCACCGAACTGCCGGAACTGCTGGGCCAACAGTTCGGCGATACGCTGGATCTGTCGCGCGAGGCGATCGCCGGCCATTCCATGGGCGGCCACGGTGCGCTGGTCATCGGCCTGCGCAATCCGGATCGTTTCGCCGCCATTTCGGCGTTCTCGGCGATCTGCAATCCGGTGGCGGTGCCCTGGGGCGAGAAGGCTTTTGCCGCCTACCTCGGCGACGATCGCGTGACCTGGCGGGAGTACGACGCCAGTATCGTGATCAGCCACGCCGAAAACGGCGCTGCGTTGCCGCCGATCCTGCTCGAGCAGGGGCTGGCCGACGGCTTTCTGGAGGAGCAATTGAAGCCCGAGCGACTGGAGGCGGCGGCCGAGAAAGCCGGCGCCCCGGTCGAGGTGCGGCGGCGGGATGGCTACGATCACAGCTATTTCTTCATCGCCACCTTCATCGGCGAGCACCTGCGATTCCTTGCTCGGTACATGGGCGTGTGAAGGCGGCTCGGGTTAGACTGGCCGGCCGATACCCGGAACGCGAGTGCCGTGCATGAAGCCCATGATCCTGGCCCTGTTTGTCGTTGTGGCCGCCGGCTTCGCCCTGGGCGGCTGCGGTCAGAAAGGCGCGCTCTATCTGCCGGGCCATAACCCGAACCCGCCCAAGCCGCTGCTCGAGCCGGCCGATCAAAACGCGCAACAATCGCCGGATCAAGACCACGGCGGCGCTTCCGACGCCTCGGTGTCGTCGTCGAGTGATTCCGCTTCGGACGGCGCCGCGCGCTAATGGATCATTTCGACTACCGCGGCGGCGCGCTCCACGCCGAGAACGTGCCGGTGGCCGATATCGTGGCACGTTTCGGCACGCCGACTTATGTCTACAGCGCGGCCACGCTGACCCGCCACTATCGCGTGTTCGAGGCCGCGCTCGCCGGGATCGATCACGAGATCTGCTTCGCGGTGAAGGCCAACGGCAACATCGGCGTGCTCGGTGTACTCGCCGATCTGGGCAGCGGTTTCGATATCGTCTCGGTCGGCGAGCTGGAACGGGTGATCACCGCCGGCGGCGACCCGGCGCGGGTTGTCTTCTCGGGCGTGGGCAAGCGTATCGACGAGATCGAGCGCGCGCTGGAAGTCGGCATCCATTGCTTCAACGTCGAATCCGAAGCCGAGCTGGCGCGTATCGATGCCGTGGCCCGGCGCCTGGGCACCGCGGCCCCGATCTCGCTGCGCGTGAATCCCGATGTGGACGCGCAGACCCATCCGTATATTTCCACCGGCCTCAAAGAGAACAAGTTCGGTATCGCCATCGAGCGCGCCGAAGCGCTATATGCGCAGGCGGCCGAAATGGCCGGTGTGCGTCCGATCGGCGTCGACTGTCATATCGGTTCGCAGTTGATCACGCTGGCGCCGTTTCGCGATGCCGTGGGCCGAATTCTGGCGCTGGTTGATCGGCTCGCCGCCCGTGGTATCGAGCTCTCGCATATCGATGTCGGCGGCGGGCTGGGCGTGTGCTATCGCGATGAAACGCCGCCGACCCCGGCCGAATACGGCCGCGCGATCGCCGAGATGTTGGCTGATCGCGATCTAAAACTCATCCTCGAGCCCGGCCGCGTGCTGGCCGCCAACGCCGGCATCCTCGTCACCCGCGTGGAACTGCTCAAGCCCGGCGCGGCCGATACCGACAAACATTTCGCCGTGGTCGACGCGGCCATGAACGACCTCATCCGCCCGGCGCTCTACGACGGCTGGCATCAAGTTGTACCGGTCAATAAAAACGCGCGCGACGGCCAAACCCGCGCCTGGGATATCGTCGGCCCGATCTGCGAAACCGGTGATTTTCTCGCCCAGGGACGGGAGTTGATGCTGGCCGAGGGCGATCTACTGGCCGTGCGTACCGCCGGCGCCTACGGCTTCACCATGGCCTCCAACTACAACGCCCGGCCGCGCGCCGCGGAAATCATCGTGGACGGCGACACAATGCACGAAGTCCGCGCCCGCGAAACCGTCGCCGATCTCATGCGCGGCGAGCGGCGGTTGCCGTTTGCCTGACCTTGTTTGGAGCGCCGACAAGAGCCTCGGCTACCTGTCGCTCAAGAAATGTTCCACGCCTGTTGCAACCGCTTCACGGTATGGTCCCATTTCGGCGTTTTCGGCTTGCAGACGGTGTTCTGATTGCCGAACAATCCCGCTTCGTTCACGGCGTGCTCCCGGTCCACCGTATGAATCCATGCCACCGGCACAAGATATTCGGCGTCTTCGTCCGATCGCGATGGATCAACTTGCGGATAGGGCGCCTGCAGCGTTGATTCGTCGAGTGCCTTGCGGCCGTCCGGCGTATCAAAGCGCGCCTGGTCGGCGCGGATACGCTCGCCCGTGACAATGCCGACGCCGACAAACCCGGTCTTGGGAATATTCACCCATACGCGGTCGCCTTCCGACAGCATGGCCAGGGTTCGCGAGTACCAGAGCGCGCCACCGCCCGCGATGAACCCGAGCTGCCGTGCGTCGGCCCAGGAGCGGTTATCGCCAAACGACACATAATATTCGCCGTTCCAGGCGTGTTTCGCTGAAGCATGGCTAGCCGCCCGCTCACGGTTGTCTTCGGGCGCAATCATCCATGCGCGGCTCAGATAATGATTGCCGCCGTCCTGGAATGCGGCAAAAAACAGCGCGTTGATCGCGATATCGGCGTGCGTGTTCAGGTAATGGATGATGCGCTCGGTGCTGGCATCGAGCTTGGTGGCCACGACCACCATCTGGTGTGCGCGGTTGAGCTGTATGTCGGTGCTATCGAGCGCCACTCCGAAGCGGGCCTTGAAGGCCGCTTCCAGCGAATCGTGCGGTCGCTCGTAGATCCGGGCGAACTGATGATAGATCTCGCCGATCTGCGACTCGTCCAGATTGACGACCCACGAAGCATAGTCAATCGCCTGCGCGACGACCTCGCGCGGGGTCTTGTCGCGCTTGAGTTCGATGATGATGACATTGCCGTCGCCGTCCAGCGCCAACAGATCGATGAACTTGTCGAAATCGGTGCGCACCTGCCGGCCGATCAGCAGCCAGTCCGCGTCGAGAATGGCGATGTCGTGCATCACCTGTTCCTCGAGTAACGATTCGTCGGCCATGCCCACGGGCTTGAGCTTTACCGGCTTGTCGCCGATTTTCCAGATGCCTTGTTCGATGGCCATGAAGGAGCTAGCGATTCGTGGTTAGTAAATGGCTTGTTCGACGACGGCGCTCGCTAGTTGGCGACGGGTTTCGCTGGCTTGGTTCAGGCGGACTTTGAGATGGTCGCAGACAGCGACGAGTCTCTCGATTTCTTTGACGATGCGTTTTTGCTCTGAACTAGGCGGCACCGCTACCGGTAGTTTGTTCAAAATCCCGTGATTCAGATTTGTCATAGTCGTGCCGACAGAGTTTCCAGAGAGATACTTACGTATTTCCTGTGTCAAAAATAAGTTCAACACGAAATATCGATCTACTTGTTCATGGAAGCGCAATACAAAGCTGCCGGTTCCACATAACCAGCCATCCTCGCGCTCGTTGACTAACGCGCATCTTCCCACTTCGCCGCGCCTCGCCATTACAATATCGTTCTCTGCGAGCGCGTAGCTCGAAAGCGTCGTGGCTTTTTCATTAGAGACGCTAACGGAGGCGTCCTCGCGAATAACCCCCGAAATCATATGTGAAGGATTGATTAGTGGTACGCCGCCCGTCATATAATCGCTCTTGTGAACCATTGACCCAAACGGCCCAGTCG
>NZ_DASSKM010000178.1:0-79732 GCF_035690525.1 Salinisphaera sp.
AACATCGCCGGCGTGGGCACGGATAAGCGCGACCACGGCTTCGACGTGCTGGCTCAGGCGCTGTGCTACGACCGCGATGCTGAATACGTCAGCCGTTGGCTGCCGGAACTCGAAGCACTGCCGCGAACGCTGCGGCACACGCCGTGGCTGGCCGATGCCGATGCGCTGGCCGCCACCGGTTATCCATGCATCGCGCGCGCACCGTCGTGCCGGCAGGCGCCGGCGCAAATTAGTGTCTAGTTCTTTTCCAAGCGCTCGATCAGGTTCACTACCCGGTTCTGGAGATCGCGCGATTCCTCGCGTGTCAGCTCCATGCGGCAGAGCATATCGGCCTGGATATGCCGGGCCTCGGACTTGAGCGCCCGACCGCGCTCGGTCAGATGAATGAGCACGCGTCGTTCATCGTTGTTGTCCCGCTGCCGGGTAATGAGGCCGGCCTTTTCCATGCGCTTGAGCAAAGGGGTGAGGGTGCCGCTGTCCAGATACAGCGATTGGCCCAGCTCGCCCACGGAACGGGGTGCGGACTCCCAAAGCACCAGCATCACCAAATACTGGACATAGGTAAGCCCCAGCGGTTCGAGCAAGGGGCGGTAGGCGCGCGTGATTCGATGGGTCGCGGTATACAACGCGAAGCACAATTGCTCGTCGAGCGCGGGAAATTCGATGTCCTCTGGCGCGGATTGGGCGGTCATGGCGAACTCATCCTCAATATATAAGCCTTGGTATTGTGCGCCGTCCGACCCGGCGGCGTCATCTTTATCGGCCGACGGCGCCCGAGATTTGTACCCGCTTACTCGCGTGCCATCGCCTCGGCCACCAATTCGTAGGAGCGAAGTCTCGCCCCGGCGTCGTGGATATTCGATACGATCATCAGTTCGTTCGCGTCGGTGCGCCGGGCCATGTCGCGCAATTGTTTTGCCACGGTTTCCGGGGCGCCGATGACATGTCGGGCGCGGTTTTCCCTGACCGCGTTTCGCTCCAGATCGCTGTAGGAATAGGCACGCGCCTCCTCGGGCGAGGGCAGCGGCAGAAATTGGCCGCGGCGCAGGCGAAGCCACATCAGATCGACGGTCGTGGCCAGCGCCTCGGCCTCTTCGTCGGTGGGCGCACAGATGACCGATACGCCCAGAATGATGTGGGGTTCGGTAAAGCGTTCGGACGGCGCGAACGCATAACGATAGCGTTCCAGCGCCGGCTCGGGCGGCATCGGACTGAAGTGGCTGGCGAAGCTGTAGCCGTAGCCGGCCGCACCCGCCATTTCCGCGCTGGCGCCGGAGGAGCCCAGAATCCAGATCGGTGGCATCGGCGCGTCCTCGGGCACGACCTTGACGCCGGCATATGGATGATCGGCCGGGTAACGGTCCTCGGCCAGCGACAGCATTTCGTCGAGCATCTCCGCGAAGTGCTCGCCGGAGCCGGCGTGCAGGGCGCGATTGGCGCGCATGTCCGAACCCGGGGCGCGCCCGAGTCCCAGATCCACGCGCCCCGGATACAGGGCTTCAAGGGTACGAAAATGTTCGGCGACGCGCATCGGCGCGTGGTTGGGCAGCATGATGCCGCCCGAGCCGATGCGGATGCGATCGGTCAGCGCGCCGATCCGGGAAAGCAGCACTTCGGGCGACGAACTGGCGATCGCCGGCATGCTGTGATGTTCGGATATCCAGTAGCGGGTGTAACCGCAGGCTTCGGCCAGGCGGGCGAGATCGATACTGTTACGAACCGCCTGCGAGGCCGCGGTGCCGCTGGGCACCGGTACAAGGTCGAGTACGGAAAGATCGGGTGGCATGTCGAACCGTCGTATCGTGAACGTGTATGCAACAGGATTGGGGCAGTGACAGCGATTTCACGGGGTCGCTCGGCATGGACGGCATGGCGCGTCGCGGCCGCGGGCCCGTGCCGCCGGTTCGCCCGGCGGCACGGGCCCGGGTTGCGTCAATTGCGTTCAGTCGCGCGTGGCGATGATATACACCGCGTGGATGATACCCGGGATATAACCGAAGATCGTCAGCAGAATATTGATCCAGAACTGCAGGCCGAACCCGACTTGCAGAAACACGCCGACCGGCGGCAACAGGATCGCCAACAGGATTCGAATCAGGTCCATCGTGGGCTCCGTTAAAGCATTCAAATTGGCTGACAAACACTGTGGCCGAGTCCGACGCGACAAACAATGAACAGACGGCCAACATCTATGTTTATTTTGTTCAGTTTTTATTAAACGAAAACATGTACACTTGGCCCCACGCTAGAAAAGACAGGGTAAAAACATGCGTAACAAGAAGATCGTTTCCTTGGTCGCGGCGCTCATGCTGAGCGGCGGCAGTTCGGTGGCGATGGCCAACGACACGCTCAACTCGGCGTTGGGCGGCGGCCTGGGCGGGGCTATCGGCGCCATGATCGGCGGCTCGATGGGCGGCCAGACCGGCGCCGTGATCGGCGGTGGTCTCGGGGGCGCCGGCGGCGCCGTGTTGGCCGACATATATAACGATGACGATGACGACCGCTATCGCGGCGACTGGGATCATCGCCGCGATGTACGCTACGGCCACCATGACAACGGTTGGCATCGCGGCTGGTATCACGACGACTGAGACTGACGCCACCGTTAAATCGGCCGTAACGCCACGGGCGGTTTACGACCTGCAACGAAAGCCGCGCGGTTTCCAGCGCGGCTTTCTTTTGTCACGAGCCGCGGCCAGGCGTCGCGGCCCGCTGGATCAGGCGTTGGTTGGATGTTGGTGGTGCACCACACAAAAGATATTGCCGAGGCTGTGCTGGCGGGCTGCGCCGACCGGGTCGAGCGCGAGCGTGGCGTTGAGCGAAACCGCCCGCGTGCAGCTGTCGTTATCGGCCGGCGTTGAAGCCGTCTTGGCTAGCAGCGTGGTCGGCGCCGGCGACAGCTTGGCGATCAGCGGCTGAATCTTGCGGGTATAAGCGGCCAGTTTGTCGTGCGGCAGCGAATGGCCCGATGGCAGCTCGACCGTCAACGGATTGTAGGCGACCCCGTCGCGACGGATCTCGAAATGCAGATGCGGGCCGGTGGCTTCGCCCGATTCGCCGACGTAGCCGATCACTTCGCCCTTGGTCACGTGCTCGCCGACGTCCAGATTCGAACGGATCTTGTGCATATGGGCATAGCGCGTGCTGTAGCCGTCGAAGTTCTTCAACTCGACGATGCGACCGTAGCCGTGCATCCAACCCGCATACTTCACCGTGCCCTCGGCCGCGGCATGAATCGGCGTGCCCATCGGGGCGGCCATATCCACACCCTCGTGCGGGCGCACGGTATGCGTGACCGGATTGAGCCGATGCAGATTGAAGCGGCTGCTGATCCGGGTGTAAGCGACCGGTTTGCGCGTGAACGCCGGCATATAAGAGTTGCCCGCGGTATCGAAGTAACCGAAGTCGCCGTCCGCGTCCTTGGCACGAAAGGCCTTGTAGTTATGGTGGTTGGTGGTAATGCTCGCGGCCAGTATCGGACCGCTCGAGATCTGTCGGCCGTCGCTGTACGTGGCGCGATAGATGACCGAAAACCGATCGCCCGGATGCAGATGGCGCAGGTTGTGGCGATAACGGTAGATATGGGCCATTTGATCGGCGATGCGCGCCGGCACGCCGTTCGCGATCAACGAATGCGACAGCGATTCGCCCACCGTCCCGGTGGCGGTGATCTCGCGGGTCTGCGTGGCCCGCTTTTCGATCTTGGCCCGAAGTTTCGAGCCTTCACGGTTCACGTGCAGGGTTTTGATCGGGCCGAGCCGGTAACGCAGTTCGGCGAGCTTGCCGGCCGGCGTCTTGCGGATGTTCAGCGTATCGCCGGGGTGAATATGACGCAAAGCGTCAGTCGAGGTGTCGAGATTGAGCAGCGCCCGCCACTGCGATGCGCCCAGCCCCGCGCGCGCGAACACGCCGGATAAAGTGTCGCCCGAGTGCACCGTGAGTTGTTGCCAGGGCGTAATCTGCGAGGTGGTGGTCGGGCCCAAAGCCTCGGTGGCCTGCATCCGGGCTGCGTCGAGCGGCTGGATTTTACGTTCGGCTCGCTTGCTCGATTTGCTTGAAGCGCGTAGCCCGGTGCTTTCGGATTTCGCGGGCGCCGCCTGAACGCCGCCGCAAAAACATAAACTTACACCGAGCGCGCCGGCGGCGCCGGCACGTAACACGCGCTTTTGCATTCCCAACCCTCTATGCCGAGACCAACCCGATGGCTTGCCGCCCGACGCTTACATGATGTCGAAAAACCAAACTCTTATGACCGGCCCCGGCCGGTAAAGTTTCTTGATCGTCGTATTTCGTGGCGGCGCGCCCGGTCCAGCCCGATCTAGATGCCGTGTGGCGCGATCCAGCCCACCAAAGCAATAACCGCGCCACCCAGGGCGAAGGCCAGCCAGTCCACGGCGTCGAGCGAACCGGCTCTTGCGCTCGACGCGAAGAATGCCAGGGCGACGAACAAGAACAGTCCGGCGGCCGCACCGAAGATCAGGCCGGCCGGCAAGGCCACGACCGCCGGCATCATTGCAGTACACAGCGCGCCGAGTCCAGTCCCCAAAGCCGGCAGTACGACTAAAATCCGGCGTGACCGCGAGCGCGCGAGGCGGCGCGCGAGCGCGTATCCGGCCGGTGCTTTGTGGGCGAGAATGGCCAACCCCGCGCCCCAGCCGAGCGCCGGGATCAGGGTATAGAGCGCGCCCAGCACCACGCCGTCGCAGATCGAATGCAGCGTCAGCGCGCCGAGCATGGCCCGGCCGCCACGGCCCGATGCGGTGATCTGCAGCGCCAGGCCGACGCCGAGCCCGAGAAGCAAACCGAGGGCGCCGGCCCCGGCGTGTTCGATCAGGGCGTGTGGCACCACCAAGACCAGCGCCGCGGCGAGCATCGCACCGGCGGCGGCGCCGTCCACGCGGGTTATCAAGCGGGCCGGGTGTGGAATCGCGCTGACCAGCGCGCCGATTAGAAAAGCCACGGCGCTGAACACGGTC
This sequence comes from Salinisphaera sp., assembly GCF_035690525.1. Lineage (GTDB taxonomy): Bacteria > Pseudomonadota > Gammaproteobacteria > Nevskiales > Salinisphaeraceae > Salinisphaera. The sequence continues at coordinate 4,977 of NZ_DASSKM010000178.1, forward strand.
AGCGTGACCAGTATCCATAATCCATCGTAGCCGCCGGCGAGCACCAGCGCCGCCCAGGCCAGTATCGACGCGAGGCACAAGCCGGGCATATCGAGCACGGCCGCCGCGACGGGGGCGGGGAAGATCGACGGATGACGCGCCACGGAACCGACACCGGCTGTAAGGGTGTTATAAAGTAACACATTCGCCGGCGCGCCGTGCGCGAACTTGGCTAGGCGCAGACTTCTAGGGCGCGTTCGGCCTCGAGAACCAGATCAGCACGGTCAGGCCGAGAAAGACCCAGCCGGCCAGGGTGTACATCTCGTTGAGCCCGAGCATGAACGATTGTTGTTTGATCACGCCCGCCATCGCGCCGTAGGCCTGATCCTGGCTCACCCCGGCGGCCCGAGCCTGCGCGAGCCAGTGCACGGTCGCCGGGTCGGCGAGCGCGGTGTGCGACGACAGCACATGGTCGTGAAACGCCTCGCGCCGATCCCAGAGCGTTTGCGACAGCGAAGTGCCGATCGCCAGCGCGATCAGCCGCATGAAATTGAACAGCCCCGAGGCGCTGGCGATTTTGTCGCGCGGCAGACCGGTCAACGACAGCGTGATCAACGGGATGAAGAAGCAGGCCAGCCCGATGCCCCAGGGCAGGCGCGTCAGAAACAGGCGCTGAAAGCTGATGTCGGTATTGGCGTCGGCCTTGACGAACGACAACACCGCGAACAACAGCATCCCGAAGGTCACGATCAAGCGCAGATCGATCTTGTCGGTCAGGCGGCCGACGATGGGCGAGAAGATCACGCCGAGCACGCCCAGCGAAGCGGTCGTGATGCCGGCCCAGGTCGGGGTATAACCCTGGACGTTCTGAAGCCACAGCGGCAGCAGCACGACGCCGGCGAAATAGGTCATGAAGCCGAAGGTCACGCCGAGCGTGGCGACCGTGAAATTGCGCCGCGCGAACAGGCGCAGATCGACCACCGGATTATCGTCGGTGAGTTCCCAGACGATCCAGAACGACAGGAACACGGTCGCCACCACGGCCAGCGTCGTGATCATCGGCGACTGGAACCAACCGTCTTCGTTGCCCTTGTCGAGCATGATCTGCAGGGCGCCGACGCCGATCGTCAGCAGCACCAGACCGACGACATCCAACGACAGCTTCGCGGTTTCGGTCTCGCGCTCGCGCAAGACGGTCCAGGTCACCAGCGCGGAAAAGATGCCGACCGGCACGTTGATATAGAAGATCCACGACCAGCTGATATTGTCGGTGATCCAGCCGCCGAGAATCGGCCCGGCGATGGGCCCGACCACCGCGGTCATGCCCCAGATGCCGTTGGCGAAACCGCGCTTTTCCGGCGGATAGTTGGCCAGCAGCAGGCTCTGCGACAAGGGGATCATCGGCCCGGCCACCAGGCCCTGGAGGGCGCGCATGGCGAGCAGGAAATAAAAGCTCGGCGCGATGCCGCAGGCGAACGAGGCCATCGTGAACAGCGCGGTGCAGATCACGAACAGCTTGACCTCGCCGACCCGCCGGGCAAGCCACCCGGAGACCGGCACGGCAATGGCGTTGGCGACCGCGAAGGAGGTGATCACCCACGTGCCCTGGCTGGAGGAGACCGCGAGATTGCCCGCGATGGTGGGGATCGATACGTTCGCGATCGATATATCCAGCACGTTCATGAACACCGCGAGCGCCAGGCTCAGGGTGACCATGACCCGGGCGCCGGTAGGCAGCGGTGCGGGCGTGTCGGCCCCGGGGCCGGCCCCGGCGGCCGCGCTCATGAGCCGGCCGCGGAGCCTGTGGCGCTAGCGGCCGGGAGCTTGTCGTTGTTCGGGCCGTTGTTTGGGCCGTCGTTCGCGTCGACGATCTTGCCGATCAGCCGGTCCGCGCCCGCCAAGCGTTGTCGATAAACCGTGGTGCGGTAGCGCGGCTGCTTTGGCGAACTCTTCGACAGCCGTGGGCCGCTGGTATCGTGCAGGTTCACGGTGACGTTCATCGACAGGCCGAGCCGCAGCGGATAGCGGTCGAGCTTGTGATGCGCGTTGTCGAGCACGATGCGCACCGGCACGCGACGCACGATCTTGATCCAGTTACCGGTCGCGTTCTGCGGCGGCAGCAGTTCGAAGACCGAGCCGGTGCCCGCGCTGATGCCGGCCACGTGGCCGTGATAGGTCACGTCGTTGCCGTAGAAGTCCGAAACCACGGTGGCCGGCTGGCCGATCCGCATGGCCGCCAGCCCGGTTTCCTTGAAATTGGCCTCCACCCAGATTTGATCGGCCGGCACGATCGACAGCATCGGCTTGGACGGATCGACGCGCTGGCCGACCTGTACCTCGCGCTGCGCGACATGGCCGCTCACCGGCGCCGGAATACGGGTGCGGACAAGATCGAGATAAGCGCTGCGCAGTTCGGCTTCGGCCTGCTTGACGCGCGGATGGTCACGCACCGTGGTGCCGTCGGTCCGGGCCGTGAGCTCGGCGAGCTTATGCCGGGCCGCGGCCAGGGCGGCGCGATCTTCGCGATAGGTCGTGCGCGAGCGTTCGAAGGCCTGATGGGTCACGCCGTGCGCCTGGATCAAGTGCTTGTTGCGTCGGTAGTCGCGCCTGGCCTGGGCGAGGCTGCTTTTGCGCTGCTCGATGATCGATTGCTGTTCGTCGACCCGGGCATACAACTGGCGCACCGAACGCACGACCTCGGCAAGCCGGGCCTCGGCGTGGTTCAGCGCGTTGCGGGCATCGGTCGGGTCCAACCGAACCAGGATCTGGCCGGCGTGCACGAAATCGGTGTCGTCGGCCGCGATCGAGACGACCGTGCCGTTGATCTGTGGCGTGAGCTGGATGCGATTGCCCTTGACGTAGGCGTCGTTGGTCTCGGCATAGAACCGGGCAACCGTGAAGTAGTAGATCGCGTAGGCCACGCCGGCGATCACGAAGATCGCCGCCAACCCCAGCAGATACCACTTGCGGCGCCCGGACTTGGGCTTGCCGGCCCGGTCGTCGTCGGGCTTGCTGTCATCGGCCATCGGCGTCTAATTCTTATCGGCGGTGGTGTGATCGGCGCCGGCCGTATCGGCCACCGGCGAATGGCCGGCGCTCGACCAGCCGCCGCCCAGCGCGCGAAACAGGTTCGCGGTATCGCGGTAGCGGGTCACCCGGGCTTTGATGAAAGCCAGCTCGGCGCTCTGGTACTGCGACTGGGCGGTGTACAGATTGACGTAGTCCGCCACGCCGTTTTTCAGTTGGGTGCGTACCGTCTTTAGGTTATTGCGCGCGGCTTCGAGGGCGACCCGCTGGGCTTCCAGCGCGCGGGCATCCGATTCGATCGAGCGCAGGCTGTTCGCCACTTCGCCGAACGCCGCCAGCATGGTGGCCCGGTAATCGGCCAGCGCGGCCACGAACAGATCCTCGGCCCGGCGCTTGGCGGCGCGCAGACGCCCGCCCTCGAACAGCGGCGCGCTCAGCGACGCGCCCAGTGAATACAGGGCGAACGCCGGATCGGCGAGATCCGCAGGGGTCAGCGCCGAACGGCTATAGGAGCCGCCGATGCTGATGTCGGGCAGCAGATTCGCGGTGGCGACGCCGATTCGGGCGCTGGCGGCATGAACCGCGGCGGCCGCGGCCAGAATATCCGGCCGCTGCTTGACCAACTGGCTGGGCAAGCTAACCGGCAGTTCGCGCGGCAGGCGCAGCGCGTCGAGCGTGAAATCGGGATCGTTGAAGGTGCCCGGATTGCTGCCGACCAGCACCGCCAGACGATTGACCGCCAGCGTCTTCTGCTTGCGCAGCGGCTCGAGCGAGGCCCGGGTGCGCGCCAGCTGGGTTTGGATCTGGGTGGCGTCGGCTTCGATGGCCGTGCCGTACTTGATCTGTTTGCGCACGATGTCGAGCGCGTTGGCCTGGCTTTGGGCGATGTCGCGTGTGGTTTCGATCGCGGCGTTGAGTCCGGCCTCGGCGATCGCGGTCGCCACTACGTTGTTGATCAGGGTCACGTAGGTATCGATCACCTGATACCGCTGCTCGTCGAGTTGCGCGTTGCTGGCCTCGATCATGCGCCGGGTCTTGCCGAACAGGTCGAGATCGTAGCTCGCGGTGGCCTGGGTCTGATACAGATTGAACACATTGGTGAACGACGGCTGGATGATGCCGAACTGGGCGCCGGTCACGCGGTTGCGCGAGTAGCCGCCGTTGACGCCGATGCGCGGATAGAGCGCGCCCTCGTTCTCGTTGACCACCTCGCGCGCGGCGTCGATCCGGGCGCGGCCGGCGGCCAGCGTCGGGCTGTCCTTGATGGCGCGGCCGATCAATGCGTCGAGCTTGTCGGAGCCGAACACCTGGTACCAGTCCGCGCGGACTTTGGCCGCGCGATCGAAAGCCTGCTTGGGAATCGCCTCGCGACCGCCGGCGCTATCGACGGACTGGTCGCCGCTGGTCGACTCGTTGATATCGTAGGCCGTGTTCGGCGGCTTGGCCGGCGGCTGGTAGTCCGGGCCCACGGTGCAGCCGGTAATGAGCGCGGCCAGCGTGAACGCAGCCGCCAGCGCGGCACGGCGCGCCGGCGAGCGTGAAGAGAGTGCGGTTCGCATGAAGACCCGATTCGGTGGAACCCAGGTTGAACTGTAGGGTTCAGTTCAGGCGCGCTAATTTAGTCGCCGGCGAGATGGCTGTCAAATACACATACCGCCGCGCGGCCGACCGGTTTCCGAGCCTGCTGCGCGGGGATCCGCACACCCGTATTCTGCTCGGCCACGCGCCCGGCGCCGACCAGCGCGACCCGGCGATCGCCGAGGCCGTGGCCACGTTCGTTGCGCGCTACCGCGCCCGTGCCGATAACGCCGATCGCGCGGATTGAGCCGCCCATCGGGGTCGCGTTCGACCGGCGGCGGGGTTAGGCTTGTTGCCTCTTTTCGCAAGGATCGCCCATGAGCGCGAGAGCCGGCCTTCGGCTTGCCATTCTTGTCGCCGCCAGCCTGGTGGCCGCGCCGTTGACCGCGGCGGCGGCCGGCGATGCCCCGAGCGCCGAACGCGCGCAGCAAATCCTGGAACAGAACCGGGCGCTGGCCAAGAGCGGAGACGCCGCGGCCCAGTACAACATGGGCGTGCTCTACGACCGGGGCTATGGTGTCGAGCGTGATTACGACAAAGCACGGCAATGGTATAAAAAGGCGGCGGCGCAGCATTATCCGCGCGCCGAGCACAACCTGGGCATCATGTATAAAGCCGGCAAAGGTGTGCCGCGCGATTTCGGCAAGGCGGCCCAATGGTTTCGCCGCGGCGCCGACGATGGTCTGGCCGCGTCGCAGAACAATTTGGCCGTGCTCTACATGGAAGGCAAGGGCGTACCGCGGAATACCGGCAAGGCCGCCTTCTGGGCGGCCCGGGCGGCGGCCGGCGGCAACAGTGCGGCGATCGACAACCTGCCGCGTATCACCGCCGATCTGCCGCGTATTCATGTCGACGCCGACGATGTAAACGTGCACGACCAGCCCAATCGCGAGGCGCGCGTGGTGGGCCATGCCGACAGCGACGCCGTGGCCGTCGTGCTCGCGCGTCGTGACGACTGGACACAGATTCTTCTGCCCGACAACTACACCGTGGGCTGGGCCGCCAATTTCCTGCTTTCGAGCAGCCAGGCGCCACTGGCCGGCGACACAGAACAACCGAGCCGGCCCGCCTCGGATCGTCCGGCGACGACCAAGCGCGAACCGGAACACGGGCCGGACGATAAGCCGGACGCGGCGACGCAATCTCCTGTGGCGGCAAAAGCGAAGCAAACACCGCCGCCGGCCGGGGACGACTCGAGTTCGAAGGTGGGCGTCGAACGCGAAAAACCGTCCGACCCGGCTGCGCCCCCCGAACAACCGCGCGGCCGTGCGCCGGAAAAAAACGCGCCGCCGCCGCTGTTCGAGTTCGAGGACGAGTCGGACCGCCCCGATCGGCGCGCGGCGAACGACAACGGCAGTGGATTGGAACCGCAATCGGGTGGCCGCGATCAGAAAACGGCCGACCAAACCAAGCCTGCGGCGACCGAGCCGAAGCCGGCCGCGGCCACCCATGCCGCGGTCGGCGTCGATGCGATCAACGTCCGCGCCCGGGCGTCCCGTAGCGGGCGGGTTATCGGCCAACTGCATCGCGGCGATCGCGTCGAGTTGCTGGATGAGCGAAACGGCTGGCGTTATGTCCGGGCCTCCGGCGGCATGAAAGGCTGGGTGGCCGGCTATCTGCTGGTCAAATAATGTTTGTTACATCAATAAACACATGAATTCGCGTAGGTCGGATTAGGCGTTAGCCGTAATCCGACAGAATACGACTGCCAATATATCCCCGCTTGGCGTCGGATTACGCGCTGCGCGCTAATCCGACCTACGCGTAAAATATTGTTCTAAAAATTTTTACACGTTTATTTTGGCCTTATACCGTCTTCGAGCAGCAACAAAAAAGCCGCCTTCGTCAAAGGCGGCTGTCGTTTGTCTCGCGTACCGGCGTTACGCTTCGTCGAGCGGCGGGGTCGGACGAACGAGGATTTCGTTGACGTCGACGTGCGCCGGCTGGGATAGCGCATACATGACCGACGCCGCGATATCGCGGTCGGCCAGCGCGTGCTCCGGCTTTTGGTCGAAGAACGGCGTATCGACCATGCCCGGCTCGATCAGCGTGGTGCGTACGCCGGTGCCGCGCAGTTCCTCGCGTACCCCGTAACCGATCGCCGAGACCGCCCACTTGGTGGCGCTGTACATCGACCCCGGGATGGTCGCCCGGCCGGCCGCCGATCCCGTAATCAACAGATGGCCGCGGCTGGCCTTGAGCGCCTCGGCGGTGCACTGAATCGTCAGCCCGACGCCGTAGACGTTGGTCAGGATCATGTCCTTCCAGACTTCGGTGTCGGCGCCGGTGAAACCGCCCGGCTTGCCGCCGATGCCGGCGTTGGCGAATACCGCGTCGATCTTTCCGAAATGGCCGAGTGCGGTCTCGACCATGGTTTGCTGCGATGTCTTATCGGTGACATCGCAAGCAATGGCGATCGCCTGCGATTCGCCGCCGAGTTCTTCGACCAGATCGTCGAGCCTCGACGCCGTGCGCGCGGCCAGCGCGACACGCCAGCCGTCGGCCACCGCGGCTCGGGCCGTGGCCGCGCCGATGCCGGTCGAGCCTCCGGTGATCAATAAGATCGGTTCACTCATGTCGCCTCCCCGGTATCGATGCCACGGCTGATCCGTGGCGGCCGATTAGATGGCAACAGGCCCTAGCCCTGGCCTTCGGCGTGGTCACTGTCGTCGTGCACGTGGCCGTGTTCGAGCTCGGCATCGGTGCCGGGGCGGATCCCCGCGACGCTGACCGTGAAGTCGAGCTTCTGACCCGCAAGCACGTGGTTGCCGTCGACCGTGACTTGGTCGCCCGCGACTTCCTTGATCGTCACGATCATGGGCCCGGCGTCGGACTCGGCGCGAAAGCTCATGCCCGGGGCGAGTTCGTCCACGCCCTGGAACGCTTCGCGATTGACCGTCTGAACGAGTTCCTCGCGATAAGGGCCGTAACCTTCATCGGGCTCGACCGTCGCGCGTACTTCGTCGCCTTCGGCGTGGCCTTCGATCGCTTTTTCCAAACCCGGCACGATATTTTCGTGGCCGTGGAGATAGGACAACGGCTGCTCTTCCGACTGATCGATGATTTCGCCCTCGGTATCGCGCAGGACGTAGTGAATGCTGACGACGTTGTCGCGCTGCGCTTGCATATTGGCCTCTTTGTGTTGGCGTGCTTATTCGTGAGCCGTCAAAGATTGCGACGATCGTCCAAAAATACAATGGTCCGAAAATACAATGGTCGCTCGCCCATCGATCGCCGCGTCTTGGCCGGCGGCGGCGTAATCATGAAAAGGCCGGACTGAACCCCGGCCTTTCGGATCGCTGTCCCGATGCCCGATGCGGCGAGTCAATCGTCCAGCGTCGCGTCGAGCTCGATCTCGGCGCCCTTGAACAGGCGCGAGACCGGGCAGGCTTCCTTGGCCTTGTCGGCGGTCTGCTTGAACGTTTCTTCGTCCATGCCCGGCACCTTGCCGCGGCAGATCAACTCGATGCGCTCGATGGTCGGGGTGTCGTCGATCGCGAAATGCACCCGGGCCTCGGTCTTGATCGAGTCCGGGGTATGGCCGTCGGCGGCCAGCATCGCCGAGAACTGCATCGAGAAGCAGCCGGCATGGGCCGCGCCGACCAGTTCCTCGGGGTTGGTGCCGGTACCGTCCTCGAAGCGGGTCCGGTAGGAGAACTGGCCTTCGTAGGCGCCGCTTTCCAGCGCCATATCGCCCTTGCCCGATTTCAGATCGCCCTGCCACTGGGCATTCGCCTTGCGTACCGGCATCGATCGCTCCTTTGTTCTTAACCATGTACACAACTGAATTTACGGCGGGTCGTTCGCGAATACAAGATAGGACGATTTAGCCGGCCCGGCCGATCCCCCTCAAGCCGCCGGGTTATCCGTCGTACGGATCATTGTAGTGACCTCGGGATACTGCTAGGTTCGAAAAACGACTCGGCAAAACGGGCCCGGCCCGAATAAACAATGAGCGAGACGACCGACGACAGCTTTTCCGTCGATAGCGACGACGTACAACGGGCGGTGATGGCCGCCGGCATGGGCAACGCGCTGGAATGGTTCGATTTCAGTGTCTATTCCTACATGGCCGCCACCATCGGCGCCGTGTTCTTTCCCACCCACAGCGAATCGGCGTCGCTGCTGGCCGCGTTCGCCGGTTTCGCCGTGGCCTTCATGGTCCGGCCGCTGGGCGGGCTGTTCTTCGGCCCTCTGGGCGACAAGGTGGGCCGCTCGGCGGTGCTCGCCACGACCATCATCCTGATGTCGATCGGCACCTTCGCCATCGGCGTATTGCCGAGCTACGATGCGATCGGGGTCTGGGCCCCGATTCTGCTGGTGGTTGCCCGTCTGGTGCAGGGGTTCTCCACCGGCGGTGAGTACGGTGGCGCGGCGACCTTCATCTGCGAGTACTCGCCGGACAAAAACCGTGGCTTTCTGGCGAGCTTTCTCGAATTCGGCACGCTGGGCGGCTATATCGTCGGCGCGCTGCTGGTGCTGTGCACGCAGCTGATCCTGGGCGAAGCGGCCTTCAACGACTGGGGCTGGCGCATTCCGTTCCTGTTCGCCGCGCCGCTGGGCCTGTTCGGCCTCTATCTTCGGCTCAAGCTCGAGGACAGCCCGGCGTTCGAGGCGGTCAAGGAGCAGGGTGAGGCCAAGGGCTCGCTCGGCGAGGTCGTGTCCAACCATCTGCGCCAGTTGATCCTATGCATGGGGCTGGTGCTGATTCTCAACGTCGCCTACTACGCCATCCTGACCTACCTGCCGTCGTATTTGACCACGGTGCTCAATATCAATGGCATGGAATCGACGCTGCTGCTCGTGGTCACGATGGTGGGCATGATGTGCGTGATCTATCTGTTTGGCGGCTTGTCCGACCGGGTGGGCCGTAAGCCAGTGCTGGTCGGCGCGTGCCTCGGCTTCATTCTATTGTCGTATCCGGCGTTCGCGCTGCTGCAGACCACGGAGGTTTGGGGCATTGTCGCCGGGCTCGTCATTCTCGGTCTGCTGACCGTCTCGCTGTCCGGGACGATGCCGTCGACGTTGCCGGCGATCTTCCCGACCAACGTGCGCTACGGCGGCTTCGCGATCTCCTACAACATCTCCACGGCCTTGTTCGGCGGCACCGCGCCCTATGTCATTCAATGGCTGATCGGCGTGACCGACAACAACTCGGTGCCGGCGTTCTATTTGATGGCCGCGGCCGCGATCGCGCTGATTCCGATCCTGCTGATTCCGGAGACCGCGAGCCGGCCGCTGCCAGGCTCGAAGGCCCAGTATGCGGGCGGGGGCGGTCCGCGCAAGCAACCCGCGCCGGCGGCCTAAACCGACGCCCGCGACGAAAACAGGCCGCCGCTGGAAAACAGCGGCGGCCTGTACTATGCGGCGTTGCCCGGCTTGTCCGGTATCAGCCGAGCGATCGCTCAGTTGTCGGTAGCGTCGTCGATCGCGTCCGAGGCGTCGTCGGCGGCGTCGCTCACGGCGTCCGACGCGTTGTCGGCCGCGTCGTCCATCTTCTGGCCGGCCTTCTCGGCCGGGCCGTCGTCGCTGTCGCAGGCCGCCAGTGCCACCGTTGTCAGGCCGAGGATCGCGGCGATCAGCAATGTCGAGGTTTTCTTGATCACATTTTCTCCTGTGCGTCTTTTGTCTCGCCCGATGCGAAACACGATTGCGCGCGAATTTAACTTGGGTAAGGCTTGACGAGATATGAACGACCGGCGCGGCGTGGCATGAAACCGTAATAACCCTGGTCGCACCAAGCGGCGACAGGTTCTAGACTTGGACCATGAAACAACCGCTCGACGGATATCGCATCTGCGATATGACCGCCATGATCTCCGGACCGTTGGCGACCATGCAACTCGCCGATCAGGGCGCCGACGTGATCAAGATCGAACGCCCCGGCGTGGGCGATTACACGCGTCTGGCCTCCAATCGCCGGGCCGGTATGTCGGCCAGTTTTCTCAACAACAATCGCAACAAGCGCTCGGTCGCGCTCGATCTCAAGCACAAGGGCGGGCTGGCCGCGCTCAAGCGCATCGCGGCGACCTCGGATGTTTTCGTGCAGAACTTCCGGCCCGGCGTGGCCGACCGGATCGGTATTGGCGAACAGGCGGTTCGCGATGTGGCGCCGGACGTCATCTATGTCTCGATCAGCGGTTTCGGCGAGAACGGGCCTTACGCCGCCAAGCCGGTCTACGACCCGCTCGTGCAGGCGCTGTCCGGCCTGGCGAGCATCCAGGGCGGCGCGGACGAGGACCGTCCGCGCTTGGTCCGGACGATTCTGCCCGACAAGCTCACCGGCTACGTCGCCGCCCAGGCGATCACCGCGGCCCTGCTGGCGCGCGCCAACGGCGGGAGCGGGCAGCATATTCGGATCTCCATGCTCGATGCGGTGCTCGATTTTCTCTGGCATTCGGATATGAACAGCCAGACGTTCGTCGGCGACGAAATGGCGCAGTCGCAGGCGGCGAGCTTCATTGATCTGATTTATGCGACCGCGACCGGTTACATCAGCGTGGCCGTGCAAACCGATGCCGAATGGCAGGCGCTGACCGAGGCACTGGAAACGCCGCACTGGCGCGACGACCCGCGTTTCGCCACCGCGGCCGATCGACAAGACCATATCGATGCGCGACTGGAGCTCACCCAGGAACGCCTGCGTGAGGCCAGCGCCGAGCACTGGCTCGACCGGCTGACCGAGCATGGCGTGCCGTGCGCCCCGGTACTCACGCGCAGCGAACTGCTGGACCATGCTCAGATCCGGGCCAACGATAGTCTGTTGGAAACCGGGCACGACGTGGCCGGCCGGCTGCGTCAGACGCGCCCAGCCGCGCGCTTTTCCGGCATCGAAACATCGCCGCCGCGCGGGGCGCCGCCGCTGGGCGCCGATACCCGCGCCGTGCTGGCCGATATCGGTTATCGCGCCGATCATATTCAGGCGCTGATCGACGACGGCGCCGTGGCCACGGACGCAGACGACCAAAGCCGATGATCGATTTCTATTACTGGCCGACGCCCAACGGTTGGAAGATTTCAATTCTGCTGGAGGAATTGGGCATTGCCTATCGGACGATCCCGGTCGATATTAACGCCGGCGACCAGTTCGAGCCGGCGTTCCTCGCGATCTCGCCGAACAACCGGATGCCGGCGATCGTCGATCAGGCGCCGCCGGCCGCCTATGGCGCTGCGCCGGTACCCGTGTTCGAGTCCGCGGCCATCGCGCGATACCTGGCCGCCAAGACCGGCCGGTTCTATGCCGACGATGCGCGCCTGCGCAAGGAGATCGACGAGTGGCTGTTCTGGCAGGTCGGCAACCTGGGGCCGATGGGCGGGCAGATGAGCCATTTCGTCAACTATGCGCCCGGCGATCATCGTTATTCGGAAAAGCGTTACCGGGGCGAGTACCACCGTTGTCTCGGCGTGCTCGAGCGCCGGCTGGACACGCGCGAATATTTGGTCGGCGGACAGTATACGATCGCCGACATTATCAACTGGCCCTGGGTGCTGATCGCCAAGGCGATGGGGCAGCCGCTGGACGAATTTCCGCGCGTGGCGGCCTGGCGCGAGCGCGTCAAGCAGCGCCCGGCGGTCCAGCGCGGCGTGGATCTCGGCAAGCAGTGGCGGGGCGGCGAGCCGAAAAACGAGGCCGCGCGGCGGCGCCTGTTCGAACAAAGCGCGGATACGGCGCGCACGTCTTCGCGCGACTGAGCGCGATCAGTACAATTCCCGCCCCTTGCTCGGGTTAGGATACGGTCATGTTCGCGTTCATCAAGGCGTTTGTCGCCGGTCTCATTGCCATGCTCGGCTGCAACCAGGGATTGCTCTGGCTGCTCGATGACGCCGACATCGCGAATACGACGACCTGGTCGACCCACGGCCTGGTGGGCACCGGTTTGCCGGTCGTGGCCGCGCTCGCGCTCTGGGGCGCGCTCTGGGGGCTGGTGATCTGGCCGTTGGTGCGCAATGCCGAAGCGGCCGGTTATTATGTCGGCGCGATCATCCTCGGCGCCGTACTGGTGACCGGCGTATCGCTGGCGATCGCGCCTTGGGTGGGCGGTGCGTTGTTCGGCGTGGCCCTGGCCGGCTATACCAAGGATATGATCGGCGTCGCGCTGGCGGCCAACGCCGCCTACGGGCTGGGCTTTGCGATTCTAATGCGGCTGTTTCACCCGCCGCGCTGATTGCTCCGGCGGACTCTAAACGGCGAGCGCGGTCGCATTGCCGGCACCCGCTCAGGCCGCGGCGACGAACTCGCGCGGCAGGCGCAGCATGAAACAGGTCGGTCCCGAGCCGTCGCGGCCACGGCTGACCAGATGGAGGTCGCCCCCGTGGCTGCGTGCCAGCGAACGACTTACGCTCAGACCCAAGCCGAGGCCGCTGCCCTTGGTGGTCATGAATGGTGAAAACAGCGCCACGTCCTCGTCGATGCCATCGCCGTTGTCCTCGACGTAGATATCGACCTGCTGGGCGTGGCCGCTGTCCACCCACAGCCTGATGCGGCGCTCGTCGTCGGCGGTCGCGGAACTCGCGAGTGCCTCGACGGCGTTGCCGATCAGATTGCGCAGCACCTGCTGGGTAAAAATCCGATCGATCGGCAGTTCCAGACCGGCCAGATCCTCCGCCTGCGGCCAGTCGAGCGAAATTCGCTCGGCGCGCAGACTTGGCGCGAGCAGTTCGCGCACTTCGCTGAGCATCGGGAACAGCGCCTGCTGATTGATCGTGGGATGGCCCTCGCGCGCGAAATCGCGCAGGTGGCGGATGATGGAAGCGGCTCTTTGAATCTGATATTCAGCGCGCACGAGCAGGTCCGCCTGGTCGCTGTTCTCCTCGCGGGCTATCGATAGCGCGCCGGTCACGAAATTGCGCGCCGAAGTGAGCGGCTGGGCCAGATCATGCGCCAGACCCGTGCCGAGGGAAGCGAACACGCTGATGCGTTCGCGCGTGGCGATCAGGTTTTGAAGCTCGGTCATGTGGTCGCGGCTTTCGACTTCGTCGGTCAGATCGATGGCGAAGCCGGCCAGCCGATATACCTCGCCCGAGTCGTCGCGGACCGGAAAGGCGCGATCGCGGATCCAGCGAATCCCGCCGTCCGGCCGATTGATGCGGAAGACCTCGTCGTAGTCGCCTTCGGCCGCGTCGCGCTTGAAGGCCGTGAGCACCCGCTCGCGGTCGTCATCGTGGACCCAAGCGAGGCGTCGACCCGGGTCTTCGTGAAGGCTGGCACAGGGTTGCCCCCAGATATGTTCGTAGGCGGGACTGATATAAATCAGTTCGTCGCCGAGCGGGTTGGTCATCCAGAACACTTCCTGGATGTGCTCGGCGAGTTCGCGAAAGCATCGGGTTTCGCGTTCGGCGGCCTCGGCACGCGCTTGGCAACTCGCCAGATCGGCGCGCAGCGACCTGATTTGTTCGCGCGCCGTATCCGGGTCGTCAAGCGGTGATGACGGGGTCTCTTGAGCTTTTGACATGGAACCGATCGGTTAAGGGTGGTGAAATGGCCAAGCCGGCCATAAGATATTGCATCTGCGCACGCTTACCGCGGCGGCGCACGAGGGATTGGGGCGGTACAGCCGAGAGACACTATGCGAAACGACTTTGCTATCCATATCGTGGACGATGATCCCGGCGTCCGGGAATCAATGAAAACACTGATACGTGGTTCGAAATATCCGACTTATAGCTACCCCAGCGCCTCGGCTTTTCTGGATCGCTGCGAGTCGGCCACCGGCTGTGTATTGATCGATCTGCGTTTACGGGACATGGACGGCATCGCGTTGCAAAAGGAGCTGATCTCACGTCAGATCGCGCTCGATGTGGTGATGATGAGTGCCTACGGCGATATCGAACACGCGGTCGAGGCGATGCGTCTCGGCGCGGTCGATTTTCTGGAAAAACCGTTCGACCCCGACTACCTCCTCGCGCAGTTGCACGAACTGTCGCAGGCCAGTGACACCAATGAACGGCTCCAGCGCGAGGCGCGTCAGCGGGCTGCCCTCATCGATACGCTCACCCCGCGCGAGAAACAAGTGCTCAGCGGCATCGTCGACGGCCAGGCCAACAAACAGGTCGCGGCCGATCTGCGCATCAGCGCGCGCACCGTGGAAACCCATCGCGTGCATATCATGCAGAAACTTCAGGCCGATTCGCTAGCGCATTTGGTGCGCATCTGGCTTGCCGCCGCGGCCCAGCAGGAGCCCACGCCGGAGCCATGAACTTCGAGTGCAGCAAGCCGAACGGGCCGGCTTGTCAAGGCATAAAAAAGCCGCTGATCGATTGACCAGCGGCTTTTCATGTCGCTCTACAACCTCGGCCCGCGGCCTCTCACCGCATTGGATATCAAGGCTAGGACGAACAGCACGATAAAGATAAAGAACAGGATCTTGGCGATGCCGGCCGCACCGGCGGCGATCCCCCCGAAGCCGAAAACCGCCGCGATAATGGCGATGATGAAAAATACGACAGCCCATCCGAGCATGATTCGTCTCCTTAGTTGCTGCGCTGTGTCCGACCGGTCGGACCGGATTGCCACAATTGCTCGCTTTAAAGTCGGCTAACGACCGGTCGGCGCAATTCTAGTATCGTGCAGAATCATGTACGCGGCATTAACCGCGTGACCGAAACCCCTTCTAAGGGCCGGATTCGGCTCAACCGAGTTGCAAATCCAGATGTTTCTCGATTTCGGAGTCTTTCTGGTTGGTCCAGTCCTTGTCGATCGTCGCGACCACATGCCGGGAGAGCGGGCTGTCGAGATGATCACGCAGCCGACCGAGGAATTGCGGCGCGGCGACCAGTACCAACTCATCGAAGGCATTGTCGTTCAAGCCGGACTTCAATCGGGCCGCGACTTGCTTGGCGAAGATGTCTTCGTGCTTTTCGCTGGTTCGGGTCTGCGGATCGGCCTGATGACGTCCATGGGCGGCCGAATCCTCGACTTCGCCCTTGCCGCCGGTCCGAAGATCGCCTTCATGCTTGCGGCTCTGGTCATGATAAAATGCCTCCACGCGCGCCAGCGAACCGGCATTCTCGCGCGAGAACAGCCGCGCCGCCGCCGCATCGGCGACCACAATCCATTGCTTTGCCATGCAACCTCGCTTTGTCGGTGATGCCGACCAGATGCCGACCATTAGAACTTGCGTTCGAAATCCCGGAGCCTTTCCTCGGCCGATTCTTTCGTGTCGCCGTATCGTTCCTGGATCTTGCCGAGCAGGTTCTCGCGCTTGCCGCGGACTTCCTCGACATCGTCGTCGGTCAGACGGCCCCAGTGCTCGCGCACCGAACCCTTCATACGGCTCCATTGGCCTTCGAACTTGTCGTCGTTCATGACGAAACCTCGGTTTGAAAAATGTATATCGCACCCTAGCAGCGTGCGGAACGCGTACCATCCGGGCAATCACGCAGGACCCCAAGGTCGCCGCAGCCGACGATAATCTTTAAGCTCGGCGCCGACGTTCATCCACGACCACAGCATGGCCGACGCAACCCGTACCGAGACCGCCGACCGGCTGTTCGAAGCCCATGTGGCCCATGATCTGGCGGCGTGGCGCGGCAAGGCGGGCCGGGCTCGCCTCGCGGGTCGGGTCGAATCGTTCTGGCGCTGGGCCGAGCGCGTGACGCTGGCCGAGGTGGTCGATCGCGATACGGCGCGCGCGGCTACCGAGCGGCTGGTGCTCGATCTTGAACTGCCGGACCGTCTGGCGGCGGTGATCGGCGAAATCGCCGACGAACTGGTCCGGCTGGAAGTCAACCGAAGCACCCGCGTGCGCGATGTAATCGATCAGTCGCTGTTCGACGACGGCGTGGATCTGGTGGTGGAGCTGGAGACGCTACGCGCCCGGCTGATCCAGAGGCTGCTCAACAGCCCGGTGTATATGGCGCTTGCCTCGGACCTGCTCTATCAGGGCATCAAGGACTATATTTTCTCGGATTCCGGCGCGATTCGCTCGATCCCCGGCGTGTCGCGCCTGATCAAGGGCTCGTCGAGCGCGGTGAGCCGGCGCATGCCCGGGCTCGAGGCGCAGGTCGAAACGCGTGTGCGCGCTTATATCGAAGCCAATACCGCGCGCACGCTGGCGCGCACCGAGTCCTACCTGCTCGAATCGCTGGACGCGCGGCGGCTGCGCGCGCTGGCGGACGAGGTCTGGGCCGCGATCGCCGACCAGCCGTTGTCGATCGCCGATGCGGTGGCATCGCACGAGCTGCAGCGTCTGGTCGATTACGGCCTGCAAGTCTGGCGGTCGCTGCGCGAGACCGAATACCTCGGCGTGATGATCGACCAAGGTGTGCAAGCCTATTTCGCGCGCCACGGCGACGACACGCTGGCCGAGTTGATGAGCCACGTCGGCGTCGATCGGAAGATCCTGGCCGCCGAGGTCGATACGCTCGCGCCGATGCTGATCGAGGCGCTGGAGTCGACCGGGCTGCTCGAGACCTGGGTGCGCGACCAACTCGCCGACTTCTACGATTCCGCCGCTTTCGCCGCCGCGATCGAGGGCCGCGGCTGACGGTTTACGCGCCGGCCAGAATCCGCTGCATGAAGGCCGGCTGGGAAAACGCGGCGTGGTGCATCGCCGGGGTGTAGTACTCGGTATGGAAATTAAGTTCGGCGGCCGGCATGGCCAGCGCGGGATCGTCGCGCGCGGCCAGCGTGGCCGACCACCAGCCGGTGGGATAACACGGCTGTGGAAAGCTCAAGAGATGGGTCGCGGCGAAGCCGGCCCGCGCGAGCCCGCCGTGCATGTCGCGGATCAGCGCCGCGTGCGCCAGCGGCGATTCGCTCTGTTGCACCAGCATGCCGCGGGGTGCGAGCACGCGGTGACATTGCCGGTAGAACGCCTCGTTGAACAGACCCTCGGCCGGGCCGATCGGATCGGTGCTGTCGATGATGATCAGGTCCACCGAGCCGCCGTCGGCTCCGGCCATCCAGGCCACGCCGTCGGTAAAGGCCAGATGCGCCCGGGGATCGTCGTTGGATTCGGTAAGACGCGGAAAATACCGCTCGGCGACCCGGGTGACGCGTTCGTCGATATCGATCTGGGCCACCGATTCGATGTGCCGGTGCTTAAGCACTTCGCGCAGGGTGCCGCAGTCGCCGCCGCCGATGATGACAACGTTTTTGACTTGGCCATGAGCGAAGATCGCCGGGTGCGTCATCATTTCGTGATAGACGAAATTGTCGCGGTCGGTGAGCATGACCAGACCGTCGATGGTCATCAGGCGGCCGAAGGTTTCGGTCGCGTAGACCGCGATGGTCTGGTAGTTCGAGGTCTCCTCGTGCAGCTTGTCGCGCAGCTTGAGAGAAAACCCGACGCCCAGCTCGTCGCTGGCCTCGGTGAACCACGTTGGGTCGGCTACCATGGCGATCCGCGTACTTCAAAACCCGGCACGCAGTATAGATCATGACCGTTTCCGCCCGACAAGCCGCCGGCGAGGCGCGCGCCTGGACGCTCGACGATGCACGCCGCCTGTACCGCGTCGCCACCTGGGGCGACGGCTACTTCGGCATCGACGATGCCGGGCACGCCGAGGTTCGGCCGGCCGCCGGCGCGCCCGGCATCGATCTCGACGCCCTGGCCGACGAGGTTCGGGCGGCCGGGCTGCGCCTGCCCGTGCTCGTTCGTTTCACCGATATCCTGGGCGATCGGCTCAACCGGCTGGCCGATGCCTTCGACGCCGCCCGCGCCGCCCACGGCTATGCCGGGCGCTATACGGTGGTCTATCCGGTCAAGGTCAATCAGCAGCGCTCGGTGATCGAACATCTGGTGGCCGCCGGCGGCGATCGGGCCGGGCTGGAAGCCGGCAGCAAACCCGAACTGATGGCGGTACTGGCGCTCGCGCGGCCCGGTTCGACGATCGTATGCAACGGTTATAAGGATCATTCGTTTCTGCGCCTGGCGCTGGCCGGGCAGCAGCTTGGCCACCGCGTTTACATCGTGGTCGAGAAGCCCTCGGAACTCGTCCCTATCGCCGAACTGGCGGCGAGCCTGGGGCTGCGGCCCCGACTCGGTCTGCGGGTGCGCCTGGCCAGCGTGGCGGCCGGGCATTGGCAGAACACCGGCGGCGACAAGTCCAAATTCGGCCTGACCGCCGACCAAGTGGTCGTGGCGCTCGAGACTTTGCGCGGCCTGGGTATCCTCGACTGCGTGTCGATGCTGCATGTCCACGTCGGTTCGCAGGTCGCCGATCACGCCGCGCTGGCCCGCGCCATGGATGAAACCGCGCATCTGTATCGCAGCCTGCGCGAGCTCGGCGCGCCGGTGGACACGGTCGATGTCGGCGGCGGTCTGGCGGTGGATTACGAAGGCCGCGGGGCCCGTTCGTTCTGCTCGATGAATTATGGCGTGCCCGACTATGCCGAAGTCGTGGTCGGCGCGCTGGCGCGGGTGGCCGAGCGTTTCGATCTGCCCCAGCCGAATCTCATCAGCGAGTCCGGCCGCGCGCTGACCGCGCATCACGCGGTGCTGCTCACGCAGGTCATCGACAGTGAAAGCGCGATCGATGTCGCGCCCGTCGTGCTGGATGAAAATCTGTCCGCCTCGGCGCAGATCGACCGTGCGGCCGCGCATCTGGCCGACGTGCAGGCGCGCTTCGTCGCCGGCGAAATCGGGCTCGCCGGACGGGCCGCGGCCGAGCGCGAGGCGGCCGCGGTGTATCGCGCGCTGATTACGCTTGCACCGGCCGATGCCGACGACCGCGCGGCGGTGGCCGCCGCGCGCGAGAAGCTCGCGACCAAGTATTTTGTGAATTTCTCGGTGTTTCAGTCGGTGCCCGACGTCTGGGCGCTCGATCAGATATTTCCGGTGATGCCGCTGGCGCGGCTCGACGAGGCGCCGGACCGGAGCGCGCGGCTGTGCGATCTGACCTGCGATTCCGACGGTCGGCTGGATCGCTATGTCGACGACAACGGGCTGGATTCGACGCTGCCGCTGCATGCGCTGCGTGAAGGCGAAACCTATCGCATCGGTATATTCATGATCGGGGCCTATCAAGAAAATCTCGGCGACATGCATAACCTGTTCGGCGACACCGATGTCGTCAATGTCGAGATCCGCGACGGCGCCTGGCAACTGGGCGACGCCCAGCACGGCGACCGGGCCGACGAGCTGTTGTCCTATGTGCACTTCGAGCCGGAAGCGCTGCGCGGCGCCTACCGGCGGAAACTGGCCGCGGCCGGCCTCGCGCCGCGCCAGCGCGCTGAATGCGAAGCGCTGCTCGAAGCCGGGCTCGCCGGCTATACCTATCTGCTCGAATCCTGAAGCTTCGCCGCGCCCCAATGTCTGCCGATGCTTGGAACTTGCGGGTTCGACGGTTTCGGCGGCTATTTTTAAATTTAATACGTATAATTTGGTTGTAAGACGATAAACCTAGGAATATCACTTATACTTTTACTTACAACCACTAAACCCGCTTGCAGGATGATGTTTCAAGTCCTACGTTTTTATTTTGAACGAAGACTTGGCGCCGAGTCGCCGCAGCGAGTTAACCATGCCGCGTACCGCAGTCGAACTGGAATATTCCGTCGAATATCTCTCGATTCTCGATGAGAACGGCGATCTGGACACCGAGCTCGAGCCGGATATCGAAGACGACCAGTTGCACAAAATGTTTCGCACCATGCTGCTGTCCCGGCGTTTCGACGAGCGTCTGCTCACGCTGCAACGCCAGGGCCGTATCGGAACCTTCGCCCCCGTCAAGGGCCAGGAAGCCTGCCAGATTGGTTCCATGCCGGCGATGCGCGACAGCGACTGGTTCTTGCCCGCCTTTCGCGAGTTCGCGGCCATGATCTGGCGCGGCTTTCCACTGGCCGAGATCCTGGTATTCGCCGCCGGCTACAACGAAGGCGCGGCGATCCCTGAAGACGCCCACGATTTTCCGATCGCAGTGCCGGTCGCCTCGCAAATACCGCATGCCGTGGGAGTGGCTTATGCCTGCCAGTATCGCGAGAGCGATGATGTGGCGATCGTGTTCTTCGGCGACGGCGCCACCTCGGAAGGCGACTTCCATGAGGCGATGAACTTCGCCGGCGTGCTCGGCTCCCCGGTCGTCTTTCTCTGTCAGGACAACCGCTGGGCGATTTCGCTGCCGCGGGACCAACAAAGCAAGTCGAAGACGCTCGCCCAGAAAGGCCTGGCCTACGGCATGCCCTGTCTGCAGGTGGACGGCAACGACATCCTCGCGGTATATGCGGCGACCGCCGAGGCCGTCGAACGCGCCCGCAACGGCGACGGCCCGACCATGATCGAGTGCCTGACCTACCGGCTGGCCATCCACACCACCGCCGACGACCCCAGCAAGTACCGCGACGAAGAAGAAGTCGAAAAGTGGGAGAAACTTGATCCTTTGCCGCGCTTCCAGAACTACATGGTCGAACGCGAGCTGTTATCCGACGACGACATCGACACCATGGAAGACGAGATCAAAGACGAAATCGACCAAGCCTGGAAAGACGCCGAATCCAAAATCGAGGAGCTCGGCGGGCCCGAGGTGATGTTCGACTACGTCTACGCCGAGCGACCACCCTATCTCGAAGCCCAGCGCCAGACGTTCCTGGAACTTCGCGACCGTGAGGAGGGTTAAACGATGGCCGAACTGAACATGGTAGACGCCATCAATCGGGCGCTGTTCGAGGAAATGGAAAACGACGACAACATCATCGTCCTCGGCGAGGACGTGGGCGTGGATGGCGGCGTATTCCGCGTCACCGATGGCCTGCTCGAAAAATACGGCGAAAAGCGCGTCATCGATACCCCGGTGGCCGAAACCGGCATCACCGGTTTATGCGTCGGCATGGCCGCCGGTGGCCTGCGGCCGGTGCCCGAACTGCAGTTCTCGGGTTTTTCTTATATGGGACTGCACCAACTGGAAATGCACGCCGCACGCTTTCGCTGGCGCTCGCGCGGACGCTACGCCATGCCGATCACGGTGCGTATCCCTTATGGCGCCGGTGTGCACGCGCTGGAACATCACTCCGATAGCAAGGAAGTGCTCTACGCCCATATCCCCGGGCTCAAGATGGTGATTCCTTCGGGGCCGCGCAACGCCCGCGCGTTGTTGCTGGCCGCCATCCGCGATCCCGACCCGGTCGTGTTTTTCGAGCCCAAGGCCGCCTACCGGGCGTTCCGCGAAGAGGTGCCCGACGAGGAAGAAACCCTGCCGCTGGGCCAATCGGAGACCGCGCGCGAAGGCGACGATCTCACCCTCATCGCCTATGGCGCCATGTTACACCGCGCCCTGCAAGCCGCGGATACGTTGTCCGAAGAAGACGGCGTCGAGGCCGACGTGATCGACCTACTGAGCCTGTCGCCGCTGGACCACGAACGCTTCGCCGAATCGGCGCGGCGCACCGGGCGGGTGGTGATCGTGCACGAGGCGCACCGCAGCTATGGGCCGGCCGGCGAGATCATCGCGCGGCTGATCGAGGAATCCTTCTGGTATCTGGAAGCCCCGATCCGCCGGGTCACCGGCTACGACATCCACGTGCCGTATTTTGCCCGGGAGCAGGCTTATTTACCGGACGCGAGCCGCATTGTCGATGCGGCCCGCGCAGTCCTCAACGATTAGCGAGCGTCCCATGAGTCAGGAATTCAAGTTCAGCGACCCCGGCGAGGGGCTCCAGGAAGCCGAAATCCTGGAGGTGCACGTCAGCGAAGGCGATACCGTCAACGACGGCGACACCGTGCTCACGGTGGAAACCGACAAGGCCAATACCGATGTCCCGGCGCCGTTTTCCGGCACCGTCGAAGAGGTTCGCGTGTCCGAAGGCGACATGGTCGAAGTCGGCGATGTGTTGCTGACCTACGACGAGGGCGGTGAATCCGGCGGCGAAGAAGAAAGCGAGGACAGCAAAGAACAGGCATCCGAAAGCGAGGAATCCGGCGAAGACAAACAAGCCAAGGAAGACCGCGACGAGGAAGACGAAGAAAGCGATAAAGAGCAGGAAAAGGAAAAACAGGAATCAGGGAAAAAGCAGGATCGAGATAAGAGCGATAAAAATAAGGACGATAAGGATAAAGGCGACAAGAAAGAGCAAGACAAGGACGAAGAAGAAAAATCGGAGTCGTCCGAGGAAGAGTCGTCCGAGGATAAGCAGGAATCGAAAAAACAAGAATCCAGCCGCGAGCCGGTGCCGGCCGCTCCCAGCACCCGGCGTCTGGCCCGCGAAAAAGGCGTCGATCTGCACGACATCGAGCCCAGCGGCAAAGATGGTCGCGTGACCGCCGAAGACGTCGAGGCGGCCGCCGGCTCCGCCGAGCGCGAACAGGAAAGCCGCGAACAGGAAAGCCGCGAACAGGACAGCCGCGAACAGGACAGCCGCGAACAGGATGGCAAGAAACGCAAAAGCGCCGGCGGCGGCTCGGCGCTCATACCCGGCGCCGGCGAGGCGCCCAGCCTGCCGGACTTCAGCCAATGGGGCGAAATTGAGCGTGCGCCGCTGCGTTCGATCCGCCGCGCCACCGCCCAAAACATGGCTCGCTCGTGGGGCCAGATCCCGCACGTCTATCACCAGGACATCGCCGATGTCACCGAACTCGAGCGTTTCCGGCGCTCGCACGAGGAGGCGGCCCAAGCCCAGCGCGGCAAGTTCACCCTTACAGTGCTGATGATGAAAGCGCTGGTGTCGACGCTCAAGCAGTTCCCGCGTTTCAATGCCAGCCTGGACGTGGAAAACCAGGAGATCGTGCTCAAGCGCTATTTCCATATCGGCCTGGCCGTGGCTACCGACCGCGGCCTGCTGGTGCCGGTGATCCGCGACGTGGACCAGAAAAACCTGATCGAGTTGTCCGCGGAAGCGCTCGACATCGCCCGCAAGACACGCAACGGCGAGATCAAGCGCGAGGACATGATGGGCGGGTCCATGACCGTGACCAACCCCGGCGCGATGGGCGGGTCCTCGCTCACGCCGTTGATCAACCATCCGCAGGTGGCGATCCTCGGCATGGGGCAAGCGCGGCTGGAACCCGTGGTCCACGGTGATCTCGATGCCTACGAGGTCAAGCCCCGGCTGCGCCTGCCGCTGATCCTCGGCTTCGACCACCGGGTCAACGACGGCGCCGACGCGGCCCAGTTCGTCACCACCCTGATCCGCACCCTGGCCGATCCCGAATCGTTACTCCTCAATATCTAAATCGTCATGGCCGAGAACGACATCCCGCAACACACCGATGTCCTGGTCATCGGCGCCGGCCCCGGCGGTTATGCCGCCGCGTTCGAGGCGGTGCGCCACGGCCTCGACGTCACTCTGGTCAACGAAGAGGAGGCGCTGGGGGGCGTGTGTCTGCGCCGCGGCTGTATCCCTTCCAAAACGCTGCTTCATCTCAACGAATTGGTGCACGCCACCGAGGCGGCCGCGTCCGTCGGCCTGACCTTCGAGCCGCCTCAGGTGGACCTGGACACGATTCGGGAGCACAAGGACAGCGTCATCGGCCAGCTCACCGGCGGTGTGGCGCAGTTGTGCCAGCAGCGCGGCGTGCGCGTGATCCAGGCGCGGGCGACGTTCGAAAACAACCGCACGGTGCGGATCGAGGGCGAACAGGAGGCGACCGTGTCCTTCGGGCACGCCATCATCGCCGCCGGCGCGCGGCCCACCGCCTTACCCGGCGTGGATTTCGGCGGGCGGATCATGAGTTCGAAAGAGGCCCTGGATCTGGAGGACATCCCCAATTCGCTGCTGGTCATCGGCGGCGGCTACATCGGCCTGGAGATGGGCATGGTCTATCAGGCGCTGGGCAGCCAGGTGACGCTGGCCGAGATGACCGACCGGCTGATGCCCGGCGCCGACGCGGATCTGGTCGAGCCGCTGGCCAAGACCGTGGACGAGCTGTTCGAGGCGGTGCACCTGAACACCCAGGTCAGCGATCTGCAAGCCTCCGGCGACGGGGTCGATGTCACCCTTGATAGCGGCGAGGATTCCATGCAGGAACGCTTCGACCGGGTGCTGATCGCCATCGGCCGCCAGCCGAACACCGACACCCTCAATCTGGAGGCCACCGACATCGCCCTCGACGACCACGGTTTTATCCGCGTGGACGGCACGCGCCGCACCGAGGTCGACAACATCTACGCCATCGGCGACGCCGCCGGCGGCATGTTGCTGGCCCACGAGGCCATGCACGAAGGCAAGGTCGCGGCCAGGGCCATCGCCGGCCAGAATGCGGTCTTCGATGCGCGCGCGGTACCCGCGGTGGTGTTCACCGATCCGCAGGTGGCCTGGTGTGGGCTCACCGAGCAGCAGATCGAGGCCGAGACCCGTAACGTCAAGATCCTGCGTTTTCCTTGGCAGGCTTCCGGACGCGCCATCACCATGGGCGCGAGCCAAGGGCTGACCAAGCTGCTCACCGACGCCGATACCGGCCGCGTGCTGGGCGCGGGTATCGTCGGCCCGCAAGCCGAATCATTAATCGCCGAAGCGGTGCTCGCGATCGAGATGGGGGCCACCGCCGAGGACATGGCGCTGTCCATCCACCCCCACCCCACGCTCACGGAAACCCTTGGCGAGGGCGCCGAGCTGTTTCTGGGCCAGGCGACCCATTACGGCTAGACGCCTTATACCAACCTGCAAAAGCAATGACCTACCGGTCAAAAATAGTCCGCAAATAAACGCAAACGCACGCGAATAAGACGCGCTTATACGCTTTATCTTGCTTTCATTCGCGTTTATTGGCGTTCATTCGCGGACGAATTCCGGCTTCATGAAGATCGATCAATCTTTATGAGGGCTGGTATCAGCCCCGCTGCCCGCGTGCCCGGCGCCGGCAGGCGATCGTGATCAGGCCCAGCGCGAGCGCGAACAGCGCCAGATTGCCCGGCGCCGGTACCGGTGTCGACGGTTCGCCGTTGCCGCTGCCGCCGCCACTTATCTCAATCTGATCAGGGCCGCCGAAGCGCAGATCGCTCACCGCGAATCCACCCGGGGTCGCGCCGGTGCGGGTGATCTGGACACCGGCGATCGCCGCGCTGCCGTCGTCGCTGGCCAGGGCTAGAAACGAGTAGCCGAGCGCGTCATTGACGATCGATGCCAGAATGGAGCCGTCGCGACCGAAAGCGGTCAGGCGTTCGGCGCCGGAGTCGGTGGCGAATCCCGCCATCACGCCGACAGCGGCTTGATCCGTGCCGAAGAGAATGGAGATTGGGCCGGTGAACCGGGGCGAGCCCGACAGCACGTGATCGTCCGGCGCGCTGGTATCGAGGGTGACAAACGTGGGTTCGGCGCCGGCATCAAGGGTCAGCGTGCCGCTCGGCTGTCCGTCCAGGCAGCCGAGCGCGCCGCAACTTGCGACCGTGCCCCGGGATTGGCCGACGAAATAGCCGCCGAACATAACCGAGGTACCACCCGGTAGGCCGGGGGCGGGCTGGAACGTCGGATTGGCGACGTTCAATGGCAGGCCGTCGAACCCGATCGACGGCGCGCTGTTCTTGAAGACGTCGATGCCCGCCTTGATGACGGTCGCCCCGGCCGGGCCGGCGCCCGCGATCAACGCAAAACAGACCAGGCTGATAAGTACGCGGCGGTGAAGGCGAGCATGCGGATTTGACATTGGAGACGGTGTTACAGTTTGGCTGTCATAAATCAATAAGCAATTTTCCTGCCGAAATTTTAAGTAACTGTATACAATACGAAATTAACTAACCCCGGGGTGTCTTTACCGCTATCTTGTTAAAAAAGCCGACGATGCGTTCATAAACGCGCCGGCCGTGCGAACGTTGACGCTACGGCGACCGGGGGCTATGGTCCCCGCGAGTCAAAGGCATCGCCGCACGAAAGTCGGCTGCGCAAAGCCACGGGTCTAAAACGCCTGCAACGGGCGTTATGACGGCCGGGCCGTCTCGTTCGTTCACGGGCTGCCCGGCGATACGAGTCGCAAGCCGCCGCAGCCTCACCCATAACGACAAAACGCGTAGGGGTAGAGATGCGATACATGCTGGTGGCTGCTGCGGCCGTGCTCGCAGTGAATACGACGGCGTTCGCGGCCGGTGCCGCGAACACTTATGTGGTGAGCGGCTACTCGGCGGCCGCTTCGACGACCGATCCCGTGGGCAGCTATTCCTCCGGTGGTTCGACCACCGACCCGGTGGGGAGCAGCGCGGGGGTACCGGGGCATTTGACGTACGGCGTCGTCGCGACTTATGGCTCGAATGGCGGTTCGTCGGACGACGACTCTTCTTCGGATGACGATACGTCGGGCGGTCCGCCGCCGCCGGCAGGTGATCAGGCCATCGTCGCGCTCAAGGTGGAACGCGTCTCCGGCCAGCGGACAGACGGCCGCATGGTGACATTCGGCCAAGTCTTCAAACAGGGCGATGTGCCCGACGGCCGGTCCGTGACCGCCGAGGTGGGTGGCCGGGCGATCCCGACCCAGGTCGATCCCAAGGCCACTTGGGACGACGGATCGCTGCGGCACGCCGTGATCACGATTCGTCTTCCCGACGCGCCGGGCGCAAGCGGCACCACGGTCCAGTTGGTCAAAACCCAGGCGAGCGACCGCTCGAAATCCGCGCTGACTATCGGCGATCTGTTGGCCACCGATTTTGCCGGCCGGGTATCCATCCGCGGCCAGGGCGGGCGTCGTCAGACCAATGCCCGGCGGTTGCTGCGTGAGGTGGCCCAGTCGGGCGGCTGTGCGCGCTGGTCACGCGAGTGCAAACACTGGCTGTCCGGGCCGCTGGTCTCGGAATGGATCGTCGGTGGGCCGGTGGCCGGCGGCCACGGATCGGGGACGCCGAATCTGGCGGTCTATTTCAATATCCGTGCCTACGCCGGGCCCAACGGCGGGATCGAGCGCGCGCGCGTGGATACCGTGGTGGAAAACGATTGGGCCTATGTGGCCGATCCACGGAACCTGCACTACACGGCGGATATAAAGGTCGGCGGGCAGCATTATCGCGTGCCCGGATTGACGCACTATCGCCAGGCGCGTTGGCATCACGTGCTCTGGTGGCACGGCGATCCGGGGCTGTACGCCCGGATCGACACCGATTATCTGCAGGCCACGAAAGCGATCTCAGAGTACGCCGATATTGCGCCGGACACCGGCTTTTTGAATTCGCGCCCCCAGCAGTTTCCACCGATGAGCAACGGCAATCAGACGGCCTATATGGGCGACGCCGGAGCCCAGGCCGCCATCGGCCCGTTGCCGCGCTGGAGTTCGACCTTCGCGGTTTCGGGCAACTACCATGCATTCCGCTGGATGCTGGCCAACGACAGCGCCGTCGGCAGTTACAGCTTTCATTATCGCGATCGCGAGACCGGACGGCCGCTCACGATTACCCGGCATCCGTACGTCACCATCGCGGATTACAACCATGCCAGCCGTGCCGGTGGGCGGTTCGCCCGCGATCTGCTGCCGGACTGCCACGGCGATTGTTCCTCGCCGTATACATACAATATCGCCCACCAGCCCTCGATCGGCTATCTGGCCTATCTGGTCACCGGCGATTTCTACTATCTCGAGGAGATGCAGTTCGCCGCCGCCTACGACGAACTCTGGGCCAATCCGTCGTACCGCGAGCATGCCCGTGGCATATTGCGCGGTGCTCAGGGACAGGTGCGGGCCCAGGCCTGGGCGCTGCGCGATATCAGCGATGCCGCTTTCGCCACCCCCGACCGGGACCCGATGAAGCCCTATTTCCAGGGCCTGATCAAAAATATCCTGAGCGACTACAACGACTACTACGTCGGCACCGGTGTGAATCCGCTGCATACGCTGGTCGGCAACCAGGCCATCCGTTACCCGAGCCACGGACGCGAGAAGGTAGCCATCGCGCCCTGGCAGGCTGATTTCTTCACCTGGGCGGTCGGCCATGCCGCCGAACAGGGTATGCCGGGCGCCGAATCGTTTCTGAGTTGGCTGGCGCCGTTTCAGATTCAGCGCATGACCGGCTGGATCGGCAAGCCCGATTCCGGCTTCTGTTGGCTGGAGGCCTCAACTTATACCCTGCAACTGCGGGACAGCCGGAACAGCCCGATTTATTCGGACATGAGCGAGGTCTATCAGGCCAACTTTCCGCGTCTCGTGGGTCTCGATTGCAACAGCCCGAGCATGGTCCGGCGCATCGGTTCGGATAAGCTGGGCGAAATGGTGGGGTTCCCGTCCTCGCCGGCCGGTTTTCCCGCCAATTTCCAAATTGGGCTCGCGATGGCCGTCGAGAGCGGCGCCGACCAGGCCGGCAAGGCATGGCAGCTGTTCGAAAACCGGCAGAGCCAGCCGGACTACAGCAATTATCCGAACTTCGCGGTCGTGCCCCGTAATCAGTAAAGCCCGAAGCCGGTTCGTTGGACCAGCGAGCCGGTTTTGTACCAGACCTCGTAAAGGCAAAACGGCACCGCGGCCGGGCGCGCCAGGCGCTGAGGATCTGATCCGCAGTGAAGGTTTCATAGAAAAATCTTCCGCAGATCAACGCAGATTCACGCAGAGGGCGGTTCAGTTGGCAAACCGCTATCTGCGTGAATCTTCGTCGATCTGCGGACATGCTGTCTTTTTCGGGTCGCTACCCGGCTCGCCCGAAACGACGCTTGCTTGTCGAACAGATCCGCTCGGGCGCGGTAGAGCGCCGAGATAGCCTCGTCACCGTGGCCGTCGGCCATAAGCTGATCGTAGTCCTGGCGCGTTCATTTGCGGATTATTTTTTCTTACAATATGTAGGTACCGGTATTTCTGAAGATGCCGGGCGGTCGGAGCTTATCTGCGGCCGGATCAATGTTTATCGAGCGACAATCGGACAGCCGGTTTGGCGCCCTCGTTTTCCAGCACTTTCGGCGTGCCGCCGAGGATACGGTCGGGATTGACGTCGCGAGCGGCCAGATAGTCCTGGATGGCTTTTTGGCGCATGCGGGCGAGTTGTTCGAGTCGCGCATGGCGCGCTTGTTCGGTTAAATTGTTCAGGTTCAGCGCCCGGGCATCGGCCGGCACCGCCTGGCCGGTCACGCGCAGCGTCCAGTCCGGGTGGTCGCTCATGGCCTGGGCGATTAGCGTCATATAGGTGCGATCATCCGGCCGCACGTAATGTTTGCCCACGGCGAAAATTGCCGGCCGATCCTCCACCGAACGGAACAGATTGAGGAAGCTGTTCTTGAGGTTGTTGAGCAGGCCAACCGGCGAATAGTTCGACAGCAGGGCGGTGCGCAGCCCCGCGAGCACGGCTTCGCGGATCAGGTTGTCGATCGAGAAGTAGGGGTTGGTGACGTCGCCGAGTATTTTGGTGCGGAAGTGGATGATGTCGTTCTTTCCGCGCAAGAGCTTCAGGGCCGTGCTCATCGAGATGCCGAAGGCGATGTCGGTATTCGCGGTGGTGCTGTCGGCCAGCCGGAGGTTGGTCAACGTGGTGTCGAGCACGCCGTCGAGCTGGCCCCGGGTGGCCGAGATATTGAGCGTGCCGTCGGCGACGCCGTTGGCGATCCGGCGGTTCATCGCGGCATTGAGGTAGCCGGACATCGGCGGCAGCGCCAGCGATCGCAGCCAGACGTCGAGATCCATGCGAATGCCCCCGGGCGCGAACGGCGCGATCTCGCCGCGGCTGTCGAGATGACCGTAGGCCCCCACGTCGAGACCCAGCGTATAGCTGGCGCTCTGGTCGGGTTTGGCGGTATCGAGATGATCCAGCGTGAAGTCGAGCCGGGACCCGGTGATTTCGACCGTCGGTGTAACCGTGGTGTCCACGAAGGCGATGGACGGGCCGGACAGCTCGAGATGATCCACGGCGAAGGTCGTCGCGCCCGCCGAATCGCCGTCGATCGGCGTGTCGGGCCGCTTCGCGCTTGCCGACGACGATGAGTTGTCGCTCGGGCCGCCGACGAACCGGCTGATCACGCCCATGCCGCCGGCGTCGCGGCGGGTATGAATATTGACGTCGTCAAGGACGAGGCTGTGCATGCGGTAATGGGTCCATTGCTTTAGCGAGAATTGGCTGGCCTTCATCGACACCGCTTGAACGACAGCGCTATCGGTGTCGGTGTCGCCGAGAAGGCGCAGGCCGCTGGCCTCGATTTCATCCAGCCCAATCGAGCCGAGCCCGTCGATATCGATGCCCGAAACATCGACCTCCAGTAGCCGGGCCCACGGCGCGTCGATCGCGCTGTCCATGACGTTCAGCTTGTGGCTGTACGCAGAGCCGGATACGGTCAGCCGCAGCGCCTTACCGGTCGCGTCGGGCTGTTCGGCGTACCGGCCGTCGAAGCCGAACGTGGCCGCCGACATCGTCACCGGCGCGCCCGCGATGGCCAGATGCACGTCGTCGGCATCCAGCTTGCCGCTGGCACGGCGCGAGAACAGCTTGGCGCTGTGCAGGCTTATGCGGCCTTGCCAGTCGACATGGCCGGCGCTCATGTGGCTGGTTTTCGGGATATCGAAGACGAACCGATCGCCGGCCAGCGAACCGTCGGCATCGACCTGCGTGCCGTTGCCGGTGAGCCGCGTTGTGGTTTGGCCGTTCCAGTCGAGCGACCGGCTGGTGATAGCGAGGGTCTCCGGCACGGCGAACGACATGGCGCTGGTGGTGAGAACGCCGTCGGTATCGATACGGGTGGCGTCCGGCGTCAGCGTGAGGTCGATCGCCCCGGCGAGGTGCGTCGCGTCGCTGGATAACGCGAGCCGGTCGCCGGAAGTCAGGCGGGTGCGCCGCGCATCGAGATTGCCGTTGCTGGTCACGCGCGTGGCGGCGTTGCCGAGTTCGGCCGTCGCCTGGCCGGTCCACGTCGCGCTCTGCTGACTGAAGTCGAGCTGATCGGCGCGTCGAACCTTGACCTCGGACAATTTCACTGTGCCGTTGACGGTGATCCGGCCGGGTTGCCGGTCGGTTGGCCACAGCCGCGCCTGCTCGTTGCCTTGCCAAGAGAGCAGGCCGCCGCGCACAGCAATACCGCCGGTCGTGTTAAGGCGTGCGTCGCGCCAGCGGCCTTGACCCTTGAGGTCGAGGTCGAGCTCGCCGTTGGCGTGGTACACGATCGAGGCCCGTTGATTGGCGTCGAACGTGCCGCCCAATGCGGTGATGTAATACGGGCGCGCCAACGGCGACAGCGCTTGCATGGCAAAATCCGAAGCCTCGATCGAGAACTGCGCGCGCCAGTTGGCGCCGAGCGGGTGGGCCCTGCCGTCGAGGGTCAGCCGGCCGCCGGCCGCCTCCAATCGGGTGTGGATTTCGGTGGCCTGCTTCGGTTGCCAGGTCGCGATCGGGCCGATTTCCAGCCGCGCGATGCCCAGTGCCTGATCGATAGCCGGCCGATCGCCGCGGGCGGGCTCGCGGTAGTGCAGTTTCACGTCCGCGATCGATATCTCGTCGACACCGAAGCCCCAGCCGCTCCGGTCGCCGCCGGAAGACGATACCGGGATCGCGACGCCGGCGACGGTGAACTGCCCCTTCGCGTTCCGGCCGGCGTCGATGCGGGCGTGGCTGAGGTGGATCTCCGACAGCTTGATATGGTGATCAAGCAACGGCCAGTAATCGATATCCACCGCGAGACGGCCGATCGAGAAACCGCGGCCGTTCGGGCCGTGGCCGCGCACGTCGTTCAGGCTGATTTGGCCGGTGAAGATATCGGCATCCACATCGCCGATATCGGCCGTGATACCTTCGGCCCGCAGATAATGCCGGAGCACGTGCCGCACCACGAAGGGCGGGGCGATGACGAGCGCGGCGACCGTCACCGCCAGTAGCGCGCCGATTGCGATCAACGCCCATCGCGCGCCTCGTCTGACTGCCATGCCTTCGTCGGTTTCGGCCCTCGGGTTCGGCAGCTTATCATCGATCGAAAGCCACGCATGGAAACGGTGTCATGAACAGTGCATTTCTCGGACTCGGCGGCATGGGCCACGGCATGGCCGCCAACCTCAAACAAGCCGGTCTGCTGACCGCGGTCTATAATCGCACCGCGAGCCGGGCCGAAGACTTTGCCGCCGAGCACGGCGTCGAAGCCGTTGCCGCACCGGCCGAGGCGGCCGCGCACGCCGAGGCGATCGTGCTCTGTGTATCGGCCGACGACGACGTGCTGGAAATGGTGGATGCGTTGACCGGCGCGCTAACCGACCGGCACGTCGTGATCGACTGCTCCACGGTCGCCGGCGATACCGCGAAGGAAGCCGCCCGCCGCGTCGCCCAAACCGGAGCGGCCTTCGTCGATGCGCCGGTCTCCGGCGGCACCGAAGGCGCGGCCAACGGCACCTTGGCCATCATGGTCGGCGCCGACGACGCCGTGTTCGAACGCGTCATGCCGGTACTGGAAGCGATGGGCGCGGGTATCACGTTGATGGGGCCGATCGGTTCCGGCCAGGCCACCAAGGCCGTCAACCAGATCATGGTGGCCGGCATCAATCAGGCGGTGTGCGAGGCCATGCGCTTCGCGGCGGCCATGGACCTGCCGCTGGAAAAGGTGGTCGACGTGGTCGGCTCGGGCGCGGCTGGCAACTGGTTCGTCGATCATCGCGGCAAGACCATGGTGCGCGACGTGTTCGAGCCCGGGTTCAAGCTCAAACACCACCACAAGGATCTTGGTATCTGCTTGCATATGGCCGGACTGAAGAACGGCGAACTGCCGTTGTCGGCCAGAACGCGCCAGGACTACGATCAACTCATGGCCGCCGGCCACGGCGACGAGGACATCTCGGCGCTGTACCGCGCCCGGGCGGATCTTTTTGGTAAATAGTTGAATCTCCGCTCGAACTACCGTGCTGCTGAAATACAAAAATACTTTTTCACTTATGAGTAGACTTGAACATCCCCTATTCCTTCGCTGCGGCAAGAGTTGCACGAGGTTTGAAGCCCAAAAAATCGCTCAGTCAACCGCCCGAAGCGCTGGCGCGCTTCGGGTTTCTCCGCGCCTGCGGCCGCTCCGGCGGCAACTGACCTTGGGCGCTGTGAAGTCAAGATCGTATTAATCCTACTTAAGTTTCAGGCATACCCGTCGATAAAGATTTAAAGGTCCGTTGTCGGGAGGGCGCTCGTGGTATCCAATGTCACTGCTTATACAGTATCTTCTGCCGCGACAAGGGCTAAATCCACCTCCCATACTTATCTCGTAACAAACAAGCCTTCAGCCCCGGGTGGCCAAGCTGATATTACTGCACAAGAAGGCATATCACTGAGCGTAACCAGTCGCCAACTGGCTCAAAGCGCCATTGCTGCCGATAAGCGCGATGCGTCCATGACCCGGTCCGAGTTGGCCGATGAAGCCAAGCGCCTGCGCAATCAATTCAGCGGGTCGGGATACAATCGCGAATTGGCTGCTCAAGAGGTGCCCGATACGGAAAATCCGGCCCTGTTGGCAAGAGCCAAACAAGCCACCGCATTTGTGCAGAGTCGTCAGGCGCATAGAGGCCATAGCACGGTGGAGAATCCTTTTCACAATTTATCGTATGAGCAGCTAACACTGATCATGTACGACGATAGCGGACGTTTCACCAAAAACGAGCGGCATGTGGCTTGGCTAGAGCAATATGACCGTCGCGAGGAATGGGCAGAAAAAGTAGTCGCGCAGGCACACCGTGAATATCAGGCCACGGGTCAGAACGATCATTTCTATCAAGCATGTATTGATCATTACAATGGTCTGCCACGCATCGAGCGAGTACAGTTTCCGGTCGATTATGTGCCACGATTGAAATATTGGATCGCTAATAATAAACCCGCTGAAAAATCCAGCTATTTGGAAATTTTACTTGGTCAATTTGATGGTAACGGCTAAACCTAAGCCTGAGCCCTAAGAGCTGGCGCGGCTTGGGCCCTCCGCGCTTGCGGCGCTCCGGCGGCAACCGAATTCGGGCGTTAGTACTTAAAGAAGGAGAACAATTTGCGCATTAGGGTAATAAAAATTACGCAAGACAACATCAATAACAACCATTTGTACTTCGCGAATGCCATGAATCTATTTCCGAAGAATGCTTTCGGTGGATCATTCGCTGCTGAAATGCTGGTTCAGCAGCTCTTTAAGGCGCATTGCGAGAATAGGTGTGCCAGTTCAAACTGACACTATTTCGGCATTATGCGCGAGGGTGGCTTGAGCCACGAAGAAAAAGATGACACATCTATAAACTCCTGTGCGTCATTTTTTTCACTCTGTACTATTCATTATTTGCATCGCCTTAGTTGCCAACGGCTTTGTATGCATCTATGTGACAATTCTCGCTGCACTTATTACGTTCAACCCTCCCGATCAGGCCATGGGATTCGGTATTTACGTAATTCTTTGCTTCGTAAGCACATCATTCATGTCTTTATTTTCTTTCTTATTTAAAGAAAAAGTAATCGCAGCTACAACTATTCTGGGTATTTTCATACGCCTTACTTTGCTTTCGTTTATAACCACTGTCTGCGGTATCGGTGTACTATGGTTACCAAGCATACTGATAATGTCCGATATCGTATAACAAATTGCTGCAGTTGACCGACCTAAGCGCTGGCGCGCTTTGGATTGCCTTCAAAGGCTACGTCTGCCCCGTCGATAACTGAGCCTAGGCGTTATGCAGAAGAAAGGTAGGCCTACATGTCACGTTTGATTTTTACCATTCTTGCGTGTTCATTCTTGCTAATAGGATGCCAGCACTTCCGAAATGCGCCTTCGGATACGGCGCATACCGCCTTCTCCGGTCCCTCGACAAACTCGGACAGTCAAATTCGGAAGCTGCGTCCCGGCGTCTGGATTCATATTTCACACCATAAATTTCCCAGTGGTGCCCGCTATCCTTCCAACGGTCTGATTGTCCGTGAAGGTGACAGCCTACTGCTCGTCGATCCTGCATGGGGGGCTGCAGCCACACGGGTGTTGCTCCGTCGCATCGAGCAGGAGATCGGTCTGCCGGTCCGCCGCGCCATCATTACGCATTTTCATGACGACCGTACCGACGGGTTGGAGGTGCTGGAGCATGCCGGCGTAGAGGTGTTGGCAACCCCGTTGACCCAAAAGCTGAGCACTATGGACGGAGGTCCGGTATCCGACGGCACACTTTCGGGGCTGAATACGCCCGGCGCCACCATCCAGGTGGGCACGGTTGAAGTGTTGTACCCGGGGCCGGCCCATTCTCCCGATAATCTTATGGTTTGGCTGCCGGAACAGCGGGTGCTTTTCGGGGGCTGTGCCGTGCGTGCTATAGATTGGAAAACGCTGGGCAATCTGGAAGATGCGGACCTTGCATCCTGGCCGGAGGCGATTCGCCGGGCACAGGCGCACTACCCGAACGTGAAGATCGTAGTGCCGGGTCATGGCGACGTTGGTGGACGAGAGATACTCGAGCACACGCTTCGGCTGCTATGAAGCCACGTTAAGTTGCTGGGCAGTTTAACGAGGCGCTGTAGATGGCGTTCAAAGCGTTGCTACGCTTTGGTTTCTCCGCGGGCTACGGCCGCTCCGGCGGCAACCGCGCTTGGGCGTTAGCCGCAAATATGACGAGTTTTTATTTAGGGGCGATTTCAATCGGTCAGAGCCCCAGCGCTTCACGCGCCCGGGCCGCGGCGGCGCGGACTTGGGCGGGCGCGGTGCCGCCGATATGGCTGCGCGCGGCCACCGAGCCTTCCAGCGTGAGCACGTCGTAGATGTCCTCGCCGATCGCGCCCGAGACGGCTTGCAAATCGGCCAGCGGCATCTCGGCCAAGTCGCAGCCGGCCTCGATCGCGCGCGACACACAGCGGCCGACGATCTCGTGGGCATCACGAAATGCCACCCCGGCCCGCACCAGATAGTCGGCCAGATCGGTGGCGGTGGAAAAGCCGCGCCGCGCGGCCTCGCGGCAGGCCGCGCGGTGCACGCCGATATGCGGCGCCATATCGGCGAACAGGGCGACGCAGGCGCCGACCGTGTCCGCGGTGTCGAACATCGGCACCTTGTCTTCCTGGTTGTCGCGGTTGTAGGCCAGTGGCTGGCCCTTCATCAGCGTGAGCAGGGCGGTGAGGTGGCCCTGAACACGCGCGCTCTTGCCGCGGGTCAGCTCGGCGACATCCGGGTTTTTCTTTTGCGGCATGATCGAGGAGCCGGTGCAGTAGCGATCCGGCAGTTCGACGAAATCGAAGGCCGGGCTCATCCACAGGATCAGTTCCTCGGAAAAACGCGACAGATGCATCATGAGGGTGGCGGCGGCGGCGACGAACTCGATCGCGAAATCGCGATCCGAGACCGCGTCCAGCGAATTGTCGATCACCCCGTCGAAGCCAAGTTCGGCCGCGACCATTTCGCGGTCGATGGCAAACGTCGTGCCGGCCAGCGCGGCGGCGCCGAGCGGCAGGACGTTGGCGCGCGCCCGGATCTGGGCCAGCCGCTGGCCGTCGCGCGCCAGCATCGCCTGCCAGGCCAGCATATGATGGCCGAAAGTCACCGGTTGGGCGACCTGCATATGGGTGAAGCCGGGCATGACGGTGTCGGCCTCGCGCTCGGCCAGATCGATCAGCCCCGCGCGCAGCCGGTTTACCTCGACCATCAGATCGTCGAGCGTATCGCGCAGCCACAGGCGTACGTCGGTGGCGACCTGATCGTTGCGGGATCTGGCCGTGTGCAGTTTTTTGCCGAGGGCGCCGATGTCCTCGGTCAGCCGGGCCTCGATGTTCATGTGCACGTCTTCCAGCGCGCCGTCCCAATCGAACTCGCCGGCGGCGATACGGGTTTCGATGGCCCGTAGCCCGGTCTCGATCCGGGTGAACTCTTCCGCGGTGAGCACGCCGATGGCCGAAAGCATGCGCGCATGCGCGATCGAGCCGGCGATGTCGTAAGGCGCCAGCCTTGTTTCGAACGAGACCGATTCGGTGAACGCGGCCACCCGGGCATCCGGGCCTTCGGCGAAACGCCCGCCCCAGGTCTGATGACTCGACTGCGTGCTCATTTCCTGGCTCCGGTGATGTGGGTGGCCGTCCGCGCGTGGCCGGCGCGCGAGTATAGCAATGCCTGCGATGCGCACCCCGGGCGCGCGGGCCAGGGGCCAATAGCCGTATGCGCTATGCCCTCGGTCTGATGCGCACCCCGGGCGCGCGGGCCAGGGGCCGGTCCGAACTTGACGCCATGGCGTTACTGTTCAAAAACTGTCGCTCATGTCCGAGTCCGATCGACCGACCGCCATCCTGCCGGATTTCTGCACCGGTGCGCGTGTTTTGCGGGTTCTGGTCGTCTGCGAGGCGGTGGCCGTCGTGCTCGCGCTCGGCAGTTCGATGTCCGGCGGTCTCTGGCAGCGGCTGTTTCTGCTCTCGGTTTATGTGCAGTGGATCGGCGTCTGCAGCGCGACCGTGCTGTGCCTGATCCGTCGTCACGCGGCCCGGCTGAACACGCGCGCCGTGGTCGCGCTGTCTTACCTTGGTTTGTTGCTGGTGACCTACGCGGTCACCGAGATCATCTTCGCCGCCGGGCGCTTCGCCGGTTTCGGCCTGATTATCGAAAATAGCAGCCAGGGGGCGTTCGTGGCGCGCAGCGTGGGGATCTGCGCGGTGGTCGCCGCGCTAGCGCTGCGCTATTTCTGGTTGCGCGCGTCCTGGGCGGCGCACGCCGAGGTCGAAATGCGCGCTCGGCTGGAAGCGCTGCAGGCCCGCATCGAGCCCCATTTTTTGTTCAACACGCTCAACAGCGTGGCCGCGCTGATCGCGGTGCGGCCGGCGGACGCCGAGACCGCGCTCGAGGATTTGTCGACGCTGCTGCGCGCGCGTCTGAATACCGACAGCCCGACCGCGATCCGGCTGGCCGAGGAAATGCGTCTGGTCGAGGCTTATGTCCGGATCGAGAAGCTGCGTCTGGGCGATCGGCTGGTTATGGAGGTCGATCTGTCGGACGGCGCGCGCGAGTGCCGGCTGCCGTCGCTGTGCCTGCAGCCGTTGGTCGAGAACGCGATCGGTCACGGCGTCGCGCGGCTGCCCGACGGCGGCACCGTGCGGGTGCGCGCCTGGGCCGCCGATCGCGCCCTGTTCGCCGAGGTGCGCAACCCGGTGGCCGCGCGCGCCGGACGGGCCCCCGGGCACCGCCAGGCGGTGACGAATATACGGCGCCGGTTGGCGCTGGCCTACGCCGGCGCGGCCCGGCTCGATTTCACGCATGACGAAACCTGGTTCACGGTAACGCTCCAGTTGCCACAGCAAGACCAGGAAGACGCACCGATATGAATGTCATGATCGTCGACGACGAACCGCTCGCCCGTGAGCGGCTGCGCCGCATGATCGAGACTTTCCCCGGCTACGCCGTGGTCGGCGAGGCCGCCGAGGGCCGGGTCGCGGTCGAGCGCGCGGCCGAACTGGCGCCCGATGCGGTACTGCTGGATGTGCATATGCCGGGGGTCGATGGCCTGCAGGTGGCCCGCGAACTGGCGGGCGCGGATTTGCCGCCGGCCGTGATCTTCATTACCGCGCACAGCGAGCACGCGTTGTCGGCGCACAACAGCCAGGCCGACGGCTATCTACTCAAACCGGTGCGGCGCGACGATCTGGCGGCCGCGCTCGTCCGCGCCCGCCAGCCCAGCCGCGCCCAATACGCCGCGCTGGCCGGGCATTCGGACGACGGCGGGCCGGTGGGCTATGTCAGTGCGCGCACCCGCGACGGCATCGAGCGCGTGGCGATTCGCGATATTCTGTATTTCTGGGCCGATCAGAAATACACCTCGGTGTTTCATCTGCACGGCGAACTGCTGATCGAGCAGTCGCTGGCCACGCTGGAACAGTCGCTGTCGAAGTCGTTCATGCGGGTGCATCGCAAGGCGCTGGTCGCCCGCGCGCAGGTCACCGGGCTCAAATACAATAGCGACGGCAGCGCCTGTTTGACTCTGCGTCATGTCCGGACCACGGTGCCGGTTTCGCGGCGCCGCCTGACCGAGGTGCGGGCGTTGCTCGATTCCTGATCTTTGCCGCAAGGCGACCCTTCGCGAGCCATCGTTAATGCTCAAGACCCTGCGTATCGCCACCCGCCAGTCCGAGCTCGCGCTCTGGCAGGCCCGCCATGTTCAGGCGCGCCTGGCGGTAGCGTTGCCCGAGACCGACGTCGAATTGTTGCCGATCCGCACCGAGGGCGACCGGATCACCGACCGGCCGCTGTCGGCTATCGGCGGCAAAGGATTGTTTTTAAAAGAACTCGAGGCCGCGATGGCAAACGGCGAGGCCGATCTCGCGGTGCATTCGATGAAGGACGTGCCGGCCGAGCTGCCGCGTGGATTCGCGCTGCCGGTGGTGCTCGCGCCGGCCAGTCCGCTCGATGCCTTCGTCGCCAACCACTACGACACGCCCGCGGCCATGCCGGCCGGCGCGATCGTGGGCACATCGAGCCTGCGGCGCGCGGCCATGATCAAACATCTGCGGCCGGATCTGGAAATCAGGAACTTGCGCGGCAATGTGCAGACCCGGCTGGCCAAGCTGGACGCCGGCGATTACGACGCCATTCTGCTGGCCTGCGCCGGTCTTGAACGGCTCGAACTGGCCGCGCGTATCCGTTGCGAGCTGACCCCCGAGCAGAGTCTGCCGGCGATCGGCCAGGGCGTGCTCGGCATCGAGATCCGCGTCGACGACAGCGCGACGGCGGCCGCGGTCGCCGCACTGGACGACGAATACACCCATATCCGCATCGATGCCGAGCGCGCCGTGAACCGCCGGCTCGAGGGCAGCTGCCACCTGCCGATCGCCGCGCACGCCACGCACGACGGGGTGACGCTGCGGCTCTGCGCCTGCGTCGGCCGCCCGGACGGCACGCAAATGGTCCGCGACGAAATCAGCGGCCCGGTGGACGAGGCCGCCGAACTCGGCCACGCGCTGGCCGAACGCCTGTTGGTCGCCGGCGCCGACCGGATATTGGCGGATCTGGGTTGACCTGGTGGCCTGGGTTAACCTGACGGACCTGGGCTGAGCAATTTTCCGCACGTCATGCCGAGACCCGATCTGACCGACGCCACCGTTTGGCTGACGCGCCCGATCGCTCAGGCCGAGGATTGGCGCGCGGCGCTGACGGCCGCCGGCGCGCGGGTCTGGCTCGAACCGCTGCTCATCATCGAAGCGCCCGACGACGAGGCGGCCGCGGCCGCCGCCCTGGATAGCGCCGAAGCCGCCGACATCGTGATCGCGACCTCGGCCAATGCGGTGGCCGCCGCGGCGCGCCTGCGTCCGCGGTGGGCGCCGCGGGGCCGGCTGATCGCGGTCGGCGGGGCGAGCGCGGATGCGCTTGCCGACTACACCGGCCGCCCGGTCGCCACGCCGGCGCGTTCGGACACGGAAGGGCTGGTCGCCATGAGCGCGCTGGCGAGCGTTGCCGGGCGCCGTGTCGCGTTGCTGGCCGGCCACGGCGGCCGTCAGGCGCTGGCCCAAACGTTGATCGGGCGCGGCGCGCGCCTCGACAAAATCGCGCTCTATCGGCGCGCGCCGGCGCCGATCGCGGCCGATCGCCTGGACGGCCTGCTGGCCGCGGACGCGGTGATTGTAACCAGCGTCGAGGCTTGGCGCCGTCTCGCCGCGCTCACCGCGGGCGCGCGCCGCGCGCGGTTGCGCCGGCTGCGGTTGGTGGCCGCCAGCCAGCGTGTGGTACAACAAGCCGGCTGCGACGTTGATTGGTCGGTGGAACCGATCGTAATCGAACGCATGGATGCGACGGGCGCAGTGGCCGCGCTGGACCGCGTCTGGCCGGTCCGTGGACAATAGGGGCCATCGACACCGGGGGATAGCCGCCATCTTATGAGCCAAGACAAGCGCGACAAGAACAACGCCGATCGATCCTCGTCGTCCAGCAGCAACGACAAGCACGCGTCGGGCGGCGAAAAATCGCCGGATAAGTCCAGATCGAGCCCCGCTGCCGCGGGCCGGTCCGGCGATGCCGGCGCGAAGCCGTTGGGCGCGTCCCCGTCGGCATCGGACTCGGCGAAGAGCCGGAACGCCGGCGACAAGCCCGATTCCGACAAGCGCCAAGCGGCGTCCGGCGAGCAACCGTCCGCCGTCGGGTCGAGCAAGACCGCCGACCGCGCGTCCGGTGCCCCCCGGCA
This sequence comes from Salinisphaera sp., assembly GCF_035690525.1. Classification (GTDB taxonomy): domain Bacteria; phylum Pseudomonadota; class Gammaproteobacteria; order Nevskiales; family Salinisphaeraceae; genus Salinisphaera. The sequence continues at coordinate 46,439 of NZ_DASSKM010000178.1, forward strand.
AAGTGGCGCCGGCACGGCCGGGGGCGACAAGAACAAGCCGTCCCCGGCCGGCGCCCCGTCGTCGAGCGGCACCGGCAGCGCCGCTTCGACCGGGGGCAAGGACAACGCCCGGAGCGGCGGCGCCGGTCAGCACAGCGCCGGAAACAAGGGCGGCGCGCCGGCCTCGGCGACGGGCCAACGCCCCGGCGCGGGTGGTGCGGATACGCGGCCCGCTGTCGGCGGCACGAGCGCGGACCCGAAATCCGCGGCATCGAGTTCGAGCAGCGCGACCTCGTCGAAGACTAGCGCATCGGCCGGCAAGAGCGCGGCCGCCAGCAGCGCGACGCCCACCCGCACGTCCGGCCAAGGTTCGAGCGGCGGCGGTCGCTCCGGGGCGAGCCCCTCGGGTCCGCGCGGCGGCGGCAAGAAACGGCCGGTCGGCCTCGTGTTGGCGGTCGTCGCGCTGATCATCGCGATCGCCGCGGCGGCCGCGACCGGGTATCTGTGGTATCGCGGCCAGCAGCGCATCGCCGCGCTGGGTTCGCGTGTCGACACGGTCGAAAAAGCGCTGCAGAACAATGTCCAGAAAGTGGTCCTGCCTAAGCTGTCGGACATGCGCAAGCGGATGGACCAATTCTCGCAGCGCACCGACCGGCTTTCCCAGGCGCTGGATCAGCGCAAGCAGCAGATCGCGCAACTGCAGCAGACCATCCGGCAAGTACAGCGACAAAACACGCAGCTTTCCGACCAACTCGGCGGCGGTCACGAGCGCTTCGTCGAGCAGCGCATCGCCTTGTTGCTGGAAGCGGCCAACCAACGTCTGCAGGTCGAACGCGACCCGCACGGCGCTGTCCAGGCGCTGAAGCTGGCAGACAAAGTGATCGCCAAGAGCGGCAATCCGGAACTGCATCCGGTACGCGCCCGAATCGCCGATGAGATCGCCGCGCTCAAGGCGTTGCCGAACCCGGACATCGAAGGGCTCTCGCTCAAGCTCGCCAGCGTGATCGAGCAGGTGCCCAAGCTGCCGGTGAAGTCGGACGTACCCTCGAACTATCAGTCCGGGAACGGCTCGAACTCGGCAAACGGCCCGTCCGAAAACAACCATGGTAACGACGACAACGGCGGCATGGTCGAATTCGCGGGCGTGACGCTAGCCAAGAAATGGCATCAGTTCGTCGATTCGATCGGCGATGCGCTGTCGCAGATGGTAACCATCCGGCGGGCCAACGGCACCGAGAACGCGCCGGCCCTGATGGCGCCGGATCAGGCGTATTTTCTGGTGCAGAATCTCCAGCTGCAGCTGCGTACCGCGCGGCTGGCGTTGTTGGGCGGCAACGCGCAGACCTATCACGACGCGCTGTCCGCGGCGCGCAATTGGGTGCAGAAGTATTTCGACACCGGGGATCCGCGCGTGTCGGCGGTACTGGACGATTTGTCCCAGCTGTCGCACGTCAAACTCGACTGGCAGGCGCCCGATCTGTCGGCCAGCCTGAAGACGCTGCGCCGGATCATGGATCGCGACGATCAGGCCAATGCCGGCACTACCGCGTCCGGCTCCGGCGGTAACGGGGTCTCGGCCGGCAGCGCGGGCGGTTCCAAGCAAAACGGTTCGACCCGCGGCGGCTCGACCGACAACAGCGCTTCCGCGGCGGGGAATTCGTGATGCGCCGCCTGCTGCTCGCTTTCTTCATCTTCATTCTGCTCGGCATTCTGCTGTCGCTGGTGTTCCGGCAGCACCAGGGTTATGTGCTGATTTCATTCAACGGCTGGCAGATCGAAACCTCGGTGCTGTTCGCCTGCGCCGCCGTGTTGCTCGGGTTGTGGGTGCTGGCCCTGGCTTGGCGAATTCTGGTTACGCTGGTGTTCGCGCCGCGCAACATCCGCGGCTTTGTCGGCCGGCGACGCCAGCGCAAGGCGCGCCGTTCGCTGTATACCGGTCTCGAACACATGGCCGAGGCGCGCTGGGCGTTGGCCGAGGCCGATTTGCAGGCGCTGGCCGAGTCCAACGAGGCGCCCGGCCTGAATCATCTGTTTTCCGCGCGCGCCGCGCAGTATCAGCAACATCTCGGCGATCGCGACCGCTATCTGCAAAAGGCGGCCTCGCGCAAGTCGATCAGCGAACTGGCGGTGCTGCTCACCCAGGCCGAGCTGCAGATCGCGGCCGGCCAGACCGCTGAGGCCCAGGCCACGCTGGCGCGCCTGCACGATCTGCAGCCGCGTCATCCGTGGGTGCTGCGTTTGTATGCCGAGCACGCGATGGCCTGCGGCGACTATGCACGGGTGGATCAACTACTGCCCGAACTGAGCAAGCACGCGGCGCTGTCCGCGTCGCGGGTGCGTGAGATGTCGGTCGCGGCTTATCAGCACCGGTTATCGCAGCAGCGCGATGTCGGCGGCCTGACCACGACCTGGCGGCACATGCCCAAGGAACTGCGTCGCGACCCCGAGATCCTGCGCCACTACGCGCTGTGCCTGAAACGCGGGCGCGCGGACGACGAGGCGGCCAACGTGATCCGCAATGCGCTGAAAAAACAGTGGGTGGCTCCGTTGGCATTGATTTTCGGCGATTTCAAATGCAGCGATCGGACCGAACAACTCGCCACCGTCGAGGAATGGATCAAGATTCACGGCCGTGAGCCGGAGTTGATGCTGATTGCGGGCCGGTTGTGTCTGCGTAATCACCTCTGGGGCCGGGCGCGCAGCTACTTCGAGGCCGCCGCCCAGGCCGAGCGAACGCGCGCCGATGCGCTGCTCGGACTCGGCCACCTGTTCGAGCAGATCAACGAGGCCGATCAGGCTCGCGCGGCTTATCGGCGCGGGCTGGAGCTGCGCGCTTCGCAATGAAGCGCGCTCCGGCGCGGTCATGACGGTCGAGGTATCCACCGTCATCGTGGGCTGCGGCGATACCGGCGTGCGGATCGCCGCGCGCGCCGTCGCGGCCGGCGAAACGGTGCTCGGTATCGTCCGCGGCGAGGATTCGGCCGCGCGCCTGCGCTCGGTTGGCGGCCGGTCGCGCCGTATCGATCTCGATGGGCCGGTGGGCGACCTGCCGGCCTGCCGACGGCTCGTCTACAGCGCGCCGCCGGCGCGCGCGCAAGCTACCGACGCGCGCATGGCGCGCGTGCTCGAGGCCATGCCGGGCGTGCCGGCCCACGTAGTTTATATCAGCACCAGCGGCGTCTACGGCGACTGCGGTGGCGACTGGGTCGACGAAGCCCGGCCGGTGGCGCCGGATACGGACCGGGCCAAACGCCGGGTGGACGCCGAGCGGCGGATCATGGGCTGGGCCCGGCATGCGGTGGTCCTGCGCGCGCCCGGCATCTATGGCCCGGGCCGGCTGACGCTGGATCGCGTGCGCGCCGGCGAGCCGGTGCTCGCCGATCGCGCCGGCGGCTGGACCAATCGCGTGCACGTGGACGATTTGGCCGGCATCGCCTGGCATATGGCGACCGAGCCGCCGCCGCATGCCATCTACAACGCCTGCGACGGGGTGCCGACGCGGCGCGAAGCTTATTACGACACGTTGGCCGAGCTGCTTGGCGTGGCCGCGCCGCCCCGGATCGACTGGGCCGAGGCGCGCCAACGGTTTTCGGCCATGCGGTTGTCGTTTCTCGCCGAATCGCGCCGTTTATCCAATGCGCGGCTGTTGGCCGATACCCGTTATCGGCTGGTGTTTCCCGACTATCGCGACGGCATCCTGGCCAGTCTGCGCGGCGATCCGGTGCTGGCGCCGGGCTACTGATACCAACCCTCATAAAGATTGATCGATCTTCATGAAGCCAGAATTCGTCCGCAAATGCACGCGAATAAGACACGCTGATGCGCTTTTCGCGCTTTCATTTGCGTTTATTGGCGTTCATTTGCGGACTGTTTTGACTGGCAGGTCATTCTTTTGCAAGTAGGTATGAGTTCCTCGTGGGCTAACGCAGCAGCGACGCGAGCTGTTTCTGCTCCAGCTCGGTGGCGAACTGGCCGAGAATCCGGGTCAGGCATCCCGCGCCCGCCAGCGCGACCGGCACATCGCCGCCGATGTTCTCGATAATGGCGATGCTGTAAAGAAAACCTTGGCCGCCGTCGCGGCACGGCCCTACGGTGGTACCCTTCAGAGTCAGGCGGTATTGCGCCCGGCGCGCCATGGCCCGATAGTCGCCATAGTCGCTGTGGCCGTGAATCAGGTCGTCGCTGTAGCCGACCAAATGCCAGCCGCGCCCGGCCAGCACCCGGCGTAGGCCCCGCGCCAGGGCGGAATCGGCGTTAGGCACGATCATGGATTCGGCCGGCGTAGGGCGCGCGCCGCGTTGGCCGCTCGGCGGGGATGTCGGCTCGTTGGCGCAGCCGGCCAGAGTAGCCAGCATGGCCGTGGCGGCGGTCAATGCGACGGCGAAGTAGGGCAGGCGGCGGACAATCGCGATCATGGCCACGGTGTCGACAACGAGCATGGTCTCCTAGATTACGCCCGCTCGCCCCCGCGCCGACAATACGGGTTGTGCATTACACGGGCCCCAACGCACGACCGCCAAGCGCGCCCGCCGTGCAGCCTCAGCCCGAAGGCTGCGTGAAACGGTCGTTGAGGCGCCGCACCAGGCTTTCCTGCTGGTCGCGGATACGGGCCACCCGGCGCCGCGCGAACACGTGCCAGCCCTTGGGTTGTAGGCTGAACAGCCCGCGCCACCAGCGCACGTTGCGCCGGAAGGCGCGTCGCAGGTCGATGTTGAAGGCCTGTTGCGAGGCAGGCTGAATCCGGCGCGCGATCTGATTCGCGGCGAGCGTGCGAGCGGAAAAATGAATCGCGCCGACAATCACGACGACCAACGCCACGATCGCCCAGCCGCCCGCGGTATTGCCGAACACGCGCTCGACCACGCCCATGGCCGCGGCGTTGGCCCAGATGAAGGCCGCGCCGCAGGCGGCGACGATCGGCGCCAGCATCAGGCTGTCGAAGATGAGCGTGCGGCGGCGCCACTGGCGCAGGTAGTGCTTGAGCAGGCCGACGCCGTTCTCGCCGGCCAGGGTATCGGCGGCGCCCGTCATCAACTCGATCACGCGGTATGCCCGATCGATTTCCACCCCCGTCATGCGGCGATGGATCTCGGCGATGTCTTCGTCTTTTTTCGCCTTGAGGCGCGCGGCCAGCGATTCGTCGGCGATCGCCCCGGCCGCGTCCTCGTCGTAGATGCGCAGAAAACGGCCCGCGGTGAGCCCGGCGGAGGCCAGCGCCCGCTGCCACGCCGCCACCACGTCCTCGGGGTTGTCTTCGCCGGCCGTGGTGTCGATCTGGTTGAGAATGAAAAGAAATTTGCTCGCGTCGTCGCGATCGACGGTGTTGGTGACCAGATGCCGCAGCGTATCGCGCATCGCGCCCGGCTCCGGATGACGGGCGTCGAACAACACCAGTACCAGATCCGACAGATCGATGATGCGATCGGTGATCTGCAGGGTCGCCGAGCGTTGGCTGTCGGCATCGAAGCCGGGGGAATCGAGCAGAATCTTGCCGCGGATCTGTTCCGAATTACAGGTTTTGAGCTGTAGATAGCTGTTGATGCGCCGGCCCTCGCCGATCGCCACGTCTTCGATATCGCCGCTGATGCGATAGAAGGGGAAGCGCAAATCGGCGTCGAGCGCGGTGCCGGGCAGGGTCAGTGGCTCGGATTCCTCGCTGTAGCAGATCACCGAAAAGCGATCGTCGACGGCCTGATTGCCGGTGCGTTGCAGCGTGGTGCCGAGATAACCGTTGATAAAGCTCGATTTGCCGGCTGAAAAGGTGCCCAGCAGCGAAATGACCGGCCACCACGGCACCCGCCGGGTGAAGCTTTCGCCGGATGCCAGCAAGCCCATGCGATGCGCGATACGATCGAGACGGCGAAATTCGGCCAGCGGTTCGAGCAGCAGCGGATTTTCGCGCTTGAGATGGGCTTCGAGCGAATCGGTACGCGTGGCGTATTTCGAGGATTGGCGCATAGACCCCTTGAGACTGGCTTGCACCCGCGACCCACGCGGTATGCCGTTCATCATACTATGCATGACGTGTCATATAGCCGCGAACCCCGTATGCTCGGTATTGTCCATTGACGGCTCAGACCGAGACGAACGCTTCGGCAGGAATGGAAGGGGGATCGCATCGTGACCGACGCATGCCCGGCGGCTATTTCGAAATTGGTCCGTAGCGCGGCCGCTGCCCTGGACTGTCGTTGCGCGGTGTTCTACCGCCTCGATTCGGGTGTTTTCGACCCGGTACAAAGCCATGGTAGCGAATCGGTGGGCGCCTATCCGATGCCGGACGCGAACTGGTTGACGGCCCATCGCGGCATCGCTGCGGCCGGCGCGACGAAAGAATCGCCGCCTTCTTACGGCTGGCATCAGCAGGACCGTCTGCGTCTGCTGGAATCGGTGGTGGTGCACGCCAAGGATGCGGTGCTGATCACCGAGGCCGGGCCGATCGATCGGCCGGGGCCGCGGATCGTTTACTGCAACGCGGCGTTTACGCGGATCACCGGCTATAGCGAAGCCGAGGTGCTCGGCCGTACGCCGCGTCTGTTGCAGAATGCCAATACGTCGCGCGCCTCGCTCGATCGGCTGCGCCATGCGCTCGAACACTGGCAGTCGATCGAGATCGAGCTGCTCAACCAGCGCAAGGACGGCAGCGAGTTCTGGGTGGAGCTGAGTATCGTGCCGGTTGCCGACGAAAGCGGTCGCTACACCCATTGGATTTCAGTGCAGCGCGACGCGAGCGAGCGCAAACGCGCCGAGCAGGCGGCCGATCAGGCACGCCGGGCCGAGGCCGAAAACGCGGCGCTGCAAGCCAAGCTGCGCGAGCGTCAACGCGTCGAACAATCGCTGGCCTATGCCGCTTTTCACGACGATCTCACCCATCTCAACAACCGCGCCTACGTCATGGATCGGCTGCGCTCGCTGGTCATGGCGGACGCGAGCGAGGCCGGGCGCGCCAGTCTGCTGTTTCTGGACATGGATCGCTTCAAATCGGTTAACGACAGCCTCGGGCACCGCGCGGGCGATCTGCTGCTGATGCAGATGGCCCGCCGGCTCGAGACCTGCGTACGCGCCGACGATATCCTGGCGCGGGTCGGCGGCGACGAATTCGTGGTGCTGATCGAGAACGAGCCGGAGCAACGCACGGCCATTGAGGTCGCCGAGCGCATCATCGAAGCCTTCGACAAGCCGTTTCGTATCAGCGAACAGGATATCTATTCCTCGACCAGCATCGGCATCGTGCATATCGATGCGCGCTACGATTCCCCCGAGCAGCTCGTGCGCGACGCCGATGTCGCCATGTATGCCGCCAAGCAGGGCGGCGCGGGCAACTACAGTCTGTTCACCGAATGCATGCGCGAGGCCGCGATCGAGATGCTGTCGCTGCGGAACGATCTGCGCCAGGCGCTCGTTGACAAACAGCTCACGCTGGCCTACCAGCCGATCTATGCCCTCGGCCGCGCCGGCTGTGTTGGGGTTGAGGCGCTGGCGCGCTGGCACCATCCTGATCGAGGCGGGGTGGCGCCGGGTGTGTTCGTGCCGATCGCCGAGGAGATCGATGTCATTCGCGAGCTGGGGCACTGGGTGATGAGCCAGGCGTGTCGCCAGATGCAGGACTGGGGCTCGGCCGCTGCCGGTCTTAGGCTGTTCGTCAACGTTTCGGCGCGCGAGGTCCGCGACCATCGTTTTCTCGACCAAGTCGACGAGGCGTTGCGGACGAGCGGATTGCCGGCCTCGCGCCTGCAGCTCGAGATGACCGAGAACATCTTCATCCAGGATCCGGCGCACGTGGCGCAGGTGCTTGATGCGCTGCGCGCCCGCGGCATCCGGGTCGTGCTCGACGACTTCGGCACCGGCTATTCGTCATTGAGTTATCTGGATCGCTACGCGGTCGATGCGCTGAAAATCGATCGCGAGTTCGTCACGCGCATGGCCGGCGCCCAGCGTACGCGGGCGATCATGGACAGTATTCTGGCGCTGGGCGGCGCGCTCGGCGTGGATATCGTCGCCGAGGGGATCGAGACCCAAAACGAACTCGATCTGCTGGAGACGCTGGGCTGCCCGTTCGGGCAGGGCTTCCTGCTGGCGCCGCCGATGAGCGCCGGCGACTTTGCGGCCCAACTGGCCGTAAGTGCGGGTTGACGCCGGCGACGGCCGAGCCGTCGCCGGCGGTGTTGTCTTTGGCGGCCAATCAGCGCAGCCGGAGCCGCGCCCGGCGCTTGTCATGCCCGTCAGCCGCGGCCGGCGAATAGAGTTCGGCCGGCTCGTGCGCGACCGCCCGCTCGAGCTGACCGAGTTGATGCAGGTCGACCCCGCCGATCAGCAGGTTGAGCCGTTGGTGCCGGGCGGCGTTGAGATTGCGCAGCACGCGAACGCGAGCCGGCTGGCCGCGCTCGTCGACCTCGACCACCTGGGCACGAAAGCCGTTGGCGTAGTGCACGATGGTGCCGATCGGGTAGGGACCCTGGCGCTGGACGTAGCGTCGGACCCAGTAGTCGTCAAAGCGCTCGCAATCGCGATAGATCCGGCGGCAAGCATCGAACGCGGTGATCGGCGGCTGGCCGTGGTAGCCGCGAACGTGTGCATCCACGGCCTTGACCACGCGGGCAGCGTCCGCCACGCGCTTGTCGACCCCGTCCACCGGCTGGCCGAGTCCGGCCAGACCGGCCACGAGCGCATGTATGGCGGGCGCGGCGAGCGCCGGTTCGGCTTGTATGTGTTCGAGCAGCCGGGCGGCGTGGGCGCCGCTAACCGCCTCGGGGTGATGCCGGGCGGCGGCGAGCGTGGAGGCTGCTTCGTCGGCCAACGATACCAGGCCCAGCTCATGGAGCAGACCGCCGAGCACGATCTCGCGCGGCGCGATCGTCAGATCGGGCTCGGCGTCGATGAGATCGAGCAGGCGACCGGCCACGGCGAGCGCGTGCTGGATCAGGGGCGGCTGGTCGGTCAGCGTGGCCAGCGCAAACATGAAGGATTGGCGGTCTTCGGCGAGCAAGGCGCATAGTCGCTCGGCCCCGGCGGCCAGGCGCGCCGCGGGCAACGGCTCACCCACACGTAGCGCCAGCGCCGCGCGCGCGATAGCGTGGGCCACGTCGAGCAGTGATTTGCGCATCGGCGTGCGAAAAGGCGGTGTACGCGCGATCGTCTGCGCGGGCTCGTGGGCAACGCCGGACCTGAACAAACCCACGGTTTGGCGGGCGGCGCTGCGCTCGCCGCGGCGCACCGCGATTTCCATTTCGATTTCTTGTAGCCATAACCACAGCGTCCGGCGGCGATCGCCGTCCAGCGGCTGGAACGCGAGCCCGGCCCGGGCCAAACCGCCCGGGCCGAGCAGGTGCACGTAGCGTACGTCGGCCGCCACCTCGAACCGATCGCCGTTGGGGAAGACGAGCGCTATCTCGATCGGTGCGCCATCTATATTCAGGGTCAGGCCGGCCGCTATCGGCAACTCGATCTGACAGCCGCCGAACGACAGATCGATCACCCGGGCCACGAGCCGTGGTTCGTCGGCCGGGCCGGGAATTTCGAAGCGCGCCGACATGCCTTTGATGAAAATCAGCCGCAAGCCGGCGCGCTTGTTTTCCAGCCGCAGGCGCTCGGGAATGGAAAAACGCCGCAGCGCGCCGGTGGGCGTAGCCGGGTCCGGCAGCGACGTGATGCCGTCGAAGGCCAGTGTTTCACCCTCGTCGGTCACGGTAAGCGCAAGGCCCGGGCCGGGCAGCGTCACGCTGTCCCAGTCGTCGCTCGCGGCCTCCAACACGAGCGTGTTTTCGTCATCGGCGATCTGAAGATCGTGGGCGGTGATCGTCCAGCCCGCCGCCGGGTCGCTGAGTGTGAGGGTGCGCGGCTGACCCTCGATCAGCCGGAGTGTCCTGATCACGCGCCAGCGATCGTGGAATTCGAGTGTCTCGGTGAAGATCGGATCCATGAAGAGCGCGATCGAAAATCGCCTCGGCAGAATATCCCGATAGCGTTTAACGGCCGGCCCGGCGACAACTTGAGGCTTCGGACGATCAGCAATGGTGTAAACGCGAAGCGGTAGTACACTGGCGCCCTCTTTGTATACTGCACCATTTTAATCATGAGCGATTCGATCGATTACACGCCGCCCCGGGTCTGGAGTTGGGATAAGGAAAGCGGAGGCCAGTTCGCCAGCATCAACCGCCCCCACGCCGGGTCGCGCTACGAAGCCGATCTGCCCGTCGGCAAGCACCGCTACCAGCTCTATTCGCTGGCCACGCCCAATGGCGTGAAGGTGACCACGCTGTTCGAGGAACTGCTCGAAGCCGGCTACGGGGAAGCCGAATACGATGCCTGGCCGATTCGGATCGGCGATGGCGAGCAGTTTTCCAGCGGCTATGTCGCCGTCAACCCGAACTCGAAGATCCCGGTGCTGGTCGATTACAGCGTGTCCGCGCCGCGGCGCATCTTCGAATCAGGCTCGATTCTGCTGTACCTGGCCGAGCGTTTCGGCGCTTTTCTGCCGACCGATCCGGATGTGCGCACCGAAACCCTGAACTGGCTGTTCTGGCAGATGGGCAGCGCGCCTTATCTCGGCGGCGGTTTCGGGCATTTTTACAGCTACGCGCCGGAGAAGATCGAATACGCCGTCGATCGCTTCACCATGGAGGCCAAGCGCCAGCTCGACGTGCTCGACCGGCGTCTGGCCGATAACGCGTATCTGGCCGGTGACGCCTACACCATTGCCGATATCGCGACCTGGCCGTGGTACGGCGCGCTCGCGCTCGGCCGGCTCTACGATGCCGGCGAATTCCTACGGGTGGACGAATACGAAAACGTTCAGCGCTGGGCCAAGGCTATTGATAAACGGCCGGCGGTCGTCCGCGGGCGGATGGTCAACCGGCTGTGGGGCGACGAGTCGGAGCAGCTCCACGAGCGGCACGGCGCCAGCGATTTCAAGCGCCGTACCCAGGACAAGCTGATGTCGGAGGCGTAGGTATTAGGCCCTAATTCACGGTGTCGCCCGGCCCTAAGCCGGGCCGCACTCTGTAAAATATATGTTTCGTATAGCAGCCAATACGGATCGCACTGACGGCGATCCGGCAACAAGGAGGTCTTCGTGAAGATCGGAGTGCTCGGGCTCGGCCGCATGGGCGGCAACATCGCATGCCGCCTGATGGACGCCGGCCATGAATGCGTGGTCTTCGACACCAGCACCGAGGCGGTGAAACGCATCGCCGAAGCCGGCGGCGAGCGCGCGGATTCGCTGGCCGCCATGGTCGAGGCCCTACCCAAGCCGCGCACGCTGTGGCTGATGCTGCCGGCCGGCGAAGTCACCGAGAACACCGTCGCCGAACTGGCGCGGTTGCTCGAGGCCGGCGATACGCTGATCGACGGTGGCAACGCCAACTTCAAGGACGACGTGCGTCGCGCGGCCATGCTGGCCGAACACGATATCCGCTATATGGATGTCGGGGTTTCTGGCGGTGTCTGGGGCCGCGAACGCGGCTACTGTCTGATGATCGGCGGCGACAAGGACAATGCCGAACGCCTGGACCCGATCTTCGCCGCGTTGGCGCCCGGCGCGGGCGATATCGAGCGCACGTCCGGGCGCGGCGAAGCGCTGGACGCGCGCGCCGAGCAGGGTTATCTGCACTGCGGGCCGGTCGGTTCCGGGCATTTCGTGAAGATGGTTCACAACGGCATCGAGTACGGCATGATGGCCGCCTATGCCGAGGGTTTCGATATTCTGAAAAATCGGACGGCCGAATTCCTGCCGGACGACGAGCGCTTCGACCTGAATCTGGCCGATATCGCCGAAGTTTGGCGGCGCGGCAGCGTGATCTCCTCCTGGCTGCTGGATCTGAGTTCGATCGCCCTGGCCGAGGACCAGAATCTGGCCGAATTCACCGGCGAAGTATCGGATTCCGGCGAAGGCCGCTGGACGATCAACGCCGCGATCGAGCAGGCGGTGCCGGCCAACGTGCTTTCGGCCGCGCTGTTCGCGCGCTTCAGTTCGCGCCACACGCCGAGCTTCGGCGACAAGCTGCAATCGGCAATGCGCAATCAGTTCGGCGGCCATGTCGAGACGCACAACGACTAGGAACTAAATCCGCTCCGGGCTCAAGCCGGCCGCGCGCCGGCCGATAGAACGGCGTAACCGCGTTCCCGGATGTGTCGGAATGTCGACAACTGATTGCCAGGCGGCGATTCACCGCCAACTCCTGGACGGCCTGACCGAGCATGCGATCTACATGCTCGACGCCGAGGGCCGTATTCGCTCCTGGAGCGCCGGCGCCCAGCGTTTGACGGGCTACGGCGAACAGGAGGCGCTGGGTACGCTGGCATGGCAGTTCGACGACCCCGAATCCGCGGATAACGGGCCCGACGCCATACTCGCCGCGGCCCGCGAGCATGGCCGCCACGAGACCCAAATTCAGCGCCGACGCAAGGATGGCAGTCGTTTTTCGACCCACGGCGTGGTCGAGGCCGTGTCCGACCGGGGGCGGATCACCGGTTTTGCGGTCATAGAACGCGAATGCGGCAAGACCAGGGGTGACGACGGTTCGGCAGGGCTGGCCGACCGCCAGTTCCGTCTGTTGTTCGAGAGCGTAACGCTCTACGCGATCCTGATGCTCGATCTCGAGGGGGTGGTGACCAGCTGCAATCCGGCCGGGGTCGAGGCGATCAAGGGTTATGCCGCGGACGAAATCGTCGGCCGGCATTTCTCGATTTTTCAAAGCCGCGCCGATTGCGCACGCGGGTTGCCCGAGGCGGCGATAGCGCGCGCTCGCGATGAAGGCCGGCATCAGGTCGAGGGCTGGCGCTATCGCAAAAACGGTACGCCCTTCTGGGCCGGTGTCCTGATGATACCGATCCGCGAAGCGGGACAACTGATCGGATTCGCCAACATCACGCGCGACATGACGCGGCACAAGCAGCACGAGAACGATATCCTGCAGGCCAAGCGTATCGCCGAGCATCGCTACCGCGAATCGCGCTCGCTGTCGGCGTTTCTCAACAACGTGATCGGCAATATTCCGATTCGGGTGGTGGTGGCGGACAGCCAGACCGGCCAGATTCTCATCGACAATGCCGGGCAGGCGAACGACGGTTGCGCCGCCGCGATCGATGCCGGCATCATCATCGAGCGGTTGCGCGGCCCGGCGGCCAAAACCCTGGCGGATGCCGAGACTCGGGAGACGCGCATTGCCGTCGATACCGCCGAAGGCGCGATGCGGCTCAAGTGCCGCGTGTTGCGCGTCACCGATGACATCGGCGGCGGATACAATCTCATGTATCTGGTCGAGGACGTCACGGAAGAGCACCGCGCCAGCGAAAAAATCCATTTCATGGCGCACCACGACGCGCTCACCCACCTGCCCAACCGCACGCTGTTCAACAAGCGGCTCGACCAGGCGCTGACGGCCGGCGACTACGAGCACACCGCCGTCGGCTTGTTGCTGATCGATCTCGACAACTTCAAGAACATCAATGACGTACTCGGCCATCCGGTCGGCGACCGGCTGCTGATTCAAGTGGCCGCGCGGCTGCGTTCCGCGCTCGACGATGCGGCCATGCTGGCGCGTATCGGCGGCGACGAGTTCTGTGTCGTCATCCCGCAGTGCGGTGACGCGGCGGGACTGGAACGCGTGGCGCGACGGCTGATCGAGACCATGCGCGACCCGGTGGTGGTCGACGATCACGCCGTGCAATCGGGCGTGAGCATCGGGCTCGTGGTCTCCGACGCCGACATCGCCAACACCGAGGATCTGCTGCGCTGCGCCGATTTGGCGCTTTACGATGCCAAGCGCGGCGGCCGAGGGACCTATTCGGTGTTCCACCCCGGGCTGCATCGCGCGGCCCGTATGCGTCTCGATCTGGAGGTTGATCTACGGCGCGGCTTCGAGGCCGACGAGTTCGTGCTTTATTACCAGCCGATCATGGCCTCGGACAGTCTCACGGTTTCGGGCATGGAGGCGCTGCTGCGCTGGCGGCATCCCGAGCGCGGGATCGTGCCGCCGCTGGAATTCATCCCGATGGCCGAGGAAACCGGTTTGATCCGGGCGATCGGCGCGCGCGTGCTCATGCGAGCGTGCTGCGAGGCGGCCGGCTGGAGCGGGGAGGCCAGTATCGCGGTCAATCTTTCGCCGGTACAGTTCGACGATCGCGCGCTCGTCGATCATGTACGGGACGCGCTCGCCACCTCGGGGCTGGCGCCGCATCGCCTCGAGCTCGAGATTACCGAATCGATTCTGCTGGATGCCTCGCGCAACAACATTCATCTGCTGGAAGCCCTCAAGGCGATGGGCGTGAAGATCGTGCTCGACGATTTTGGCACCGGTTATTCGTCGCTGCACTATCTGCGCTCGTTCGCGTTCGATCGAATCAAGATCGACAAGAGTTTCGTCAAGGAGGTCTGTCATGACGCCGAGGCGCAGGCGATCGTCAAGGCTATCACCAGCCTCGGCGAGAGCCTGTGCATTCAGATCACGGCCGAGGGCGTCGAGCATATCGAGCAGGCCAACCAGTTACGCGCCGACGGCTGCTCGCATCTGCAGGGTTACTATTTCGGCCGTCCGGAAAGCGCGGCGGCGGCCGCGCTGACGGCGCCGTCGCAGCGGCTGGGTCGCGCGCGTCGCGCCGGCCGGTCGGGCTATTAATGTGGCAACAAAACAGCCGAAAGATCGGCTGTTTTCAACGCCCTGCCAAATCCAGGCCGGCGCATGTCCGGCCTGGATTTGACAGGGCTTCGCGGCTTGACGCCGCGGCGGCCCGCTTGCGCGGTCCGCTTTATTAAGCCGATGGTCGTTCATCTATTTTGATGCCGGCTTAATAATAGTTCTGGTTCGTCGCGCCTAGGGCGCCGCGCAGCGCGGCGGCGACCCGGTCGAGCAAGGTGGTGGTCACCGCGAGCCAGGCCTGCATCTCGATCGAGCCGTGGATCACGCCGGGAAAATGTGCGTGCTCGCAGGGTACGGCATCGTCGCGCAGGCGCATGGCGTAAAGCGTGCCTTCGTCCATCAGCACATCGGCGCCGGCGGTCACAACCAGCGCCGGCGCGGTGTCCGCCAGCGACGCGGCCAACAGCGGCGAGACGCGCCAGTCGGCGGTATCGGTGGCGTCGCCGGTCGCGTTGCGGCCGAACCAGTCCATGAATTCGGCGGTCAGCGGCGGTATCCGCCCGTTGCGGCTCCGGGACGGGTAATAACGCGCCGCGTCCCGCAGATCGGTCGCCGGATAAATGAGCGCCTGGAAGGTCAGCGGCCAGCCGTTATCGCGGGCGGCCAGCGCGACCACGGCCGATAAATGGCCGCCGGCGCTGTCGCCGGCCACGGCCACGCGCGCCGGATCGATATCCAGTTCGGCGGCGTTCGCGGTTAGCCATTCGAAGGCGGCGATCGCGTCTTCACTGGAGGCCGGCAGCGGATGCTCGGGCGCCAGCCGATAGTCGATGGCGATCAACTGGCAGCCGCTGCGCAACGCGAGTTGGCGGCAGACGCGATCATGCGAGTCGAGATCGCCGAGCACCCAGCCGCCGCCGTGGTAGTAGATCACGGTGGGCGCGGGCGAACGGGCCAAGCCTTGCGGCTGGTAACGACGGATGGCGATTTCGCCTGCCGGCCCCGGGATTTGCCGATCCTCGACCGTCGCCATGGCCGCCGGCTCACCGCCCGAGCGGGCCAGGGTTTCGACGTAGAGCCGGCGCGCTTCGGGCACGCTCAAGTCGGTGAACGAAATTTCGGCCGCATTGAGCTTGTCGACGACGGCCTGGACTTCTGGAAGGAGCGTCATGGGGCGGCAGGGCGATCAAACCAAACTACAACGTATCGCAAATCCGACGATCGCAGTAGTCGGCCGGGCCATGAGCCGACTGCGCTTAGCCGCGAACGATGCGCCCGACTTATACCAACCTGCAAAAACAAGGGTACAAAAGGAAGACGAAAACAGTCCGCGAATGAACGCGAAAAAAACGCAAATAAAAACTAATTTTCTTTATTTTGCGTGCCTTTGGCGTTTATTTGCGGGCTTGCTCTTTTTCTTGTCGACTATCGTTAAATCATTATGACGGCTGGTATTATAAATTTATGACACTTTTTTCTTTTTTCCGGGCGACTGACTCGCGCTTTTCTTTTTGTTTTTCGAGCCGTTTCCGCTCTTGCTCCGGTTACTTCCGGACTTGCTGCTTTTCTTGTTCGCGGCGGTACCGGAGGATTTCTGCCGGGTCACGCTGCGCGCGAGTTGATCGGCGAAATCCACGACCTTTTCTTCGTCGTCCGTATCCGCCGTGTCGTCCTTGTCCTCGCGTGCGACTATGGACTTGCCGTCGGCTTCGGCCTTTCGCTCGATATAATCGAGCAGGGCTTGGCGGTACTCGTCGTGATAGGCCTCGGGTTCTCACTCGCCGCTCATCGATTCCACCAGTTCCTCGGCCATGGCGGCTTCTTTTTTCGATATATCGAAGTCGGACACCGGCCCGCTGGGCAGGCTGAAGTTGCCCAAGTCGCGCAGTTCCTGATCGAAGCGCAGCATGTTCAGGATCAGCGCGTTGTCTTCGGCGTAGATCGCGCACAGATGCTCGCGCCCGCGGATCACGATCTTGGCGATACCGGCCTGGCCGGTGTCGGCCAACGTCTCGCGCAGCAACACATAGCTTTTGGGTTTTTTCTGGTTGGCGATCAGGTAGTAGGGCTTTTCGAAGTAGGCGGGCTCGATCGCGTCGAGGGCGACGAAGCGCTCGATCTCGATCTCGCGCGTCGGCTCTTCGGCGGCCGCCTCGAAATCGGCGCTGTCCAGCAGCACATAATTGCCACCGTCGTATTCGTAGCCCTTGACGATCTGATCCCAGGGCACTTCCTCGCCCGTATCATCGTTGACCCGTTCGAAACGCACGCGTGCGGCGTCGCGCGAGTCCAGCATACGAAAACTCAGGCCGGTGCGACGCTGCGCGCTATAGAGCTTGACCGGAATCTGAATCAGCCCGAACGCGATATCACCGGTCCAGACGGCCTGTGCCATGGCATTATCCGCTGTTTCGATCCTCTCCGGCACATGCTAGCACCGCGCGATCCGCGCGTTCGTCCGCAACGGCACGGGTAAAAACGGATGACGGGCCAGCCGCGATGCGCACAGGCCGGCGCGGCGTCAGAGCCAGACCGAGAGCAGAATCGAGATCATGGCCAGCGTCGCCAAGCCCATCTGCGGCGGGCGCAGGGCGCGGAAAAAATCCGGTACTTCGCGGCGTCGGGCGGCCGCCGGATCGAGCACGCCGATGCTGGCGAAACCGAGTGCCGCCACGGCCAGGGCGAATGTGATATAGGGCGAGATCAGTACCACCACGCCGACCAGAAACAGCCAGAACATGGTCAGGATCTGTGCCGGCTGCGGCCCGCCTTCGGTGAAGAAGCTCAAACCGCGGCGTACCCCGGCCAGAAAGAAGAACAGGATGGCCGACCAGAGCACCGAGGCCTCGATCGCCAGTGCGAACAGCGCCGGCCCGGCGAACCAGACGCCCACGCCGGCTACCACGAGCGGCACGATCGGTAGATAGCCGAGCATCAGGCTAAGCCTGGGGATGGGCGCGGGCCGGGGCGAGAACGGGTTCATCGTAGCGGTGGTTTGTGGCGACAGAGCGTCTATCCTTGCTGCGTTGCGGGGGCGTGCGTCAACCCGTGGCACACTGCGCCGCTCGCTGTGCTCGCGTCGCGGGTGAGCCGGGGCGGCTCGCCTTATTACTCTGAAAAAGTTTTCTATTCGATCGCCGGCGTAATAGCCCGGCCTATATATTTATTTTGATGCCTGACTAACAATGCCGCGGCCTTCGTTATCCTCACCGCCGACCGAACGTACGCTCGGGCTGGCCGCCGCCTTCGGCGCGTTTTTCATCTGGGGTTTGTTGCCCCTGTATTTGCACTTGATCGACCCGTCGGTCTCGCCGTGGGAAATCCTGGCGCATCGCATCCTTTGGACCGCGACGCTGGTCGGGCTCGCGGTGCTGCTGCTGCGCCAGGGCGATCGGGTGCGCGCGGTGTTCGTTACGCCTTCACTGCTGGGCGCGCTCGCGGTGACCGCCGCGCTGGTTGCGACAAACTGGGGCACCTTCATCTGGGCGGTGGTCAACGATCGGGTGATCGAGGCGAGCCTCGGTTACTTCATCAATCCGCTGCTGAATATAGCGCTGGGTTTCGTGTTTCTCGGCGAACGCCTGCGGCGCCTGCAATGGGTCGCGGTGGCGATCGCGGCCGCGGGCGTGGTCTTTTCCGTGGCCGCCTACGGCCAGGTGCCGTGGATCGGTCTTATCCTGGCCGGTTGTTTCGGTTTCTACGGCTTGATTCGCAAGCGGTTGACTGTCGACAGCGTCACCGGATTGCTGATCGAAACCTTGCTCCTTTCGCCGTTCGCGCTGGGCTGGCTTGGCTGGCTGTATGCCCATGGCGGGGCGGCATTTCTCGTCGACGGGCCACGCATCGACGCGCTGCTGATCGGCGCCGGCGTGCTCACCCTCGTACCGTTCACACTGTTCGCCGCCGGCGCGCGGCGCCTGCGCCTGGGCACCATAGGTATTATCCAGTATCTCACGCCGACGCTGCATTTTCTGACCGGGGTGGCGCTGTTCCATGAGCCGTTGACCACAGCCGATATCGTCACCTTCGCCTGTATCTGGCTTGCGCTGGCGGTGTACACCGTCGATATTCTCGGCGCTCGGTGGCGTGTGCGCGCTGCGGCACGTTCTTGTTATTAATCCGGCATGAAAATACCTTCATGCCGGATTAAGAATGCGAGCATGCGTTAGCGTGATCGCCGCGGCCAGGGGCCGCGAAGCGCTTGAAAATAAAGGACGGACATGCGCCGGCCTTTATTTTCGAGTGCGTTGAAAACAGCTGATATTTCAGCTGTTTTGGTGCCGGGTTAATAAACGCCGGCCGTGGTTCGAGGGCTGCGTTGAAAATAGCCGGCGATCGGCCGTGACCGGCATTGCCGTGGCGGTCGGCATCCGCCCGTGATAGCGTAAGTTTCCGGTCGGCCGTGAACGAGCACGGGCGTGCTGTGGCTTTCATTCCGACAGCGCGCCTGATGCGTGATCGAGCCTGGGCGGCGCCGCACGGTAAGGTGCAATGACCGCGGCGTCTGCAATGGCCAGTGAGCGAGTTCATGCATGATTCCATAGGTGACAGGGCGTGTTACCGGGTACCGGGTGCTAGCCGGTTCGATCGACGCGAGCATGCGGCGTGGTGGGTGGCGACGTTTCTGATCAGCCTGCTGCTCACCGGCTTACAGTTCACCACGACGGCGCCGTTCAAGCTCGCCGGTTTCGAGCTAATGGCCCATTTCAATGCGACCGAACCGTTTCAATGCCGCGTGCTCGTTCCCGCGATCGTGGCCGGCGTGCAGTATTTGGTTCCGCTCGGGCCGAAGATCGTGTTCGGGGCCGTCGAACTGGTGTTCTGGATGGCGCTGATTGCGCTGGCGTATCGTGCGTTGGAGCGTTTCGGCATCGCCCGGAACGAATTAATACGCCGGCTGCTGGCCTTGACCGTGGTGGTGCCGATGGTGGCGCATCTGCTGATGCCGGATCTGCATGTGGCGTCCGGTTTCAGCGCCGCCGACGGCGTATTGGACTTGGGCGTATGGCGCGCCTGGCCGCTGTTCTACTATCCCTACGATCTGCCGGCCGCGGTGTTCACGCTCGCGCTTTGCCTGTTATTGATGCGGCTGCGTAAAAGCCCTTCGCGTGGCGTGTTGCTCGTGTTCGTGGTGCTGTTCACCATCGCCACCGCCAACCGCGAGACCACGATTTTTCTGCTGCCGACCACCGCGCTGCTGCTCTGGGGGCGGCTTCCGACGACGCAACTGCTTGCGCTCGGCGTGGTGCTGCTGGCGGTTTTTCTGGCCGTCGAGCTACCACTGTATTGGCTGTTTAGCGATATGCAGAACCCGAATCGCCGAATCGCCAGCACCCAATACGAAAGCCACTTGCTGAGTAATCTCGGCTTCTTTCGCAGCCCGTTTTACGCCGCCTGGTTCGTCACGCGCTTCGCCGGCGGGCTGGCGCTGGTCGCGCTATTCTGGTGGCGCTTCGTGGACCGGCGGCTCAAGATCGTGCTGATCACGTTCGCGCTGCCGCTATTCTGCTTCGCCATGTGGGTGGGGCGGCTGCCCGAGCACCGTATATTTTCCGAGATGGTGCCGTTGATCTGGCTCGCCGCGATGGGCGCAATCGCGGCGCGGGCCGGCTGCCGCGAACGGCCGGATCTGCGAGGCGATACCGACGGCGTATGAAATCATCACCGTCGATCATCTCCAAACACGCGCCCATAATATCTCATCGCGGTCGCATACCCGGCCGGGGTTGGTCCGGCCGTACCGTGCTCTTCGCCGGTCTTTCTGCGCTGTTGCTTCTAGCGGGCTGCGCGCACTGGCGCCCGTCGAGCCGGCCGACGCGATCGCCCGAATCGGTGCAAAATCGCGTCGTTCATCTGTTGCCTTCACACGTGAGCGACAAGCAGGCCTGGGCCGAGGATATCCAGACTGCTTTCTCGGCCCAGGATATCGAGGCCAGCGACGGCAATCTCTGCGCCACGCTCGCGATGGTGGGGCAGGAGTCGTCGTTTCATGCCGACCCGCGCGTACCGCATCTGGCGTCCATCGCAAGGAGCGAACTGGAGCGTCGCGCCGCGGCCGCCCACGTGCCGGAATTTCTGCTTGGCGCCGCGCTGGGCCTAAAATCCTCCACCGGCCAGACCTATCAACAACGTCTGTCCGCGGTGCACACCGAACGTCAACTCAGCGAGCTGTTCGAGGATTTCGTCGGCCAGGTACCGCTCGGCCGCAAACTGCTGAGCGGCTTCAATCCGGTTCACACCGGCGGACCGATGCAGGTGGACGTGGATTTCGCGAAGGCGCACGACAGCGATTATCCTTACCCGGAGAACGGCACAACCCGGCACGCGGTTTTTACCCGGCGCGGCGGGCTGTATTTCGGCATTTTGCATCTGCTGGGTTATCCGGCCGATTATCCTTCGCCGCTATATCGCTTTGCCGATTACAACGCCGGCTGGTACGCCAGTCGTAACGCCGCTTTTCAGCGAGCGGTGAGCCGGCTCACCGGCGTCCGACTGGCGCTGGACGGCGATCTCGTCATCCACGGCAGCACCGCCACCAGCCACACCGAGCGGGCCACGCGCCGGCTCGCCGATCGGATCGGACTTTCCGACGACGATATCCACGCCGCGCTCAAGCAAGGCAAAAGCCAGGACTTCGCCGATAGTCGGGTTTACAAGCGCGTGTTCGCGTTGGCCGACAAACAAGCCGGCGAGCGCGTGCCGCGCGCCACGCTGCCGGGTATCGAGCTCGACAGCCCCAAGATCACCCGCGACCTGACCACCGCCTGGTTCGCCAAGCGCGTGAAATCGCGCTGGGATCAATGCATGGCCCGCACCGGGCGCTGAGTGCTTGCTCGGCGTCCGGCGCGGCCGCTCAATAACCGTACTGATCGAGCAGATCGGGCGCGCTCGTGGACGGCGGCCGTCCTTCGAAACGTAGCAGGGTGGGGGCATCGTTGGTGAATATGCCGTCGACCCCTCTTTCTTGATAGCGCCGGAAATCGACCACGTCGTCGAGCGTATAGACATGTACCAGCAGACCGCGGCGATGGGCGTGCCGGATCATCCAGGGCATGGCCAGGTCCGCGTAACTGTAAGTCGGATCAAGATCCGCGCGGGTGGCCGATGGGCCGACACCCACGGCGCCGTGGGCGCGCGCGAAATCAAGGAACGCATCGTAGGCTTCGCGTGATGCTACCCGCTGGCGTGCCTGAAAGGCTACGTCCGACTCGCCCGGGCGCTGCGTAATGCTGTCATCCGCCGGGATTTCGCCTTCGCCACCCAAGAACAGCAACAGAATTTTCGGCGTGTCGGGCATTTGCTGGTTGAGTTTGACCAGGCTGTCCTTGGAAAAGGTCTGCAGAATCACCCGGCCTCTCGTATAGCCGACGTTGACGTGGTGTTCGGCGTCGAAATCGTCGGGCGCCATGCGCGGGTGGGCCCCGATCCAGCCTTTGGATAGAAGATAATCCGCCAGATCCTTTTCGATACCGGGAAACAGCTCGGGCGCCTTGGTTTCCAGATAGAGGCCGGGCTGATTCTCGCCGTTCTCGGCGATCTGTCGCACTTCGTCGAGCGTCAAGATCTTCAGGCCGGCAAAACCCGGGCGGGCGCGCTCCGGGTACGCCGCGTTGAACCAACTGCCGGCATCCAGTTGCTTGATCTCCGCCAGTGTGAAACTGCTGACCGGGTTGTCCGCCCGGTCGGGGAAGACCTGTTCGATGTTGGTCGTGCGTTTGAGATTGGTATCGTGCAGAGCGATGAGATGCCCGTCGCTGGTGCGTTGCAGGTCCAGCTCGAGATAATCGGCGCCTACGTCGCGGGCCAGCTTGTAGGCCGGGCGGGTCTCCTCGGGCGCATAGTAGGACACGCCGCGATGGGCGATCACGGCGTGATAGGGGATGCCGTAGTTTTCGGCCAGACGCTGGCCGATCGGGGCCGGCCCGCTGTCGGCGTCGGCGTCGTTGTCATTTAGAGAGACGTCCTTGTTATCGGAGCAGGCCGCGAGCACGGCGGCCAGGCTCATGACCGCTATGGCCCGGCCCCACTGGGTACGCTTTGGTGACATGTTTTTCTCCGTGAGCGATATGTGGTTGTAGTTCAGCGTAGTCTTTTCCCGTGTACAAATCCGCCGGCAATTGATGGGCGTTGTCACGCGATATAATTCTTTAAATTGAGGGATGATTTCGCGATGCATGTCGCTACCGGCGAAGTCGTGCAAATGTCCGCTGTGCGAGTGAGTCTCGCGCGGCGGCGGCCGTGGCCGGGGCGGAAACGGGAAAGGCGGTATCTATCGTCCTCTTTTCCAATAAAAGGTATCGGATCATCAGTATCTGCCAAGTGAGCATCTGTAACGTCACGAGCTTTTCCAGGCCGCCTTGGAGCGAAAGCAACAGCGGGTCCAGGACGAGCGTGATGAATACGGTGACGTTCAGGGTTGCGAATATGAAGCGCCGGCGGCGGAAGGCCTCAAGACGCCAGATCAGGGCGGTCAGGACGATCATGCTCATGAAAGCACATATAAAAGTGATGACGGCGCTGGAAAAATGCAGCCGGGCGTCGAACAGGCTGACCGGGTGTTCGGGGTGGGGCCAGGGCGCGTGAAATCGCGTGGTGATGATGATGCTCAAAGTGCTGACCAACATCAGCAGCATGACCAGCGTGCCGGCAGGGCTGCGGAAGGTTCTCCGCACCGCGATCCCGAACAGCGCGAACGAAAAACCGAGCAGATAAGCCGCCATCCGAAGCCAGCTCGAATACGGGCCGGCCAGATAGTGGCTGATCGGCTGCGCCAAGGGCTGATCCGGCCGTTGTAGCTGCACGAAAGCCAGTGTCAGCAGGAAATACGCCGCGATAAAAGCGGATATTCGATAAAGACGAGCGGTGAACGCGGACGCGCGCGGATTTTGCAGGCTGGTGTCAGGATAATGTGGCGTCACGGATCGCTGTCCTAGATATTAATGTGGCAACAAAACAGCCGAAAGATCGGCTGTTTTCAACGCGCCTCGCCAAATCCAGGCCGGCGAATGTCCGGCCTGGATTTGACAAGGCTTCGCGGCTTGACGCCGCGGCGGCCCGCTTGCGCGGTCCGCTTTATTAAGCCGATGGTTGTTCATCTATTTCATGCCGGCTTAATAACTTTGTGGGGCGGCCCGGGAAGCTGCTCCCGGAATGGTCTATCGGGCGTTTCATCGTGCCGAACCGGATTTTCGGCATCAGGAGTTGTATTGCGCCTCGAGCCTTTCGTATAGCCTTGCGTTTTCGGCTTCCAGCTCCGCAACTTTTTGTTCCAATTCTGCGATGCGCCTTGGGTCGGCGGGTTGCTTGGCACCGTGACGTGCCGGCCGGGCCTCGATCGCCGGATCGATTACGCCGCACAGCTGATGCATGAACTCCGCGTCCTTGCGTCCCTTGGTCCGCGGCAGCTGGACGAGCAGGGCGTTCTCGGTGTCGTCCGGGTCGATCAATTCGCGGGCCGCGACGCCCACGGCGTCGTTGTCGGGGAAATCATAGAGGCGGCCGGCGCGGGCGCGGAGTTCGCCGGGGGTCTGGGGGCCGCGCAGTAACAACAGGGTGACGATTGCGAACTGAGCCTTGGTCAGCTTGATGTCGGCGAACTGGCCGGCGCCGCACAGGCGCTGCCGGTACTTGTCGATGCCGTTCTTGAAGTTTTCTTCGATGTGGAGAAGGCTGCGTACGGCAAGCGCGCGGGCGGCGCGTTGCACATCGACCTTGGTCAGCGACATGACCGGCTCGCGGGCCGATTTTTGGTTGGCGGCGTTGGTCAGCGCGTTGAGGGTGAGCGGCATCTGGTCCGGGGTGGTGACGGATTTCTCCATCAGGCAGCCGATAATGCGGGCTTCGACGTCGGTGAGCTTGGGTAGCATGGGCGCAGGGTTGTGAAATTTGCACCCATGCTACGCATAAAGTGGGTGGGTCGCGCTACGTTTCTTACCGGAGCGGCTTCCTTCGAAGTGTCGACAGCTTTAGAAGACTTCGGCCCAGCTGTGGTTGGCCAGTTCCAGCACCGCCTCGACCGCCTCGGCGGGCACGGTGGCCGGCTCGCCCTGCTCGAGCGGATCGTAATGGAAGACGAACAGGCGCGAGGCGAATTGGTGGAAGGGCAGGCTGGCCTCGCCATGGCGTTCGCCGTGGCCGTGGGTGTCGGTGTGGATGCCCTGGCCCCAGTCCTGGCCGCTGTCGTTGTTGGGATTGAAGAAATACACGCGCATTTCGCCGTCCGGGTCGAGCGCGACACGGCGGATGGCGATGGCGTGACGGCCGACGTAGCGCGCCGCGCTGTCGGTGGCGGCGATGCCGGCCGGCTGCGGATGAATCACCGGTACGCCGCCGTTGTAGTCCGGGTGATAGCTGGCGTAGAAGTCGCGGATGAAGACGTCGTGGTCCTCGATCTTTTCGGTGCGCGCGTTGGCGACCACGCGAAAGCCGTTGCCGACCCACCAGCCGTAGAACTCCGGGTGGATCCAGCGGTGCAGGTCGTCGTCGCGTTCGCCGCAGAGCCGGCCCATCTCGATATAGATACGGTCGAGATGCGGCACCAGAATCATCGACACCGGGTCCACGTCCAGCGGACGCTGTTTGGCGAGCCCCGCGGCCAGGCCCTTGGAGGAGACGATGTCGCCTTCGAAGCGCAGCAGCACTTCGTCGTCGCGCGCGGCCCAGGCGATCAGCTGGAGCAGGTAGTCCGGGTCGTTGTCGGCCCACATCGACAGGCCGATCACCGACTGACAGGTGGGATTGTTGCCCTGGCCGACGCCGAGCGGCTGGCCGAGCAGGTTGAGCACGCCGGCCATGAGCCATACCCGCGGCTCGCGGTGCGCGCCGAAGGCGGCGGTGAGCGTGGCCGCGGTTCCGCTCGACAGCGGCAGGCGAAGCTGGCGCGACAGACCGGCCGCGACCGGGCCGTTGAACAGCGTGCCGCGCTCGAGCAACTGAGCCAGGCCATAGATGGCCTGCGCGGTTTCGACGAAAATGATGTCGTCGATGATCTCGAACACCAGCGCGGTGTGGCACTGATAGGCATCGGTGCCGGTGCGCCCCAGGCCGAGCGTGACCGGAATCAGGTGCTCGCCGCCCCGCGCGCGTAGATGGCGCAGGAACACGGCTTGATAGACCGAGACCAGCCCGGTGTCGTGCATGGCGCGGGCAAACTCGTGGGCCTCGGCGCGCAGTTCCTCGTCCACGAAGGTCGATAATCGCTTGCCGTAGACCGCCACGCCCGGGTCTTCGGCGCAGCCGGGCGTGGGCGCGAACAGGCAGTTCACGAGTTGCTGAGCACTGGTATTGTCGGTATCCAGCGCCGGGTCGAACAGGCATCGGGCGATCTGGATGACCATCTCGCGCGCGTCGTCCACATCGATCGGGCGCTGTTCCAGAATGCGCCAGACTTCCGCCACCAGGCTGTCGAGAATGCTCTCGTAGCCCATCATATCGACTTCGAAGCGATACAGCGCGGCCACGATCGGACCGAGGCTGAAGGGGCGTTCGCGATCGGCCTCGCTGAGTTGGCCGGACAACAGATCGAGGTTGAGCGCCATCACCTGGGTGATGAACTGGCGCGCGTGCTCGGGCGTGATGCGCGGGTGCGCATAATCGCCGCGGGCGACCGCCAGCAGGCGCAACTGGCTGAGCGCTTCGATCACCGTGGTCTGGGCGTCGCCGGTGCGCAGCGAGATCTTGGCGATGTCTGGCTGCAGGATCGCCGGCTCGTCCCAGTCCGTATCCCGAAAGATACCGGCCGATTCAAAGCGCTTGACGCGCTCGTAGAGCGCCGCCGGGCCGCCGTCCTCGGCCAGCACCATGCCGGCCGCGGCCAGCGCCGGCGCGTTGGAGGCGTTTGGATCGGTTTGACGGGCCTGGCCAAGATTCATCAAGGCGGCGTCGAACTGTTGAATCGCGGTTGTGGTCATACGGCTTTGGGGCGTCTCGGAAACGGCGCTGTCCGCCGTTTCAGTCGCCTTGAGAACAAAGGCCGTACTCTACACGGCTTCAATCGGCCCGGGGTATCGGGCGATCAGATCGTCGTTCGTGACCAGCGTGACGTCCTCGCTTTGCGCCTGCGCGATGAGCAGGCGATCGAAAGGATCTCGATGAATAGCCGGAAGATTGCCGAGCGCAATCGCATGTCGTCCGCTGACCGGCAATTCGTCGTAGTCATTCTCGAGCAGCCCGCGTCGCACTTGGGAAGGCGAGACGTGAAAATCGGCGCGTCCGAGACCGCTCTTGATCGCGATTTCCCAAATGCTGGCGGCGCTGAACAAGAGCCGATTGGCACGATCTTCAATGAGGCCGGCCGCGCGCTCGCCGAGCTTCCAGGGCTCGGCGGCCGCCCAGAGTAGAATATGGGTATCCAGCAGTAGGATCACGGCTCGTCGCCGTAAAACAGTTCGGCAATTGGGTCCGCGTGCATGCGGTTGAAATCGTCGGGCGTTTCGAATGCGCCGGAGAGAAAACCCAGACGCGCGGATTGACCGGAATCCGGCGCCGAAGCGGCGCTGACTTTGACCAACGGTTTACCGGCCTTGGCGATGATAAACGGTTCGCCGTTGGCGGCTCGCTCGACTAGCCGTGACAGCTGGGTCTTGGCTTCATGAATGTTGATGATGTTCATGGCTTTTAACATTCAATAGACTTAGCTAATTAAACTTAGTTTAATTCATGGGATGCTTCGCGGCAACTTCATGCGTTTTATGATTTGACGCTTATTCAATCTGTGTAAATCTGTGTTCATCTGCGGATGAATAACTTTAAAAAGGTAGAAATTGCTCTAGGTCGGCCGGATGCAGGCCTCTACGCGGCCGGGCTCGTCCGCGTTTGCGTACTTATACGAGCCGCCGCTGTCGGTCGGCCCAGGCCTTGAGATCGAGCAGCAATTGCAGCCGGGCCGGGTCGCCTTGGACGCGCGCCATTAGCGCTGCGACCACTTCGTCGTATTCGTCGAGCGTGAGCCCGCCGTCGGGTGCGAACTCCAACCGTTTCGAGATCCAATTGTTCCAGTCGTCGCGCTCGGCGTCGGCCAGGGTCTCGGGAAAATGTCGGGCGCGATAGCGGAACAGCAGTTCGTTGAGGCGATTGTCGGCAAACACGATCTCGCCGGCGGCGAGTTTTTCCGGCGTGCTTCGGCAGACCTTGTCCGCAAGCTGACGGTCGGCATTCGAGACGAAGCCGTCGTAGAGCGCGGCTTCGGGATCGGATTCGGCATCGAACACGCGGGCGTCGAACACGGCCGTGGCCTTGGCTTCGACTTCGGCGAGCCGGTCATGGATCGTCTTCCAGTGGCGCCGGCACCGCGGAATGTCGAGATTCAGCCGCTCGGCCTCGTGCTCGCGCATCATTTCGAACGGCGCCAGCACCGGGCACTTGTTCAGATGCACGCCCTTGAGCGCGACGCGCGGCGCATCTCCGGGCAAGTCTTCGCTGGGCGTGAAGATGCGCTCGAAGATATCCTCCGGCGGGAGATCCAGCAGCGGCGCCGGGTCCGCGCGCAGGTCGTAGACGATGATGCAGTTCTTGTTCGAGGGGTGCTGTGCGATCGGCATGACCGGCGACAGACAGCCGTTGGCGGCGGAAAATTTCGACGAGACATGCAGCGCCGGTTTGCGCGTGTCCATGTCCAATAATTTACGGGCGCCGGTCTTGTCGCGGTGCGACTGGACGTATTCGTACAGGCGCGGCTGCTTGTCGCGGATCAGCCGGGCCAGATCGATGGTCGCCTGTACATCGGAAAGCGCATCGTGTGCGCGCTCCTGGGCGAGATTATTGGCCGCGGCGAGCGCCTCGAGCTTGAAGCTCGGCGCGCCATCGGCGCGTTTCGGCCACTCGATACCGTCCGGGCGCAGCGCATAGGCGAGCCGCACCATATTGATGATATCCCAGCGCGAACAACCGTTTTGCCACTCGCGGGCGTACGGGTCGAAGAAATTGCGCCACAGCGTATGGCGGGTGACTTCGTCGTCGAAGGCCAGGCTGTTGTAGCCGACGCTACAGGTGCCGGGCTTGGCCATTTCGGCCACGAGGGTGGCGATGAATTCCGGCTCGGGTACGCCGTGTTCGAGCGCGTACTGCGGTGTGATGCCGGTGATCAGCGTGGCCTCGGGATGGCCGAGCATATCGGCCGGCGGCTGACAGTAAAGCACGATCGGATCGCCGATCGCGTTGAAATCCAGGTCGGTACGAATGCCGGCGAACTGGGCCGGCTTGTCCCGCTTCGGATCGGCGCCGAAGGTCTCGTAATCGTGCCAGAAAAAGGTCGGCTCGGCCATTACGCGGCGTGGCTTTCGGACTGCAGCGCGTCCAGCGCTTCGGCGTTTTCCATCCAGCTCGCCTCGGCGGCGTCGAGCTGCTTGCGCAGGCGGCCTCGCTCGGCCGACAGACGGGCGGATTCGGTCGGGCTTTCGTAGACGCTGGGCCGAGACAGATCGGCTTCGACGCGTTCGATCTGTTTTGTCAGCCGGCCCATCTCGTCCTCGGCTTTCTTCAGCGCGTTGCGCAGCGGTTTTTCTTTTTGCCGTTGTTCGGCCGAGCTGCGTCGCGCGGTCGCGCCCGAGCCGCCGGGCGCGGTCGTTTTCTTGACGTCCCGGCCTTCGCGCGCCGCGCCCTGGCGCGTGATCCACTTGGCGTAGTCGTCCAGGTCGCCGTCGAAGGGTGCAAGCTGCCCGTCGTCGACACGCCAGAGCTGATCACAGGTGGCGTCGATCAGGTGGCGGTCATGGGCGATCATCACCACCGCGCCGGTAAAACCGGCAAGCGCGGTCTCCAGGGCATGGCGCATCTCCAGATCGAGATGGTTGGTCGGCTCGTCGAGCAATAACAGATTCGGCCGCGAATGCACGACCAGGGCCAGCGCCAGCCGGGCCTTTTCGCCGCCGGAGAACGGGCCGATCGGTTCCAGCGCCTTATCGCCGCGAAAGTCGAAGCCGCCGAGGAAATCGCGGATGTGCTGTTCGGAGGCTTTTGGGTCCTGGCGCTGGACGTGCTGCGCCGCACTCGCCGTGTCGTCCAGCACTTCGAGTTGATGCTGGGCGAAATAGCCGACGCTCAGATACTTGTCGTACTGGACCTCGCCCGCCATAGGTGCGAGCGCGCCCGCCAACAGCTTCATGACGGTCGACTTGCCGGCGCCGTTGCGGCCGAGAATCGCCAGCCGATCGCCGGGCACGAGCCGTAGTTTGATCGCGGTGACCAGTGGCGTGTGGTCGTAGCCGATATCCGCGTTGTCCACGCGCAGCAGGGTCTCCGGTAGGCGCGCGGGTGCGGCGAATTCGAAGGAAAACGGCGTATCCCAATGCGCCGCCTCGACTTTTTCCATGCGCTCCATCTGCTTGAGCTTGCTCTGCGCTTGGCGGGCCTTGGTCGCCTTGGCGCGGAAGCGATCGACGAAGCCCTGAATTTGGTTGAGTTTCTTCTGCTGGTTTTCGTAGGCGGCCTGCTGTTGCGCCATCGCCTCGGCGCGCATCATCTCGAACCGGGAATAGTTGCCCGTGTAGAGAATCGCCTTGCCGTGTTCCAGGTGCAGCGTGTGCGTGGCCAGCGCGTCGAGAAAATCGCGGTCGTGCGAGACCACGACCAGCGTGGCCGGATGCGACGCCAGATACGCCTGCAGCCAGAACACCGCGTCCATATCGAGATGGTTGGTCGGCTCGTCCAGGGCCAGCAGATCGCAACGGCGCATGAGCGCCGCCGCGAGGTTCAGGCGCATCCGCCAGCCGCCGGAGAAATCGTCGATCGGCGCCTCAAAGGTGGACGGCGCGAAGCCCAGACCGTGGAGCAGCCGGGCGGCCCGCGCGCGTGCCGCGTAGCCGTCGATCTCGGCCATACGGCCGTGGCCTTCGGCCATGGCGTGGCCGTCGCCCTCGGCTTCGGCTTGTGCCAGGCGCGATTCGACTTCGCGTAGCTCGATATCGCCGTCGAGCACGAACTCGATCGCCGGCTGCGCGCCGGCCGGTGCGTGCTGGCGTACGGTGGCGGTCTCCACCCCGGCCGGGATATCGATGTCGCCGGCGTCGGGCGCGAGTTCGCCGAGCATCATGGCGAGCAGGCTGGACTTGCCGGTGCCGTTGGCGCCGACGATGCCCACGCGCTGGCCGCTCTGGAAGCGCAGGTCGATGTTTTCGAGCAGCTTGCGCGGACCGCGGCGGAGGGTGACGTTTTTAAAGGCAATCATGCGCGCGATTGTAAAGGATTCGTCCACCGCGACCGATCGGCGGGCCATAAAGGTGGACAATAAAAAGGCGCGCCGGCTTGGGCGCGCCTCCCGGGTTCGGGCGATCAGTTCGTCGAACCGCCGCCCTGGCGTCGGCCGCCGCGTCCACCGCGTTTGCCCCGGCGGGCGTTACGCCGCGGCCGGTTTGCGTCGCCGTTGTCGTCGTGGCGGGCGCGTTCGTGATGCGGTTTGTTCTTGCGCGGCCCCGCCTTGTCGGATTCGCCGCGGGGCTTGTCGCCGCCGCCGCGCGGACGCGAGGGTTTGGACTTGGCCGGGCGGCGCGCCGGCCGCCGGTCGCCGTCGTCTTCCATGTTGTCGCCGTCGTGCGGCGCACGCAGGTCGATACCCTCGGGCTGGAAGCGCTCGATTTGTTGGCCGATGAGCTTTTCAATGCCCTTGAGGTTTTTGCGCTCGTCCGGCCCGACCAGCGACAGCGCCTCACCCTCGGCGCCGGCCCGGCCGGTACGGCCGATGCGATGCACGTAGTCCTCGGGCACGGTGGGCAGTTCGTAGTTCACCACATGGGGCAGGGCGTCGATATCGATGCCGCGGGCGGCGATATCGGTGGCCACCAGCACCCGAATACTGCCTTTCTTGAAGCCGTCCAACGCCTTGGTACGGGCATTCTGCGATTTATTGCCGTGCAGGGCGGCCGCGGTCAGACCATCGGTTTCGAGCTGTTTCACGAGCCGGTTGGCGCCGTGTTTGGTGCGGGCGAACACCAGCACCCGGGACCAGTCGTTCGAACCGATCAGATAGCTCAGCACGGCGCGCTTGCGCGTCTTCTCGACCATGATCACGCGCTGGGCCACGCGCTCGGCGGTGGCGTTGCGCGGCGCCACGTCGATCTCGACCGGGCGGGTGAGCAGCGAACCGGCCAGCTTGCGGATGTCGTTGGAGAAGGTCGCGGAGAACAGCAGCGTCTGGCGCTGCTTCGGCACGTACTTCAATACCCGCTTGATGTCGTGGATAAAGCCCATGTCGAGCATGCGGTCGGCTTCATCGAGCACCAGCGTGTTCAGATTGGATAAGTCGATATGCCCGTTCTGCAGATGATCGAGCAGACGGCCGGGCGTGGCCACAATAATGTCCACGCCTTTCTTGAAGGCGGAGATTTGTGGCTGGTAACCGACGCCGCCGAACACCACGGTGCGCTTGAGCGGGGTGTTGGCGCCGTACGTGCTCACCGACTCGCCGACCTGGGCGGCCAGTTCGCGGGTCGGGGCGAGCACGAGCACGCGCGGTTTCTTTTCGTGGGTCTTGCCGAGCCGTTCGAGGATCGGCAGCACGAAGGCCGCGGTCTTGCCGGTGCCGGTCTGGGCCGCGCCCAATACGTCCGCGCCGTCGATGATGGCGGGAATGGCTTGGGATTGAATCGGGGTGGGCGTGTTATAGCCCGCGTCGGCGACGGCCGCCAGCAGATGCGGCGACAGGCCGAGGGAATCGAATGACATGCATAATCCTGGTGGTATGAATAGCAGACCGACCTGGATTGTGTGCAGTGTCCGTGTCGATCTTCGGCGGCCGGATACAAAGCCGGCGGCGCGCGTGTAATCGGCGCTCGCGCAATAGCGGGAGGGTGGGCGCCAACCATGCGTAGTATACGCGGGTCGCGGCGCGCCGTCACCGCGGCATTACCTCTGATCGGATTAGTATGACATCGTGTCGATCATCGCCGCTGTCATCACGCCCGCCATGACCCCGCAATTCGTGCCGTTGCGCATCGCCGTACTCACTGTCTCCGATACCCGGACCGAAGCGACCGACAAGTCCGGCCGGGTGCTTGTCGAGCGGCTGGAGGCCGCCAGCCATACCTTGCACGAAAAACGAATTTGCCCGGACGACGTGTACGAGCTACGCGCAATCGTGGCGCGCTGGGTCGCCGATGACGCGCCCGACGTGGTCATTACCACCGGCGGCACGGGGCTGACCGGGCGCGATGTAACGCCCCGAGCCGTCGAGGTGCTGTTCGACCGGCGCATCGACGGCTTCGGCGAGATGTTTCGCATGCTCTCCTACGAGAGCATCGGCACGTCCACGCTGCAATCGCGCGCGATTGCCGGCGTGGCCAAGGCGACCTTCATCTTTTGTCTGCCCGGTTCTTCGGGCGCGGTCGCGGAGGGCTGGGACAAGCTGATCGCCGCGCAGATCGATATCCGCACCCGGCCGTGCAACCTGCATGAGCTGCGTCCTCGGCTAACCGAGCGTTGATCCCCTTTATAGAAAAATTGTTTGCTGTATGCACCCACTGGCGCACCAGCAACCGCATCGCGCCCTAGCGCTGGCCGACGGCAACAGTATCAACGCCCGCGCCCGGGTAGTGTTCTAGAACACCCGGCCGCGGCCGAAAAGGCCCCGTCGAGCTATCGGCGGGGGCTTTGCATGGGACGGGCGGTGGGCCGGATCAGCCCTTGTTGTAGGCCGCGATGGATTTCTCGATTTCGGCCTTGGCCTTGGCGGCGTTCTCCCAGCCGCTGATCTTGGACCACTTGCCGTGCTCGTGGTCCTTGTAATGTTCGAAGAAATGGGAAATCTTGTTCC
>NZ_DASSKM010000179.1:0-7404 GCF_035690525.1 Salinisphaera sp.
TTTCATGAAGCAGGCGCCGGCGGGCCGGCTGGGCCATGCTATTGTACCGTCTCGACGAGCCCAACCGGGATCGGGCTGGGTATTATGATCGCAGGTGGCAGCGGACAGGCATGCGTGGACGCACACTCGCCTTGATCGGCGCAGCGGGGGTCGTGGCGGTCATCGTGCTGCTGCACGGCATGCTGCTGCCGTTCGTGCTCGGGGCCGGTTTGGCCTATGTCTGCGACCCGATCGTCGATCGGCTCGAACGGCTGCGCCTGAATCGCACCGTGGGCGTGATCATCGTATTTCTGGTCATGATCCTGGTGTTCGCGTTGCTGGTCTTCCTGTTGCTGCCGATCCTGCAGGCGCAGTTCGACACCCTGATCCGTAGTCTGCCGCGCTATCTCGACTGGGTACAGCAGACCTTCAACCCGTGGATCCGCCGGTTCGCGCCCGGTGTGGGCGGTATCGACGCCGATTCCATCCGCCAACTGATTGCCGACAACTGGGGCAGCGCGAGCGACTTTGCCTCGGCCATCGCCAAGAAGGCGTTCTCGTCGGGCACGGCGCTGCTGTCGTGGGTGGTCAATCTGTTGCTCGTGCCCGTGATCATGTTCTATCTCCTGCGCGACTGGGACCACATGACCGCGTTCGTCCGCGCCCAGTTGCCGCGCCGCTACCAAGTGACCATCACCGAACTCGCCCGCGAAACCGACGATGTGCTCGGCCATTTCATTCGCGGCCAGGCGCTGGTCATGCTGGTGCTCGGCAGCATCTATATCATCGGACTGTGGCTGGCCGGACTCGATCTGGCGCTCGTGATCGGGCTCGGCGCCGGCCTGATCAGCTTCGTGCCCTATGTGGGTGTGATCTCCGGCTTCTTGATGGCCAGCGTGGCCATGCTCGTGCAGACCGGCGATCCGTATCAGGTGCTCTGGGTGCTGCTGGTGTTCGGCATCGGCCAAATGATGGAGCAGATGGTGCTCACGCCGCTCCTGCTCGGCGAGGCGATCGGCCTGCACCCGGTCTGGGTGATTTTCGCGGTGCTGGCCGGCGGCGATCTGTTCGGCTTCATCGGTGTGCTGCTGGCGCTGCCGACCGCGGCCACCATCGCGGTCATCGTACGCTACGGCGGGCGGCGTTGGCGCGAAAGCCGGTTGTACCTACAGGAGTGAGACCGCGCGGTTGCCCGCCGGGTCTCATGCCGGCATTCTAAGCGGCAACGGCCCCTGGTGCCGTCGCGCGAGAACGCGTTGTCGAAAGACATTTGATTTCGCAGGTCCGTATGCCCGTACAGCTCGTTCTCGGTGTTCAGCTGCCGACCTCGGCGACATTGTCCGCCTTCGTCGGCCGCGTTAACGCCGACGCCAAGGCGGCGGTGGCCGAGGTGGTGGACGGGCGCAGCGAGCGGCTGTTCGTGGCCGGGCCGGCGAACTCCGGCAAGACGCACCTGCTGCAAGCGGCCTGTCGCGCCGTGGGTGACGCCGGCCGGCGCAGCGTCTATCTGCCGCTGGCCCAGGTGCACGAGCCGATCGGCCCGCTGCTGGAAGGCCTGGCCGGCATGGATTGTGTCTGTGTCGACGATGTCGACGCCGTGGCCGGCGATCGCGAGGCCGAGATCGCGTTGCTCGGGCTTTCCGATCAGCTCCGCGCCCGCGGCAGCCGGCTGTTGGCTGCCGGCCCGGTGGTGCCGCGCGAACTCGGCCTGGCGCTGCCCGATCTGGCCAGCCGACTGGGCTGGGGCGGGGTGATGCTCTGTCGGGCGCTGGACGACGACGACAAGCGCGCGCTGCTCATCCGCCGGGCCGAACAGCGCGGCATGCAGATGCCCGAGGCGACCGCCCGCTGGATGATCCGTCACGGCGCGGCTGGCGTGCCGGATTTGATGGCCGCGCTCGATACGCTCGATCGGGCTTCGCTGTCGGCGCATCGCCGCCTGACCATCCCGTTCGTCAAACAGGCACTGGGCTACGGCAACAGGCCTTAATCCGCCCGGGCAAGCCGGCGGGCGATATCGGCCACACGCGCGCCGAGATTGCGTGCGAGTTTCTTTTCGATTTCGGTAAGCGGGTTGTCGCCCAGGGTGCCGGCGACGTGGCTTGCGCCGTAGGGGGTGCCGCCGGAATCGGTTTCGGCGAGCAGATCGTCGGCGGTATAGGTCAGGCCGGTGATCAGCATGCCGTGATGGATCAGCGGCAGCATCATCGACACCAGCGTGGTCTCTTGCCCGCCGTGCAGACTGGCGGTGGAGGTGAACACCGCGCCCGGCTTGCCGGCCAACGTACCCGACAGCCATTGGCCGGATAGCGTGTCGATGAAGTATTTCAGCGGCGCGGCCATGTTGCCGAAGCGCGTCGGCGAGCCGAGAATCAGGCCGGCGCATTCTTCCAGATCATCGTGCTCGACGTAGGGCGCGCCCGACGCCGGCACTGCCGGATCGCCGGCTTCGATGGTTGGCGACACCGGGGGTACGGTCCGCACCCGCGCGGCCATGCCGTCGATGCGCGCCACGCCGCGCGCGGCCTCGTTGGCGAGCTGCGCGGTCGCGCCGTTGCGGCTGTAGTAGAGGATCAAAATGTCCTGGCTCATGTGTCGCCCGGTCGGAATCGGCGGGCATATGCTGTCGGTCGTCGCCCGCGGCGTCCAGTGTTACCGCACGCGCCAGTTCTCGCGCAGCGCGTTCTCGACCCGGAGCGGATACCACAATTGGCCGAGGCTGCCGTTGTAGCGGGCCAACGCACGGGTCAGATTGCCGTCCTCCAGTGTGAGATAATAAGCCAGAATCGCGCAGCCGTAGCGCAAATTGGTCGCGCGGTTGAACAGATTGTCGTCCGGCTCGCCGATCTCGTGGCGCCAGAACGGCATGATCTGCATCAGGCCCTCGGCGCCGGCCGGGGACAGGGCAAAACGCTTGAAATTGGATTCGACCTGAATCAGCGCCAGCACCAGTTGCGGCGACAGCCCGGCCTCGGTGGCCGCGCTGTGGACATCGCGTAGCAGATTCAGCCGGCGCTGAAGATCGGGCACAAGCGGAGCCAGCCGGTGCGACATATCGACCAGCCAGACCTCGGCGTCGAAGCGATTCTCGAAGCCCTTGGAATCGGCGATCGCCCGCTTGAGCGCGGCGCGCATGCCGGATTGCATATGCTCGGGCGCGGCGGCCGCGCCATAAGCCGCCGGCGCGGCGGTGCCAAGCGCCGCGGCGAAAAGCAGTGCGCGTGCGGCGTGGTACAAGCGTTCAGCGGCCTGTGACGACCGCCTTGATCGCGGCGATATCGTGCTCGATCGGGCTGGACTCGGCATCGCGCCGGCCCTTGTATTCCAGGGTGCCGGATTGCAGCCCGCGGTCCGAAACCACGATGCGATGCGGAATGCCGATCAGCTCGGCGTCGGCGAACATCGGGCCGGGCCGCAGCCCGCGATCGTCGTAGGCCACGTCCACGCCGGCCGCTTTCAACTCGTTGTAGAGCGTTTCGCAGGCCTCACGCACGGCCGCGGACTGGTCGGCCTTGATCGGGATGATCACCAACTCGAATGGCGCGATGGCGGTCGGCCAGCAGATGCCGGCCTCGTCGTGGCACTGCTCGATGGCGGCGGCGACGATGCGCGATACGCCGAAGCCGTAGCAGCCCATCTCGGGCACGACCGCGTTGCCGGCCTCGTCCAGGACGCTCAGATCGAGCGCGCGGCTGTACTTGTCGCCGAGTTGGAAGACATGGCCGACCTCGATGCCGCGCAGGATTTCGAGCGTGCCGGTGCCGGTCGGGCTGGGGTCGCCCGCACGCGCATTGCGCAGATCGGCAAAACGCGGTTCGGGATGATCGCGGCCCCAGTTGAAGTGGGTGAAGTGAGCGCCGTCGTAGTTGGCGCCGACCACCAGATCGGCGACGTTGGCCAGGGCGTGGTCGGCGATAACCTCGACGTTCGTGTTGACCGGGCCGATCGAGCCGGGACCGGCGCCGAAATGGGTGCGGATGACCGCCTCGTCGGCCATAGTCAGCGGCGAGGCGATACCGTCGATGCCTTCCGCCTTGATTTCGTTCAGGCTGTGATCGCCGCGCAGCATCAGCAGCACGGGATCGCCCGATTCGCCCATCACCACGATCGATTTCGCGGTCGCCGACTCGGGCACCTTGAGGTGCTCGGCCAGGGCAGCGATCGTCGTCACGCCGGGGGTGGCGATCTTTTTCAATTCGCCGGAGGGGGCGGCGCGCTCGCCTTCGCCCATGACGGTCGCCGCGGCCTCGATATTGGCTGCATACGCGCCGTCGGTGGACACCGCCAGCTCGTCCTCGCCGGAGCCGGCGAGGACATGGAATTCCTCGGATTTCGCGCCGCCGATGGCGCCCGAGTCCGCCGCGACCACGCGATAGTCCAGGCCTATACGATCGAGAATGGCCACATAGGCGCCGCGCATGGCCCGGTATTCGCGATCCAGATCGGCCGCGTCCATATGGAAGGAGTAGGCGTCCTTCATGATGAATTCGCGGGCGCGCATCAGTCCGAAGCGCGGGCGGATCTCGTCGCGGAATTTGATTTGGATCTGGTAGTAGGTCACCGGCAGCTGCTTATAGCTGCGCACGTCGCGCTTGACGTAATCGGTGATCACTTCCTCGTGCGTCGGCCCGAAGCAGTATTCGCGCTCGGCGCGATCGCGCATGCGCAGCATCAGCGGGCCCATCGCTTCCCAGCGGCCGGATTCACGCCACAGCTCGGCCGGCTGGATGGCCGGCATGAGCATTTCCAGCGCGCCGATGGCGTCCATTTCCGCGCGTACGATCGTCTCGACCTTGCGCAGCACCCGCATGCCCAGCGGCGACCAACTGTACAGCCCGGCGGCCAGGCGACGGATCATGCCGGCTCTAAGCATCAACTGATGTGAAACGATCTCGGCGTCGGCCGGAGTCTCCTTGCTTGTGGCCAGGGCGAAAGCGGAAAAGCGCATAAACGAAGCCGTCGGATGATCCAGCTCGCGATTCTACAAAAAACGCCGAGGGCTGTTGCCGTTCCATACGACGCCGCGCCGGCGGCCATTTTGGTGCAAGACAAGGCGCAGCGGGCGTACGGTAGCCATTCTACCGTAGCGCGCTGCAACGCTGGATTGCGGCAAAATGGCCCCGGCCCTACGGGTTGCGGCCCCAAATCGCGCCATCCGGCGTTGCAGAGCTTGACCGCAGAATGACTGCGGTCGGCGCTCTGCGCCTTGGCTGACACGATTTGGGGTTGCAACGCGGTGCCGTATGGAGCGGCAACAGCCCTAGACTTCCGGCGCCCCGGCCCATGCAATCGCAATCTCTTTCGGCGCGGCCGCCGTCATCCGCCAGGCGCGGATCGGTGCCGCCCGCGCGTTCGGTGCGGCGATCACGGCCGCGGCGTCGGGATAACTGTGCCCGCGCCGATCGTGGGTCGAGGGCTCGGCTTCGCCGATTGGGTGCGAGTGGTAGATGGCGATCAGCGTTTCGCCGCGTTCGCGCATGCGTTTGAATGCGGCAACCTGTTCGGCCGCGTCCATATCGAATCGATCGGCCGCGCGCGCGGCGCGGTTGGCGATCGGGTAGCGCACGATCGGTTTGTTGTCGCCGCCGGCGGCGGCGGCGATGAAGCCGCAGATCTCGAAGCCACCCGCGTCGCGGGCTTCGTCGACAAGAGCCGCGCCCAGCGCATGCGGCAGCGTGAGTCGCGTGGCTACCAAGATCGGCGCCGGCCGATGATCCCCCGGCCGCGCCAGCGCATGCCGCCCACGGCCGTCACGGATAGATATGGATCGGCGTGCCGTCGGGCACATGGGCCCAGATCTGGTCGATGGCCGCGTTGGATACGGCGATGCAGCCGTGGGTCCAGTCACCGGTGCGCGGCCGGTCGTCGTAGTCCGGCTGACCGTGGATCATGATGTTGCGGCCGGGCGGCACGCCGAGCGCCGCGGCTCGTGCGCGGTCGGCCGCGTTCGGATAGGAGATATGGATCGAGCGGTGGAAATCGCTGTTCGGATTGCGCCAATCCAGCGTATAGGCGCCGATCGGCGTTTTGTCGTCGCCGCGCATCCGCTTGGTGCCGACCGGGGCGAGGCCGAGCGCGATCGGGTACTGGGCGATGATCAGCCCGTCACGGTAGAGATAGAGTTCGCGTTCGGCTTTCATCACCACGACCAGATCGGCATCGCCGGTCAGCGTGTTGCCGTTGCCGGCGGCGGTCGCGCTCGCGGTGCCCGGCATGACGGCGAGCAGCACGAGCGCGGCAAGCAGTGTCGCCGGCCATCGCGAAATCACGGATCTCATTGCGGCTTATCCTCCCGTCGCCAGCCCCCGGCGCTTTGCGGGTATACGACCGGTCGCGCCAAATCAAGCTGTTAGAATGCCATAACCACGCCGTGTCCGGGCGGCGGTCGAAGGAGCGGAATCATGGCGAGTACACCGCTTACGATCATCAAGGGTGACGGCATCGGACCCGATATCGTCGATGCCGCGCTCAAGGTGCTCGACGCGCTGGATATGGATTTCGATCGCGAGTATGTCCGGGTCGGCCAGGCCGCGCTCGACGCCGGTGAATCCGATCCCCTGCCGCAGAGCGCGGTTCGCGCGATCGAGCGGAGCGGGCTGGTGCTCAAAGGGCCGGTAACCACGCCGGTCGGCCAGGGCTATCGCTCGGTCAACGTCGCCATGCGCAAGCAGTTCGACCTGTACGCGAACGTGCGCCCCACGCTGTCCCTGCCGGGGACGAAATCGCGCTACGAGAACCTCGACATCATCACCGTGCGCGAGAACAAGGGCGGCATGTATTCGGGCGAAGGCCAGATCGTGTCCGACGACGGCAATCGGGCCGAGGCGCTGTCGGTGATCACGCGCGAGCAATCCGAGCGGATCGTGCGCTTTGCCTTCGAGATGGCGCGGGCGCGCGGACGCAGGAAGGTCACGCTGACGCATAAGGCCAACATCATGAAGTCCACCTCGGGGCTGTTTCTCAAGGTGGGCCGCAAGATCGCCGAGGAATACGATGACCTCGAATACGAGGAAGCGATCGTGGACGCCTGCGCGATGAAGCTGGTGATGGCGCCGGAGCGTTTCGACGTTATCGTCACCACCAACCTGTTCGGTGACATCCTTTCCGATCTCTGCGCCGGGCTCATCGGCGGCCTTGGGTTGGCGCCGGGCGCCAACATCGGCGACCGGTGCGCCATGTTCGAGGCCGTACACGGCAGCGCCCCCGATATCGCCGGCCAGGGCATCGCCAATCCGACGTCGGTGATCCTGGCCACCGCGCTCATGCTCGACCATCTCGGTCTGGACGAGCAGGCCGGGCGTATCC
This sequence comes from Salinisphaera sp., assembly GCF_035690525.1. GTDB lineage: Bacteria > Pseudomonadota > Gammaproteobacteria > Nevskiales > Salinisphaeraceae > Salinisphaera. Next base: position 7,285 of record NZ_DASSKM010000179.1, read on the forward strand.
GCCGCGCCGTGCGCGACGCGATGGCCGATGGCGATCGCACCACGCCCGATCTGGGCGGCGAAGGCTCCACCCAGGGCTTTGCCGACGCGATCGTCGAACGGCTGTAGCGCGCTAGGCTAG
>NZ_DASSKM010000180.1:0-24589 GCF_035690525.1 Salinisphaera sp.
GCCGCGGCCGCGCCGCGCCCGGTGGAGACGACCCGAAAACTGGGCCTCGACCCGGATTGGATCGAGGCCCTGGCGTTTGCCTGGCTTGCGCGGCAGCGGCTATTGGGGCGCCCGGGCAATGCCCCAAACGTCACCGGCGCGAAGGGGCCGGCGGTGCTCGGCGGCTGGCACGAACCGCCGCCCGGGTTGCGCTAAGCGCAACCCGGCGAGTTCAAACCGCAAACGAATTGCCGCAGCCGCAAGTGGTTGTGGCGTTGGGGTTACGGATCACGAATTGCGCCGCGCATCCGCGCGGGGCTTGCTTCGCAAGCCGAAGGGTTGTTTGTCACCCCATTCGCCTACGGCGAATCGCCCCTCAAGGGGCGAAGGCGCGCGTGAGGCTTATACCGCGAACGAGTTACCGCAGCCGCACGTGGTTGTGGCGTTGGGATTGCGGATCACGAACTGCGCCGCGCATCCGCGCGGGGCTTGCTTCGCAAGCCTGAGGGGTTGTCTGTCACCCCATTCGCCTACGGCGAATTGCCCCTCAACGGGCGAAGGCGCGCGTGAAGCTTATACCGCGAACGAGTTACCGCAGCCGCAAGTGGTTGTGGCGTTGGGATTGCGGATCACGAACTGCGCGCCTTCTATCCCGTCCGAAAAATCGATTTCGGCGCCCATCAGATAGAGCACGCTCATCGGGTCGACGAGCAGAGTCACGCCCTGCTTTTCGATCAAGGTGTCGCCTTCATCGACGTTTTCGTCGAAAGTGAAACCGTATTGAAACCCCGAGCAACCGCCGCCGGATACGAACACACGCAGCTTGAGGGCGTCGTTGTCCTCGTCTTCCAGCAACTCCTTGACTTTAATAGCCGCGGCGTCGGTGAAAACCAGCGCCGCCTGGTCGGCTTCTTGCTCGATGGTATCGGTCGCAGCACTCATAAGCGTCGTCCGTGTCGAACCCACAATCACTATCATACGACATCAGTGCGACTCGTATGTTTTCAAGGGACGGGGTTTTAAAGAAATATCGGTAACTTCAGGGCACCGGCGCGGTCGCTGTCAAGGCGGACGTTTCGGGCGCACCGATCATCAGGTTGAAGCACTGGACCGCCTGCCCGGCCGCGCCCTTGACCAGATTGTCGATGGTCGACAGGACAACGGCCTGATCACCGTTCAACGGCCGGTGCACGGCGATACGGCACATGTTGGTCGCACGCACGTGCCGGGTCTCGGGCGTAGCACCCGGGCCGAGCACATCCACGAACGGCTCATCGGCATAAGCGCGCTCGTAGAGCGACTGCAGATCGGCCGCGCCGGTCAAAGTGGCATATAGCGTGGCATGAATGCCGCGCACCATCGGCACCAGATGCGGCACGAAGGTCAGCCCGACATCGCGGGCGGCCAGTTCGCCCAAAAACTGCCGGATTTCGGGCAAATGCCGATGACCGGCCACGCCGTAGGCCTTGAACGAATCGGTGGCCTCGGCGAACAGGAAACCGGTCGCGAGCTTCATGCCAGCACCGGAGACGCCGGTCTTGGCGTCGGCGATCAACCGGCCGAGATCGACGACGCCGGCCTCCACCAGCGGTTTGAAGCCGAGCAAAATCGCGGTCGGATAGCAGCCCGGGCAGGCCACCAGATCGGCGCCGGCGATGGCTGTGCGCCGGCCCAGTTCGGGCAGGCCGTAGACCGCGCGTTCGATCAACTCGGGTGCGGCGTGTTCGGTGTGGTACCACTGCGCCCAGATCATCGGATCGCGCAGCCGGAAATCGGCCGACAAATCGACAATGCGCACGCCGGCGTCGAGCAGGCGCGGCACGTCGTGCATGGCCGCTGCGTGCGGCGTGGCGAAGAATACGATGTCGCATTCATCGAGCCGGGCATCGGCCATATCCGAGAACGCCAGATCGACGACGCCGCGCAACTGCGGATACGTTTCGGCCACCGGCGTGCCGGCCGCGCTGCGCGAGGTCACGGCCACGATCTCGGCCTGCGGATGCGCGGACAACAGTCGCAGCAGCTCGGCGCCGGCGTAACCCGTGCCGCCCACCAGACCTATTTTCTGCCTGCCCGCCATGACTCGATCGCTGTCGCTATGAAAAATGTAGCCGCATACTACACCGGCATAAAACAGAACCCCAGAAAGATCACCTGGGAGATAGACCCGGGAGATCGGCAGGTTCATGCGCGCTCGGCTCGCGGCCCGGCGGCCCCATGGCACCCGGCCCTGTCGTGATCGCCGCGGCTGCGCGTTATATCGCGCCCAACCGATATAATGAGACGATTACCGATAACCCAGCACGATCAAGGAGCGCCCGGATGCTGTTTCTCTGGCTCAAGGCCCTGCACGTTTCGTTCATGGTGGCTTGGTTCGCCGGGCTGTTCTATCTGCCGCGGCTGTTCGTTTATCACGCCGAAGCCACGGACGAGATCGGCCGCGAGCGCTTTTCTATCATGGAACGGCGGCTGTCCAAGCTGATGTCGATCGCCGCCTTGGGCACGATCGCGTTCGGGATCTGGATGCTGACGATGCTGGGCGGCGGCTGGCTGGCGGTCAACGGCTGGTTCCATGCCAAGCTTGCGCTGGTCGTGCTGCTGATCGGCTTCCACGGCTGGTGTCAGGTCCAGGTGAAAAAATTCCGCGAAGACCGCGCCACCGGGACGCCGAAGTTCTACCGGCTCATGAACGAGGTGCCCGCGGTCATCCTGCTGCTGATCATGATTCTGGTCTTCGTCCAACCGTTCTGATCATCGGCGTCTGATAGCAAAACCCGCCGCGAGATCCTCGCGACGGGTTCGTTTCGCACCATCGGATGCGGCGGCGTTACTCGGTGTCCGGCGTCTGGTTGATGTCGGTACCGGCCTGCGATTGCAGAAAGTTGTGCTCGCCGAGGGATTGGATCAGATCGAGCTGGGTCTCGATGTAGTCGATGTGCTCTTCCTCATCGGCGAGAATATCGACGAACAGATCACGGGTGGCGTAGTCGCCGACTTCCTCGCAGACCTTGATCGCCTCCTTGTAGTGCGCATGGCCTTCATACTCGGCGGCCAGATCGCACTCGAGCATTTCCTGCGGCTTTTCGCCGATGCGCAGCTTGCCGAGATCCTGCAGATTGGGCAGCGCGTCGAGGAACAGAATACGCTTGATGAAGCGGTCCGCGTGCTGCATTTCCTCGATCGATTCGTTGTACTCGTGCTTGCCGAGTTCGAACAAGCCCATGTCCTCGAACATGCGCGCATGCAGGAAATACTGGTTGATCGCGGTCAACTCCAGCTTGAGCGCTTCCTGCAGATATTTGATAACGGTCGCGTCGCCTTTCATTGCTTGTCCTGTGTCGGCCTGAACTTAGGGCAAGACTAGCCGAGGCGCCGGCGACGCACAAACAGTCGCTCGTGCGCGGGCCGTTCGTGCGCGCATCGAGTACAAAGGCTTAGGCGGTAACCGCTATCGGTCGAAAAGCTTCCGCCTCGGCCGCCTCTTCGCGTTCGCTTTCCTGGCGACACTGGAGCAACACATCCCGCGCGCAGGGCGCACAACGCCCGCAACAGCCGGCAACGCCGAGCTTCTGGCGCAACAGGCGCAGGCTGCAAGCGCCTTCGCAGTAGGCTTCGCGAATCTGGCAGTCGGTGACCGCGTTGCACACGCAGACGTACATGGCATTACCTCCGACGCGCAGTACAACGCTAATGCGAACGATTGTCAACTACAAATGCGACTCGCGTCGACCGCGCTTTCCCGCCCGTACGTTCAGGCGGTGGAGCCGGATTGCAGATAGTCCGAAAGCTCATCCAGCGCGCGGCGATAGACCTGGCGCTTGAAGAACACGACCTCGTCCACCGGATGCCAGTAGTCGACCCAGCGATAACCGTCGAACTCCGGCTTTTCGGTGGCATCGAAACGTACGCAGGACTCGGGCGCGACCAGTTGCAGCATGAACCACTTCTGCTTCTGGCCGATGCACAGCGGCTGGCGATGACGCCGTATATAGCGCTTGGGCAGCCGATAGCGCAGCCAGTTGCGCGTGGAAGCCACGATCTGGACATGCTCGGGACGTAGCCCGACTTCTTCTTCCAGCTCGCGATAAAGTGCGGCTTGCGCGTCCTCGCCTTCGCGTATACCGCCTTGGGGGAATTGCCAAGACTGTTGGCCGATGCGCTTCGCCCAGAACACCTTACCTTGCCGATTGCTCAAGATGATGCCGACGTTCGCGCGGAACCCTTGTGCATCAATCACAACACTACCCTCGGGAAAATACCTAAGTGATTCTTTCACAAATCCGCAAGAAACTAAAAAACATTGGCTGAATCGCCGGAACGCATTCGGTTAGGCGCGCAATTCTATTGTGCTCCGCTTTTATCGCTTTCCAGAGCTCGCTGCAGCCGTCATCATTACGCGCCTTCAATCTCTCCCACAGCCGAGGCGCGGACGTGCGACTGACTTTTTTCGATCTCGATCAAACCCTGCTCGAAGGAGACAGCGACTACGAATGGGGCCGTTTTCTGGTCGACGAGGCTATTGTCGACGGCCCGAGCTATGCCCGCGCGAACGAAACGTTCAAGGCCCAGTACGATGCCGGCGCGCTCGATATCCATGCCTACCAGCGCTTCGTGCTGCAGCCGCTGATCGACCAACCCGCCGCGCGCATGACCGCGCTACGCGAACGGTTCGTCGCCGAGCGGATCGAGCCGATCGTGGCGCGCCACACCGCGGCGGTCGTGGATTTTCATCGTCGGCGCGGAGATTTGACGGCGATCATCACCGCGACCAACCGGTTCGTGACCGAACCGATTGCGGCCCTGCTCGGGATCGAGCACCTGATCGCGACCGATCCGGAAATCGTCGATGGCGTCTATACCGGCGCGATCGCCGGCACGCCGTCTTATCGCGAGGGCAAAATTGCGCGCGCCGAGGACTTCGTGGCCCGCATGGGCGCCGCACCCGAAACGGTGACGTTCTATTCCGACTCGCACAACGATCTGCCACTGCTGCGCTGGGCCGATCGACCGGTGGCGGTCGACCCCGACCCACGATTGGAAGCGGCCGCAAACCAAGCCGGCTGGCCGGTGATCAGCCTGCGTGGCGATGCCATGCCGTCGATCGATTATTAATCCGGCGCCAAAGCAGCTGAAATGTCATCTGTTTTCAACTGCTTCGCGGCCGGCGGCCGCGGCGAGCACGTGCCTGCTTTGGCCGATCGCTCAGCCGCGCGGTGCGTGGCGTGCTTCGTCCCAGTCGACGAAATAGGGGCCGAGTTGCGAGCGCAGCCGGCCGTTGGTGGCCAAAGCGGTGCGCGATTCCAGACCGATCGGCCCGCCACCGAGTTCGGTCATATCGCCGCCGGCCTCGCGTACGATCACGGTGAGTGCCGCGATATCCAGAATATTGAGATCGGATTCGATGACAGCATCGAGCGCGCCGGTCGCCAGCAGGTGGTAGTGATAGAAATCGCCGTAGCCGCGGATGCGGTGGACATCGCCGACCAGCTCGCCGATCTTCGGCCAGGCCTTTGATGCGCCGAGCGCGCCGATGTTGCCCATCGACAGGCTGGTCTGCCCGATCGTATCGACGCTCGAAACCTGAATCGGCTCGCCGTTGAGGAATGCACCTTCGCCGCGCGCCGCCCAGGCCATCTCGCCGTTGCCGAACGCCGGCGCGTTCGACACGCCGACGATTAATTCATTATTGGGTTCGCCGGCGCGCATCAACGCAATCTGGGTGGAAAAGAAGGGATAGCCGCGCACGAAGCTCTTGGTGCCGTCGATCGGGTCGATCAACCAGACGTACTCGGCGTCGATCGACTCACGCCCGAGTTCCTCGCCGTAAAAGCCGTGCTCGGGGAAAGCTTCCGCCAGCACCTGTTTGATGACGCGCTCGCACTCCACGTCGGCGATGGTCACCGGCGAAGCATCGGCTTTGCGCTCGACTTCGAAATCGCCACGATAGTAGCGATTGATCACGCGTTCCGCGGCACGCGCGGCCTCGATCGCGGTGTCCAGATAACGGCTCAAGTCCTCGGCCACGGGTTCTCCTGGCTGTAAAGGCAAGCGCTCATGCTACCGGCTTGACGGTCGCGGCGCAGGACGCCGACCGACGATCGCGCTCAAAAAGCCGCCCGGTCCAGCAGCCGGCGGAACGCGGCCCAATCGAAGGCCGGCCCGGGATCGCTCTTGCGGCCCGGGGCGATAGCGCTGTGGCCGACGATGCGCGAGCGGTTCATGGCCGGGTAATGACGCAAAAGCGCCGCCGCGAGACCCGCCAGCCGCCGATATTGGGCCGGCGCGTACGGGCAATCGTCGGTGCCTTCCAGTTCGATGCCGACCGCGAAATCGTTGACGCGCTCGCGCGCCTCGAAACACGATGCCCCCGCGTGCCAGGCGCGGTCGTCGAAGCCCACATACTGGGTCAGCGCGCCGGTGCGCTCGATCAACGCGTGCGCGGACACCCGCAGATCCGCGATAGCGGCAAAGACCGGGTGCGCCGACGAATCCAGCGTATTGGTGAACAATGCATCCACATAGCCGTGGCCGAAGCGCCCGGGCGGCAGCGTGATGCCGTGCACGACCAGCGTATCGACCGTGACGCCCGGCGGGCGCGCGTCATGATTGGGCGAAGCGACACGGCGTACACCGGCCAGCCAGCCGTGCTCGTCGATTTGCGGTCGCGCGCCGGATTCGCACATCAGAAATAAGCCTGGATGCCGAAATCCACCCGCAGGCCGTCGTCCACGCGGGTGTTCTCGTAGCCGACGGTGGAGCGGAAGGCGAAATTATCCACGATCGGCACCTGCGCGCCCAGCGTCGCCCAGCCGTAATGACCGTCCGCGCCCACGGCGTATTCCAGCCAGCCGGTTTCGGCCTTGAGCTGCACGCCCGGCACCGGATAAGCCAGGACACCGGCGCTGCCGCCCGCGCCCACGGCCCAGGCCGGCTCCAGCCCCGGATTGGCGTCGAAGGAGAACTGGCTGAACACATAGCCGATCAGATCGCGCCCGCCCCAGGCCAGGCCGGGCCCGCCCTGTAGATAATAGCCGAGATCGTTGGGCGCGTCGGTGAAGACATGGCTCGACGGCCGCCGGCGCACGCCGGTATCGGCGGTGAACGAAATCGGCTTGAACCAGGCATTGCGAGGCGACAGCGAGGTAATCGACAGTAGGCGGATGTCGTCGATCCGGACCCGGCCGTCGCCCGGATCGACGCGCACACCGATATCGGCAAAATCGATCGCCGCGCCCCGGGTATAGCCGCCGGGGTCGTCGAGCAGATCGTGATAAGCCGGCCGGATTCGAAAACCGAGCGAGAAGTTGTCGTCGGCATAGATCCCCGAAGCGTTGATCCGCAGCGAGCGATGGCCGTCCTCCGGCGAGATCGGCGGCGTGGGCACGTGTCCGAACGGCGAGCGGCGCGGAATCGACGCGCGTACGGCCAGGATATGGTTGGCGTAGTCGCGACCGGCCTGACCGGGGACCGGCGCATCCACCTCCTTGCTCGACAACTGGTAATTCAGCGCGTCGTAGGCCACCTCCAGCACCGCCGCGCGTCGTTCCGCGCTCAGCGCCGCGAGTGCCGGCGCGTCGGGCGCCAGTTCGCGGCGCGAGACCTTGCGGGCCAGCGCCTGCTCGTCCGGCGCGAGTTGCTCGGTCTCCCAGCGCAGCCGGGTTTCCTTCGAGGGCCGATACTCCGCCGGGCCCATCAACCCGGGCACGTCCGCCAGGGTACGGATCGTGTCGGACGGGATCGTGTACCAGTCGTAGTGGCTTGTCAGGTGCAGCTTCGGCCGGGCGACATCGAGCAGGCTCAACAACTGGTACGAGCAGTTCTTGTTCAGAAAATAGTAGACGAAATGGACGCTGTCCATCTCCCATATATGATCGACCAACCGGGATAGCTGCGCATGGGTCAGGTTCAGCGGATACGACCAGATGTCCCGGTTCTCGATCCAGGCGTACTGCTTGACCTTCTTGTAGTAGGGGAACATGCCGAACACGCCGGGGTAACCGCCGGTCAGCCCCTTCCAGACGAAACCCAGACCGCGATGGCCTTCCGGCGCGGCCGCCGCGAAGTTGACCGCATACGACAACAGCTCCGTGCCGCGGCTTCTGCGGGCCGAATCGATGCGCAGCAGCGTATGGCCGAACATCGACGACGGGCTGTTCGGGAAGGCGGTGGGAAAAATCAGGCTGGCCGAATCCGGCGCGATCAGCGAGCGCCAGTTGCGATAGTCCGGGCAGGCGTGGACCGGTAGGCGCGACGTGTCGATGTCCAAAGTCTTGACCAGAAACTTGCGGCGCGCCACGAACAGGCAGTAGGCCGGCAGCTCGCGCGGCCCGATCGGCTGTTTCGAGAACAGGCCGGCCAGGGTGGCGTCGAGCTCGGCCACGGGGTCGGTCCGGCCATCGTCGGCCAGAAAGAACCACGGCGAGGCGACTTCGCTATGCACACCGCCGCGCAGCCAGTTGGGCTCGTAGTGCAACAGCGCATGCCATTCGTCGCTGGCCGCCAAGTGCGTATTCGCCGCCCGCGCCTCGAGCTGTTGCAGATCGGCGCTTGGATTCGCGGCCGCCGCTGTTCCGGACATCACGAAAGCCAATACGACGACAATCGTCGCCGCCCGGCCCGGAGCGCGCCGATGGCGCCCGGCGACACGTTCTGGTTTCGACATGCTAGTCCCTGATCGATCGACGCCGTCGCACGGCGCGCTTCAGCGCGACATTATTTCAGTTCGTGCGTTCGTGGGGCGAAGGCATGCGGCCACGTCCGGCCGCATCGGGCCGGGCAAGCAGTCCATGGTGATCTTCGATTAGCGTTGTTGTACTAATCGTTACCCGGGGTCTGGGCCTCGAAATTGCCGAGCGGCCGGACGAAGGTATACTTGGCCGGCTCCGCCACCAGGCGTTCGCCGGCCGTGTCGGTGTTGTGGCCGAGCAGGGAGAACGGCAGGGAGACGATGAACAGCCCCGTGCCCGCAATCGTGGCGACCAAACTCGCCGGACGTACAATCAAGGCGTCGAAGGCCATAGCGGCGGCCGACGGCGCGGCCACATCGTCGTTGTCGGCGGCCAGCGCCGGCGCGGCGACAACCAACGAGATGGCAACGACAGCCGCGATGAGCGCGCGTCGGAGCAGGAGACTATCCATGTTACGACCCCCGGAGTGCTGTACTTTTCAAAGATTAGCAAAGCGGCCCGGCAAGTCAATCCAGCTTTCGACGCAGCCATGAACGCGCGCGAAATCTACCTGGCCGCGGACCCGGTCAATGCCGAAATCGTCAAGGACATGCTGATAGACCGCGGCATCGCCGCGCACGTGCGCAGCCAATACCTCTGGGGCGGCATGGGCGAACTGCCGGCCAACATCTACCCCCAAGTCTGGATCGACGATGTCGCCGACTACGACCGCGCCCGCGAAATCGTGGCCGCCTTCGAGAAAGGCCCGATCGAGACCGGGCGCGACTGGCGCTGCCCGGGCTGTGGCGAGACCGTCGAAGGCCAATTCAATGCCTGCTGGCACTGCCAACACCCCCGGCCACGCGATTGACCCGCCCATGCACCTGGTTCTGCATCAGCCCGAGATTCCGCCCAACACCGGCAACGTCATCCGTCTGGCCGCCAACATCGGCGCGGCACTGCATCTGATCCATCCGCTGGGATTTTCGCTCGACGACAAGCAACTACGGCGCGCCGGACTCGACTACCGCGAGCGCGCGGTCATCCACGAGTGGCCGGACTACGAAACCTGGCGCGCGGCCTACCCGGCATGCCGCGTGTTCGCGGCCACCAAGCGCGGTAGCGTGCGCTACGACGACGTGCGCTATCGTGCCGACGACGCCCTGCTGTTTGGTTGTGAGACGCGCGGCCTGCCCGACGAGCGCCTGGACGACGCCGAAGCGGCCATCTATCTGCCGATGCGGCCGGGCAATCGCAGCCTCAACCTATCCAACAGCGTGGCGGTAATCGCCTACGAGGCCTGGCGTCAGCTTGCGTTCGACTGACCGGTCAAGCCTTCGCGCGCGGGTCCAGCACTTCCCAGCCGGCGCCGACCGCCGCGACCGACAGCCTGCGATCGGGCGCGACGGCCACCGCCTCGCCCACCACGCGGAACAGATGCGCATCGCTGATCGAATCGCCGAAGGCGACCGCCTCGGCCAGCGGCAGGCCGGCTTGGCTGGCCAGCGTCTCGGCGGCGTCTATCTTGGTCGGCCCGTAAGGATGACGCCGCGGCGGCGCACCGGTGAAGCGCCCGTTCTCGGTACTGCAGGCCGCGCCGATGCAGTGCTCGATGCCCAGCGCCGCGCCGAGCGCGTCGGCCAGAAACTGAGGCGTGCCCGATAGCAGCACCACCGCGTCGCCGGCCGCCTGGTGCGCCTTGAGCCGTTCGACCGCCGGCGCGTGCAGGGTCGGCAACAGCACATCGGCGACGAAACGCCGCGCCAGATCGACGATATCGCCGTATTCATGGCCCGACAGATAGGCCTTGTTCTTTTGCATCACGTGCTTGCCGAAGCGCGGCAGGTAGCGCAGCGTGAACCAGGCGAAGGCCAGCAACTGGCGCGGCCCGAGCGCGCGCACCTGCCAAAGATAGCGCGCGAAGCGCGCTTCCGACGACGAACCCGGCACCAGCGTGCCGTCGATGTCGAAGATCACCAGACGCATATCAGCCTCGCGGTACGGCGGCCGCCGGCCGCGCATTCATGCAGAACTCGAGGATCACCGGCAGGCCTCGGGCGACGCAGATCGCGGCCGAGGCCCACGCCAGCGCCAGTCCGACGCTCGTCAGCGAGCCGCCCCAGGCCGCCCAGAAATCCGGCGCGAGCGCGGGAAACGGCTGCCAGAACAAAATCCAGCCGAAGGTCACGGCCTTGAGCACGGCATAGAACCCACGCATGAAGCGTCCGGCCACCAGAAAACGGCCGATGCCCGACTGCATCATGTCGAAGGCCGCGGTGCCGGCCGCCGCGCCGCGGCTTCTGATCGCATCCACCAGATTGCCGCGGATGATGAACAACAGCGGCACCCAGACGCCGATGAAGCCCAGATGCGCCAGCACCACCCACAGCACGGTCTCGACGATACGATCGATAGCGATATCGAAGGTCGCGCCGAACAGCGTTTCCTGGTTGAAGCGGCGCGCGACCCAGCCGTCCACGCCGTCGAGCGCGATGATCAGCCCGGTCAGTGGCGCATTCGCGAGCTGCAACACGGGCACGCCCGAATACACGATGCCCAACAGCAGGAACAACAGCAGAAAACGCCCGAAAGTGACCCAGTTCGCCATATCCCGTCTATATCTTGTCGGCACCGGCCAACGGATTGCGTCATGCCGCCATGACCGCGCGACCCGCCGACCGCCCGGGGCGGTGTATCGGTTTCGATCTCTTGGCCGCGGCCGGCCCGCCCACAGGCGTTCCGGCATCACCAGCCCGCGCGTATTCTACATGACCGAATATGCGAAAGCCTCTTATTCCACCTCGGAACGATACGGGCGCTCGGTGAGCCGGCGCGCGGCGGCCTGCGGCGCATCGCCTTCGTGCAACACACGATAGGCCTGGGCGGCGATCGGCATATCGATGCCGCGCTCGCGCGCCATGCGATGCACCTCGCGGGCCACGCGCACGCCCTCGACCACCTGACCTATACCGGCCTCGGCGGTGGGCACGTCGTCGCCGGCGGCTAGCCGGAGCCCCATGCGGCGATTGCGCGACTGGTCGTCGCTGCAGGTCAAAAGCAAATCGCCGAGCCCGGCCATGCCGATCAGGGTTTCGCGCGAGCCGCCGAGCGTTACGCCCAGCCGCATCATTTCGGACAGCCCGCGCGTGATCAACAACGCCCGGGCGTTGGCGCCATAGCCGAGTCCGTCCGAAATACCGACCGCGATCGCCAGCACATTCTTGACCGCGCCGCCGACGCCGACGCCGATCACGTCATGCGCGGTGTAGACACGAAACACGCCGTCGTGGAAGGCGGCGGCCATATCGGCGGCGAATACCGCGTCGGCGGAGGCGATGGTCACCGCCGTGGGCAGCCCGCGCCCGACCTCGCCGGCGAAACTCGGCCCGGACAGCACGCCCACGGGGCGCTCGACGCCGAGCACTTGGGCCGCGACCTCGTGCGGCAGCAGCGCGGTCTCGGGCTCCAGGCCCTTGGTCGCCCACAGCACGCGCTGGCGCGGCGCCAGCAGCGGCGCCAATGCGTCGAGGCACGCCCGCAGCGCATGACTCGGCACGACGACGACGATATCGTCCGCGCCGTCGACCGCCGCGCCCAAATCGGCCGTGGGCGCGAGCGTGGCCGGGAACGTCGCTTCGGGCAGGTAACGCGCGTTGGCCCTAGCCTCGGCCATGGCCTCGATGGCCGCCGCCTCGCGCCCCCAGAGGCGCACGGCATGACCGCGCCGGGCCAGTTGGACCGCCAGCGCCGTACCCCAGGAGCCAGCGCCGATGACGGCGTAGCAGCGCGGGCGCTTGTCAGCCATGACCGGGCTTAGACCTGATCAGTGCGTCGCCTGACTGGCGTCGCTGGGCGCGCCGTTCTCGTTGGCCCGGTGCTGGGCGTAGAGCAGATCGAAGTTCACCGGCTGCAATAGAAAATGCGGAAAGCCCGCGCGCTGGACCATATCACCGACCGATTCGCGAATGTAGGGAAACAGAATCGACGGGCAATAAGCGCCCAGCACGTGATCGCGCTCGTCGGCGTCGGAAAAACCCTCGATCTGGAACACGCCCGCCTGCTGGACCTCGACGATATAAGCGGTGCGCTCACCCTGCTTGGCGGTGACGGTCACGGTCAGAATTACCTGGTGGGTTTCCTCGGACAGCGACTGGATCTGGGTATTCAGATCGACGTTGACCTCGGGGTTGTACTCTTCGGTGAACACCCGCGGCCCGTCGGGCACCTCGATCGAGGCGTCGCGGATATAGATCTTCTGTAGCCCGACCTGGCGCTGGGCTTCGCCTCCGGTCTGGGCCTGTTCGGTTTCGCCGCCGTTGTCTTCGGCCATGATCCCTCCTGTTTGGTGCGCAACTTACGCGGATTACTTGCTGGTGACCGGCAACCCGTCGGCCTGCCAGTTGTTGATGCCGCCCTTGAGCGCGTACACGCGGGTGTAGCCCTTGGCGCGCAGTTTGGCCACGGCCGCGGATGCCGCGTTGCCGGCGCCGCAGTACACGATGATGGGCTTGTCGGTGTCGCGCGAAATCTCCTTGGCGCGATCGGCGATACCGGCCGCCGGCACATGCTTGGCGTTGAGGATATGGTTCTTTTTATATTCCGACGCCGAGCGCGTATCGACCACCACGGCGTCGTCGCTGTTCATCAGCCGTACCGCCTCGGCCGCCGAGATCGGACCACTGCCCGAGAACGTGCGCCAGGCCTCGTTCGCGAGGAAGGCGATCACGATCACGCCCAGCGCAGCCCAGAGAAAAGGATGGTGAGCGACGAATTCCAGCAACTGATTCATAACCGATGTATCGAGCCTTTACGGATGCGTGCCGGGCCGCGAGCCGGCACCGGCCGGGGATTATTGCATACACCGCGCGCGATTGACCCGCACGCCGCGCGCCGCGGCTTGCCTTACAATTGTCCGATGCGGTTGACCCACGCGCTCGGCGCTTTCCTGTTTGCGCTGTCCATACTCGCCCCGAGGCCCGGCCTGGCCGACGACCCGGCCGACAACGATTCGCGTTCGGCGCAGGCCCGGGCCGAGCTGTCGGCGCTGCACGATCGTATCGCCCAGGTACGCCGGCAAATCGCCGCCGGCTCCGACCAGCGCAGTGAGCTGTCGGACGCGTTGGCCCAGGCCCAGTCGCGCATCAGCGACGCGCGCCGGCGTCTTGACCGGCTCGACGACGATATCGCCGAGCATAAACAGCGCATCAAGCGGTTGAAGCAACAGCGCGACGCCGAGCGCGACCGCCTGTCCGGCGAACTCGATGCGCTAGCCGCCCAGGTACGATCGGCCTACGAGACCGGGCGCATGAGCCGTATGCGGCTGTTGTTGTCGGGGGCCGCGCCCGAGCGTATCGGACGTATGCTCAACTACTACCAGTATTTCTCCGAGGCACAGAGCCGGCAGGTCGACCACCTTAAGAGCGCGCTCGCCCGTCTGGCATCCAAGCAGCAATCGTTGGAAAACGAGCGCGCGCAACTCGCCGCGCAGCGCGAAGCGCGCGCCGCGACCCTGGATTCGCTGGAGGCGAGCGAGCAGAAACAGCAAGCCACCCTGGCCGCGCTCGAGCAACGGCTGTCGTCGCACCGCTCCAGCCTGTCTGACATGCGGGCGCAACAGGCCCGGCTCAAGAAACTGTTGAATTCGGTGCAGACCCAGCTGTCGGACCTGCCGCCCGTGCCCTCGGGCGTGCCATTCTACAAGCTCAAGGGCCGCATGCACCCGCCGGTGCCGGCCAAGAAAGTGCTGGCCCGCTACGGCCAGACCAAGAGCGGCGGCCCGTTGCGCTGGCAGGGCGAATGGTTCGCCGCGCCCCAGGGCGCGCCGGTGCATGCGGTCGCCGGCGGCCGCGTGGTCTATGTCGGCTACATGAAAGGCTACGGCCTGATCGTGATCGTCGACCACGGTCACGGCTATTATTCACTCTACGGACACGCCGCGGCCAGCTATGTCGATGTGGGCGACGCCGTGTCGACCGGCCAGACGATCGCCACCGCCGGGCACAGCGGCGGCCACAGCAAAAGCGGCATCTACTTCGAGATCCGCCACGGCGAGGAGCCGGTCGACCCGAGCCGCTGGCTGTCCGGCTGACCGTCGGCCGATTCCCGTGTGCTATCGTCGATGATCATTGCGCGCAACCGGCCTCGTCGGCAGCGCCCAATCCGGCGCCGGGCGACGTCCGACCCGACTGACACGACATTGGAAACCAGACATGAACCCCAAACTGCGCGGCGCATCCCTGATCGTGCTCGGCGCGATCGTCGGCACGGCGGCCACGGTCGGAGGAAAAACTTATGCCGAGGGCGCGCCGGACCCGGCCGATGCCCCGGCGCTACAGAAAGCCGATAAGGACAACGGCGACCCGAAGGTACCGTTGCCGGAGTTGCGCAAGTTCGTGGCGATCATGCACCAGGTCAAGCAGGGCTACGTCGAGAAGGTTTCGGACAAGACGCTGCTGGATAACGCCATGCACGGCATGGTCGATGGGCTGGACCCGCACTCGGCCTATCTCGATCCGGAGGAATTCAAGCAGCTGTCGGTGGCGACCTCCGGTCAGTTCGGCGGGCTCGGGGTGAAGGTGCAGATGAAAAACGGCTATCTGCAGGTGGTCTCGCCGATCGACGATACGCCGGCCTCCAAAGCCGGCATCCAACCCGGTGATATGATCATCCGTATCGACGACAAGCCGGTGAAAGGCATGTCGATGAGCGACTCGGTGCATGCCATGCGCGGCGAGCCGGGCAGCAAAATCTCGCTGACCATCCTGCGCGAAAACCACGACCAACCGATTCATCTGCACCTCGAGCGCGCCGATATCCAGGTCGCCAGCGTCAAATCGCGCATGCTGGGCCCGGGCTACGGTTATATCCGGATCAGTCAGTTCACCGAAGGCACCGCCGAGGGCATGAACAAAGCGCTGACCAAGCTTAAGAAAGAGTCCGACGGCCAACTCAAGGGCCTGGTACTCGATCTGCGCAATAACCCCGGCGGCGTGCTGAACGCGGCGGTCGATGTCTCCGATGATTTCGTGAACGACGGCACCATCGTGTCGATCCAGGGCCGGGCGGCCAACATCGATCACAAGTTCAAGGCCAGCCCGGGCGACAAGCTCGACGGCGCGCCGATCGTGGTGCTGGTCAATCAAGGTACGGCGTCGGCCGCCGAGATCGTCGCCGGCGCGCTGCAGGACGATCACCGCGCGGTCATCATGGGCACGCGGACTTTCGGCAAGGGCTCGGTGCAGACCGTGCTGCCGCTCGACGACGGCTCGGCGCTCAAGCTCACCACCGCGCGCTACTACACGCCCGACGGCCGGTCGATCCAGGCCGAGGGCATCACGCCGGACATCAAGCTGGCCCCGGTCAAGATCACGCCGACCGAGGCCACCGGCGGCTTCGGCTACACCGAGGCCGACCTGCCCGGCGCGCTCAAGAACACCGGGGCCGCCGACGTCGGCCCGGCGGCCAACGACGACGCGGCCGATGCCGCCGGCCAGAGCGACAACGACGCGGATTCCGAGCCGCAATCCGCATCGAAACCGAGCGACGATAAGGAGCCGAAATCGCCAGACGCCGCGGACGACGATTCGTCGGCGACCGATTCAGGCTCCGATGGTACCGAAAGTTCGAAAAAATCCGAGCATGAAAAACCGCTCGCCGAGCGCGATTACGGGGTCTACGAGGCGCTAAATCTGCTCAAGGGCCTGAACACGCTAAACACGACCGGTCGACAACAGGGTTCGGAACAGAATAGGCCGTCGGCCAGCCAGACACGGGCCGGCGGCCGGGCTGACTCGAGCAATGCCTAGCGACCCGGCCTATTTCAACGGGCGCGGCGTGCCTCGCCAAGCCCTGGCCCAGCTCGCCAAACCGAGCAAGCCGGTGATGACCGCCATCCAGACCGGCAGCGGCGGATAGGCAAGCTCCGCCGCCGAAACCACGATCAGCCCCGTGCCTACCAGCGTCCACCGCATGGCGCGCCGCGCGACACGCAGTTCGTGGGTGATTTCGGTTAGCGCCGCTTCCAGCTGGGGCGCGCCCGGGGCCTCGCCGGCGCGGGTGCGCCGCACCACCGTGCTCACCAGGTCGGGCAGACCGTCCATGATCTGCGGCAGCTGCTGGCGGATGCGCTCGGCGGCGATACGCGGATCGGCCCGCCGGCGCATCCATTCCTCGAGAATCGGCTTGGCCGTGGCCCACAGATCGAGCTGCGGGTACAGATCGCGCCCCAACCCTTCGACGTTGAGCACGGTTTTTTGCAGCAGCACGAGCTGCGGCTGGACCTGATAACGGTAGCGCCGCGCGATCTTGAACAGGCGCACCAGAAACAGGCCGAAGGAGATTTCGGCCAGCGGCTTGTTCATGATCGGTTCGGAGACGGTGCGGATCGCGCCCTCGAAATCCTCGATGCGGGTATCCGCCGGCATCCAGCCGGACTCGACGTGCAACTCGGCGATGCGCCGGTAGTCCTGATTGAAAAACGCCAGGAAATTCTCGGCCAGATAACGCTGGTCCTCGGGGGTCAAGGTGCCGACGATGCCGAAATCCAGCCCGACGTAACGCGGCCGCTCCGGATGATCGGTCTGCACAAAGATATTGCCGGGATGCATGTCGGCATGGAAGAAATTGTCGCGGAAGACCTGCTTGAAGAAGATCTCCACGCCGCGCTCCGCCAGCACCTTGAAATCGACGCCGGCCGCGGTGAGCGTGTCGACATCGTCGATCGGCACGCCCTGCATGTGCTCCATCACCAGCACCGACTCGGTGCTGTAGTCGAAATAAATGGTCGGGTGCACGATCAGATCCGAACCCAGCCAGTTACGCCCGAGTTGGCTGGCGTTGGCGCCCTCGCGCATCAAATTCAATTCGTCGTGAATGATGCGGTCGTATTCGGCCACGATCTCCACCGGGCGCAGGCGTTCGGCCTCCGGATGCAGGCGCGCGGCCATCTTCGCCAGCGTGTAGAGCACCGAAACATCGCGGTCGACGCGCGCGTGCACATTCGGGCGCAGCACCTTGACCACAACCGCCGCCCCGCGCTCCTCGCCTTCACCCGGGTGCAGCCGCGCGGCGTGCACTTGGGCGACCGAGGCCGCGGCCATCGGCTGTTCGTCGAACGCCGCGAAGAAGCGTTCGAGCTCGTGGCCGTAGGCCGCCTCGATCAGCGCGCGCGCCTGCCCGCCTTCGAACGGCGGCACGTCATCCTGCAACTTGGACAGTTCCTCGGCCATGCCGTCGGACAACAGATCGCGCCGCGTGGACAGCGCCTGACCGAACTTGATGAACACCGGCCCGAGCGCCTCCAGCGCCAGACGCAGGCGCACCTCCACCGGCTGGTCGAAGTGTTTCGGCTTGCCGACCAGCCATCGCGGCGCGTTGCCGCCGAACAGCTCGCCCAGACCGTAGCGACGTATCGTGCGCAGGATTTCCAGCACACGTTTACTGCGTGACAGCATCAGCGTCGCCGCTCCAGTCGTTTGATGCGCGCGGCGCTGCGCTCGACCCGGTCACGAAACGCCTCGACCTCGCCGGCCAGTTGTTCGTGCTCCCAGGCGCCGATCACGTCGCGGGTCTCCTCGCGCAGGTACTCTGCGGCCTGGGACGGCAGTTCACGCCGCAAGCGTGAGAACAGCCCGGCCGCGCCCTTGGCGCCGCGTTCCAGAAAATGCCCCACCACCGGACCAAAACGCTGATCCAACAGATCGCCGAGATCGAAATCCACGCCGGCGAACAAATCGGCGAACTGCTGGGCGATGCCGATATCGCCGGCGATGCGCAAACCGCCGCCGGTCAGCCCGTCGCGGCCGCCGGAGAAGAACACCCGGGCGAACACGGCGGCGCGCCCGGTCAAGCGGACGTCCGGCTCGCCTTCGGGATCGCCCGCGACCTGCAGGCCGTGGCGCTCGCCGATGAAAGTCACCGCCAGCCCCAAATCGGTAAAACACACGGTCAGCGCGCGCCCGGACAGCGCCGCCGCGCGCTCGAGCGCAATCGCGTCGGCGCCGATATAGCGGTTGAGCGCGATCTCGGCCGCCGCCCGCGCCGGGGCCGGCAAGCCGCGAAAATCACCCGCCGCGCTCACGGCGCGTAGCCGCGATGCACGGCGACGATACCGCCGGTGAGATTATGATAGCCGCAGCGCAGGAAGCCGGCTTGGCTCATCATCGATTTCAGCGTCTCCTGATCGGGATGCATACGGATCGATTCGGCCAGGTAACGATACGCCGCCTCGTCGCGCGCGACGTTCCGGCCCAGCCACGGCAGCACCGAAAACGAATAGACGTCGTAAATACGCCCCAGCCCCGGCACCGCCGGCTTGGAAAATTCGAGCACGATGGCGCGCCCGCCGGGTTTGGTCACGCGCGCCATCTCGGCCAGCGCGGCCTGTTTGTCGGTGACGTTGCGCAGCCCGAAGCCGATGGTCACACAGTCGAAACTGTCGTCGGCGAACGGCAGCTTTTCTGCATTGGCCAGGCAATAATCCACATTGGACACCAACCCGCGCTCGAGCATCCGGTCGCGGCCGTTGGACAGCATGGCATGGTTGATATCGGACATCAGCACGCGGCCGGTCGCGCCGGCCTTTTTCGCGAAGCCGGCCGCCAAGTCGCCCGTGCCGCTGGCCAGATCGAGCACCCGCTCGCCGCGGCGCACCGCGGCCAGGCTGATCGTGAAGCGTTTCCATGCCCGATGGACGCCCATCGACATGAGGTCGTTCATGATGTCGTAGTTATCGGCCACCGAGTCGAACACGGCGCCCACGCGCTGCGCCTTGGCGGCTTTGGGCACGCGCTGGTAGCCGAAATCGATGCTGTCGGGGTCGTTCGACGGCGGCTGGCGGGAGTCGACCATGGCCGGTACGGTCAGTTGGGCGTGGCGGCAAGCTTACCGCACTGGCGGGCGTGGCAGCCAAGCGCATGCCGGTTGGCGCGTTGTCACCTCTCGCGGCCGGCTCGGTTACACTCGCGCTCGGACCGGCCCATCTGCATCCGGATCGCTGCCCGGATGCGAATAATGCTTGTGCCGCATGATGCCGGTTGCGCATTCGGAGGGGATTGTTACAACGTCATGTCGCTCGTTCATCGGCTCAGCCTGTCCGCGGCCGCAGCGCTTACCCTGCTTGTCGGCGCTTGTTCGCAGCCGGCGCCGCCGGCGCCGCCCGGCCCGACCGAAGTCGGCGTGTACAAAGTCACGCCGCAGCCCTATACCGTGACCGAGACACTGCCCGGACGCACCCGCGCCTATAGGACCTCCGAGGTACGCCCCCAGGTCGACGGCATCATCGAAAAACGCCTGTTCACCGAAGGCACGCACGTGGCGGCCGGGGACGCGCTGTACCAGATCGACCCGGCCCGCTATCAGGCCGCGGTGGCCCAGGCCGAGGCCCAGTTGGCCCAGGCCCGGGCCGCGGTCAAATCCGCCGCGCCGCTGGCCCGCCGTTATCAGCACCTTGCCGAGATCGACGCCATCAGCAAGCAAGACCGCGATAACGCGGTGGCCCAGCTGGCCCAGGACAAGGCCGATGTGGCCAGCGCCGAAGCCAACCTGAAGAGCGCGCGCATCAATCTCGGCTATACCCGCATCGAGGCGCCGATTTCCGGGCAGATCGGCGCCTCGACGGTTACCGCGGGCGCGCTGGTCACGGCCAATCAGAGCGATGCGCTGACCACCATCAATCAGCTCGATCCGATCTATGTCGATATCCGCCAGTCGGCCGATCAGTACCTGAGGCTCAGACGCGCGATCGCCACCGGCGCGCTGGAAACCGATGACGATAATACCGCGCCGGTGATGGTCAGCCCGTCCGGCGGCGGCGCCAACGTGCATCTCAAGGGCAAGCTGGCGTTCTCGGGCGTCCAGGTCGACCCCGATACCGGCTCGATCATGCTGCGCGCGATCGTGCCCAATCCGGATCATCTGCTGCTGCCGGGCATGTACGTGACCGCCAAACTGATTCAGGGCATCGACATGAAATCGCTGCTGGTGCCCCAGCAGGGCGTCGAGCGCAACGCCGCCGGCGAACCGATCGCGCTGGTGGTCGATGCCGACAACCAGGTCGTCCAGCGCAAGCTGACCATCGCGGCGGCGGCCGACAATCAGCGCTGGCGCGTGACCTCGGGGCTGAGCGCCGGCGACCGCGTGATCGTGCAGGGCACGGGCAAGGTCGGTCCGGGCGATGCGGTCGATCCGGTGGTCGTGACCATCGACGACGACGGCGACGTCCACGCCGTTCACGACACGCCCGGGCCCAAGGCTTAGTGTCTCGTTTTTTTATCGATCGCCCGATCTTCGCGACCGTGCTGGCGATCGTCGTCAGCCTGGCCGGCACCCTGGCGATTTTCACTCTGCCGCTGGAACAATATCCGGACATTGCGCCGCCCACCATCTCGATCGCCGCCACCTATCGCGGCGCCAGCGCCGAAACCACCCAGAATTCGGTGACCCAGGTTATCGAGCAGGCGATGACCGGGATCGACAATCTGCTCTATATCAAATCCAGTTCGGATTCATCGGGCGAATCGCGGGTGCGGCTGACGTTTACCCCCGGCACCAATCCGGACATCGCCCAGGTCCAGGTCCAGAACGAACTGCAGTCGGCGATCTCCCGCCTGCCGGCCTCGGTGCAGCGCCAGGGCGTGAACACCTATCAATCCGGCGGCAACTATTTTCTGGTGCTCGCCTTGTATTCGACCGACGGCTCGATGGACGAGGCCGATATCGGCGACTATATCGACAGCACCCTGGTCGATCCGCTGGCGCGCGTCTCCGGCATCAGCCAGGCGCGTAATTTCGGCGCCGAATACGCGCTGCGCATCTGGCTGAATCCGCGCAAGCTCGACCAGTACCACCTGATGCCCTCGGATATCCGCGCCGCGCTCGAAGCGCAGAACGCGAATGTCTCGGCCGGCGAATTGGGCGGACTGCCGCAAGCGCCCGGCCAGCAACTCAACGCCACCATCAAGGCGCGCAGCCTGCTGACATCGGTCGACGCGTTCAAGCGCATCATCGTCAAATCCAATCCCGACGGCTCGGTGGTGCATCTGTCCGATGTGGCTCGCGTGGTGATCGGCTCCGACGAATACACCGAGATCGCCCGTTTCAACGGCCGCCGCGCCGCCGGCTTGGGGCTGGAATTGGCGGCCGGGGCCAATGCGGTGGCCACCGCCGAGAAGGTTGAGCAGCGCCTGCACCAACTGTCGCGGTTCTTCCCACCGGGGCTCGAGGCCCGGGTGGCCTTCGACACCACGCCGTTTGTACGCGCCTCGATCGAGGAAGTGGTCAAGACCCTGCTCGAAGCGATCGTGCTGGTGGTGGTGATCATGTTCATCTTCCTGCAGAGCTGGCGCGCCACGCTGATTCCGGCGCTGGCGGTGCCGGTGGTGATCCTGGGCACCTTCGGCGTGCTCGCGGCGTTCGGCTATTCGATCAATACGCTGACCATGTTCGCGCTGGTGCTCTCGATCGGGCTGCTGGTCGATGACGCCATCGTCGTGGTCGAGAACGTCGAACGCGTGATGGCCGAACGACGATTATCGCCACGCGAGGCCACGATCGTCTCGATGGGCGAGATTCAGGGCGCGCTGGTCGGCATCGCGCTGGTGCTGTCCGCGGTATTCGTGCCGGTGGCCTTCTTTCCCGGCTCGACCGGCGTCATCTACCGGCAGTTCGCGGTGACCATCGCCGCGGCGATGGTGTTGTCGATCGGGGTGGCGCTGATTCTTACGCCGGCTTTGTGCGCGAGCCTGCTCAAGCCGCTCGACACACGCCGCGAATCGGGCCGGCTGTTTAACGCCTTCAACCGCGGCGTAAGCAAAGCGGCGCGAGCATCCCAGCATGTGGCGCGGCGCATGATCCACGCCCGCGCGCTGGTGATGTTGGCGTTCGCGGCCATCGTGCTGGCGGTGGCCTGGCTGTTCAGCCATCTGCCGCAGGCTTTTCTGCCGACCGAGGACCAGGGCGTGCTGATGGTCTCGATCCAACTGCCGCCGGGCGCGACCGCGCAGCGCACGGTCAACGTGATCGAGCAGGTCGACCGCTATTTCATGAATCAGCCCAACGTCGACTCGATCTTCGCGATCGGCGCCAGCGGCGGCCAGAACGGCGGCCGCGCTTTTATACACCTGGTCGATTGGAGTCGGCGCAGCGGGCCCAACCCCTCCGCCGAGGCGATCGCCGCCCGGGCCACGGCCGCACTGTCGAAGATTCGCGCGGCGCGCGTCTATGTGCTGTTGCCGCCGGCGCTACGCAATGTCGGCGATTCCTCCGGCTTCGAGCTGCAACTGCAGGATATCGGCGGGCTGGGCCGCGATGCGCTGATCGCCGCGCGCGAGAAGCTCCTGCGGCTGGCGCGCGCCGACGACATGCTGACCCAGGTCCGCGCCGACACCACCAACCCGAACGCCCAGTTCGTGATCGACATCAACGACGCTAAGGCGCGCGCGCTCGGACTGTCGATCGACGATATCAACAGCACGCTGTCGGCCGCCTTCGGCGGCGCCTATGTCGACGACTTCATCTATCAGGGGCGGATCAAGCGCGTGTATATGGAGGGCGATACGCCCTACCGTATGGAACCGTCGGATGTGGACGAGTGGTATGTGCGCAACAGCTCGGGCGACATGGTGCCCTTCTCGGCGTTTTCCACCACCCATTGGAGCACCGGCCTGCCGGAACTGGAACGCTACAACGGCGTGGCCGCCTATCAGATTTCCGGCCAGCCCGCGCCGGGCGTGAGCTCCTCCCAAGCGATGGCCGAAATCGCTCGATTGATCGGCCAGTTGCCGCCGGGGATCGGCTTCGAGTGGTCCGGCATCTCGTTTCAGCAACAACAGGCCGGCAATCAGGCGCCGTTGCTGTACGCGGTCTCGATCGGCTTTGTTTTTCTATGCCTGGCGGCGCTCTATGAAAGCTGGTCGATCCCGATCGCGGTGATGCTGATCGTGCCGCTCGGCGTGTTCGGGGCGCTACTGGCCATTCTGCTGCGCGGCATGCCGATCGACGTGTATTTCCAGGTCGGCCTGTTGACCACCGTGGGCCTGTCGGCCAAGAACGCGATCCTGATCGTGGAATACGCGCATCAGTTGGAACGATCGGGCGAAACGCTGGTGGACGCCGCCCTGCACGCGGTGCGTCTGCGGCTGCGGCCGATCCTGATGACCTCGCTGGCCTTTGGCATGGGCGTGTTTCCGTTGGTGATCGCCAGCGGGGCGGGTGCGGCCGCGCGCCGCTCGGTGGGCACCGGCGTGTTCGGCGGCGTGATCGCGGCCACCGTGCTGGCGATCCTGTTCGTGCCGGTGTTCTTCGTGCTTTCGCGCGCCGGCTGGCGGCGGCTCACGGCCGAAGGGCGGATCGCGCGATGAGTCGGCGCTTACTGTTCGCAGTCGTGGCCGTGGCCGGGTCGTCCGGCTTGGCTGGCTGTGTGAACCTGGCGCCGGACTACCGGCGCCCGGCGCCGGTGACGCCGACGATCTGGCCGAGCGTGGGCGACAACCCGGCGCCCGAGCCGATCGCCGCACCGGATGTATCCGCGCTGGGCTGGCGTGATTTTTTCATCAACGAGCGGCTGCGGCATACAGTAGCCAAGGCGCTGGCCAACAACCGCAACCTGCGAATCGCCGCCCTCCACATCAAAGCCGCGCGAGCCCGCTACCACGACGCCGGATCGGCACTGTTCCCGAACGTGGATGCCTCGACCAGCGCCACCTTTTCCAGGTCCGGACGCTCGGCCGGCGGCAACGACACGGCGAGCGGCAATATCGTGACCGGCAGTTCGGTATCCAAAAGCCTGTCGACGGAGCTCGGCTTTGCCAGCTACGAGATCGATTTCTTCGGCCGCCTGCGCAACCAGAAGCAGGCGGCCCTGGATGCGTTGCTGTCGTCGGCCGCGGCCCGGCGCTCGACCCAAATCAGCCTGATCGGCCAGGTCGCCAGCGATTGGCTGATACTCG
>NZ_DASSKM010000181.1:0-9090 GCF_035690525.1 Salinisphaera sp.
CGTGTGCGGAATGATGTTCACGCCGAAACGCCGCCCGGCGACTTCGTTGACGGTGAGGCTGATGCCGTCGACCGCGACCGAGCCCTTGGGCGCGATGTAGTGGGCGATCGCGCGGGGGACGGAGAAGGTCAAGCGCCAGGAACGGGCGTCGGCGACCATTTCCTCGAGCACGCCGATACCGTCCGCGTGGCCGGCGACCATGTGTCCGCCAAGCGGTTCGCCGGCGCGTAGCGGCGCTTCCAGATTTACCATGGAGCCGACGCTGCGCTCGCCGAGCGTGGTCAACGACAGCGTCTCCTTGGACACATCGGCGGCAAACCGGGCGCCCTCGATCTCAATCGCGGTCAGACACACGCCAGCCACGGCGATGCTGTCACCGATCGCGATCGGGCCCAGATCGGTGTCGCCGATATCGAGAGTCAGGCGGGTATCGCCGCCCTTGTTACCGCCATGGGTCTGCTGGTCGACGATCGTGCCCAATCCCTTGACTATGCCAGTAAACATGCGATCAGTCCGGTTGCGACGGAGCCGGGCGCGCCGTGATCTTCAGATCGGCGCCCACCGGCTCGACGTTGTCGAAAATCAGCGCCGGCGCATCGGCCAGAGCGAGCACGCCGGGCAGCGCCATCAGCGCCCGGCCGGCGTTGCCGATCAGCATGGGCGCGACATAGATAACAAACTCGTCGACCAGGCCGGCACGGGTTAACGCGCCGGCCAGCGTCGGCCCGGCCTCGACCAGCACATCGTTGATTTCACGCCCGCCAAGCGCGCTCAGAACATATTCCAGATCCAAGCCGCGCTCGCCGCGCGCCACGTCGAGTATCTCCGCGCCGGCCGCTTCCAGCGTGGCGCGGCGATTCGCATCCTTACAGGCGGTGGCGACCAGCGTGGCTCCGTCGAGACCAAGCATGCGGGCGTCCGCGCCCATGGCCAGATCGCTGTCGATCACCACGCGCAGCGGCTGGGCCCAATCGCCGGGCAGGCGCACGTTGAGCGCGGGGTCGTCCGCGACCAGCGTACCGCGGCCGACCAGTACCGCGCCGGCTTCGGCGCGCAGCCGGTGCACATCGTCGCGCGCCGCCTCGCCGGTGATCCATTGGCTGCTGCCGTCGGCGGCGGCGGTGCGACCGTCCAGACTCATCGCCAGCTTGACCCGAACCCGCGGCCGGCCGCGCGCCATGCGCTGATTGAAACCGGCGTTGAGCGCGGCGCAAGTTTGGGCCATCACCCCGGTTGTCACCTCGATACCGGCCTCGCGCAATACCGCGATGCCCCGCCCGTCGACCGATGGATTCGGGTCCTGCGCGCCGACCACCACGCGCGCGACGCCGGCCTCGATCAGCGCCTCGGTGCACGGCGGAGTCCGCCCCCGGTGGCTACAGGGCTCGAGCGTGACATAGACGGTCGCGCCCTTCGGATCGTTGCCGCGGGCCCGCGCGTCCTCCAGTGCGCGCACCTCGGCGTGCCCTTCGCCGGCGCGCTCGTGCCAACCCTCGCCGCGAACCACATTGGCCTGCGTTATGACACAGCCCACGCGCGGGTTCGGCCGGGTCGTGTACCAGCCGCGACGAGCCAGCTCGACCGCCCTCTGCATGAAAAAGGCATGCACCGCGCCGCGCGGCTCGATCGCGCTCATGACCGATCCTTGCCGGAATCGATCAGCGACATCTGCCCCGTGTCCCGGCCCGGCGTGGCTTCCAGCCGCTCGATCTCCTCGCGAAACGCCTGAACATCCTCGAACCGCCGATAGACCGAGGCGAAACGCACGTACGCGACCTGATCCAGCTCGCGCAGTTCTTCCATCACCCATTCGCCGAGCCGGCGCGAGGCCACATCGCGCTCGGAGTCGGAACGCAGACGTTGCCGGATATGGCTGACCGCGGTATCCACGGCCTCGGGCCCGACCGGACGCTTGTACAGCGCCCGGGTAATGCCGCGGCGCAACTTGTCGACATCGAACGGCTCGGGCGTGCCGTCGTTCTTGACGATACGCGGCATCAACAATTCGGCGGTCTCGAACGTGGTGAACCGCGTATGGCAGTTCGGACACTCGCGCCGGCGCCGTACCTGGCTGCCCTCGGCGGCCAGCCGGGAGTCGACGACGCGGGTCGCGCGCTCATCGCAAAACGGGCACTGCACGACGAACCTCGCCGGCCTACGCCGTCTCAGGCCGCGCCGCGGGCCGCCGCGCGGTACACCGGGTAGCGCGCGCACAGCTCGGCCGCCGCCGAGCGCACCCGCGCGACCTCGGCATCGACGTTCCGGTCGTCCGCCAGCGCGTCGAGCACATCGCAGATCCAGGTCGCCACATGGCGCATGTCCTGAACGCCGAACCCGCGCGTGGTGGCCGCGGGCGTGCCGATACGCAGACCGGAGGTGACGAACGGCGAGCGCGGATCGCCCGGCACCGCGTTCTTGTTGGCCGTGATGTGCGCCCGGCCGAGCAGCGCTTCGGCGTCTTTGCCGGTAATATCCTGCTTGATTAAACTAACCAGCATCAGATGGTTATCGGTGCCGCCCGAAACCACCTCGTAGCCGCGCTCGACGAACACTTCGGCCATGGCCGCGGCGTTGTCGATGATGCGCTGGCCATAGCTCTGGAAATCGCTCTCCAACGCTTCCTTGAACGCCACCGCCTTGGCGGCGATCACGTGCATGAGCGGCCCGCCCTGGGTGCCGGGAAACACCGCCGAGTTGAGCTTCTTATAGAGCTTGTCGTCGCCGGCGGCGGACAGGATCAGGCCGCCCCGGGGCCCGCGCAGCGTTTTGTGCGTGGTCGTGGTCACAACATGAGCGTGCGGTAACGGGCTCGGATACAGATCGGTCGCGACGAGCCCGGCGACATGCGCCATATCGACCAGCAGCCAGGCATCGACCGCATCCGCGATTGCGCGCATACGCGCCCAGTCGATCTTGCGCGAGTAGGCCGAGAAGCCGCCGATGATCATTTTCGGCTTGTGTTCGTCGGCCAGGCGCTCGATTTCATCGTAGTCGAGTTCGCCGGTGGCTTCGTTCAAACCGTATTGCACGGCATTGTAGTTCTTGCCGGAGAAGTTGGGCGCCGCGCCGTGGGTCAGATGGCCGCCGGCGTCCAGGCTCATGCCGAGCACGGTATCGCCGGGCTTGACCAGCGCCAGGAACACGGCGGCGTTGGCCTGGGCGCCGGAGTGCGGCTGGACATTGGCGAAATCGCAGTGGAATAGTTGGCAGGCGCGCTCGATCGCCAGCTTTTCGGCCACGTCGACGTATTCGCAGCCGCCGTAAAAACGCTTGCCCGGATAACCTTCCGCGTACTTGTTGGTCAGCTGCGAGCCCTGGGCCTGCATGACGCGCGGGCTGGTGTAGTTCTCCGAGGCGATCAGCTCGATATGATCTTCCTGGCGCTGGTCCTCGTCGGCGATGGCCGCGGCCAGTTCGGGATCGAATTCGGCAATACGCTCATCCGCATCAAACATGGATTGAATACTCCGATTTATGAAAACGAAAGAGATCACACGAACGCCCGCGGCGACCGCGCGCCCAGCCGTTGCGGCTGGGTGACAGCTCGCTAGTCTAGCGCAGACCGCGAGCTATCTTCAGGATCGATTCAACCCTGAGCTTCGCCGCCGGGCTCGCCGGCCGGCTTGGCCCGCAGACGGATACCCAGCTCACGCAGTTGCGCGGCATCGGCCTCGCCCGGCGCGCCGGTGAGCAGGTCGGTCGCGGTCTGGGTCTTGGGAAACGCGATGACTTCACGGATCGAGTCCGCACCGGCCATCAGCATCACCAGCCGGTCCAGCCCGAAGGCGATGCCGGCATGCGGCGGCGCGCCGAATTTGAGCGCTTCCAGCAAGAAGCCGAACTTTTCCTCGGCTTCCTCGCGCGCGATGCCCAGCACATCGAACGCGGCCTGCTGCATCTCGCGCGAATGAATACGCACCGAGCCGCCGCCGACCTCGGAACCGTTCAGCACCATGTCGTAAGCCTTGGCCATCGCCTGATGCGGCGCGGCCTTCAAGGTCTCCGGGTCATCGACCGCGGGCGCGGTGAACGGATGATGCGCGGCGTGCCAGCGCTTGGTCGCTTCGTCGTATTCGAACATCGGCCAGTCGACGATCCACAGCGGCGCCCAGTCGCCGGTCACGCGGCCCAGATCGTGGCCGAGCCTGACGCGCAGCGCGCCGAGCGCGTCGTTGACGACACGGGCGTTATCGGCGCCGAAGAACAGCAGATCGCCGTCGGCCGCGCCGGTGCGGCCGACGATGCCGGCGATAGCCTCGTCCGACAGAAACTTCAAAATCGGCGAGTTCATGCCGTCGCGACCCTTGGCGGCATCGCTGATCTTGACGTAGGCCAGCCCCCGGGCGCCGTAGCGGGCGACGTACTCAGTGTACTCGTCGATCTGCTTGCGGGTCAGGCCCGAGCCGCCCGGCACGCGCAGCACGGCCACCCGACCCGTCTCGCTGTTGGCCGGGCCGGAAAAGACCTTGAATTCGGCGTCGGCCACCAGATCGGCGATATCGACCAGTTCGAGATCGATGCGCAGATCGGGTTTGTCGGAGCCGAAACGGCGCATGGCTTCGGCGTAGGCCATGCGCGGAAACGGATCGGGCAGTTTCGCGCCGAGCACTTCGTCGAACAGCGTGCGGATCATGCGTTCGTTGAGCGCCATGATGTCGTCGGCGTCGACGAACGAGGCCTCGATATCGATTTGGGTAAACTCGGGTTGACGATCGGCTCTAAGGTCTTCGTCGCGGAAACAGCGCGCGATTTGGTAATAGCGGTCCATGCCCGCGACCATCAGAAGCTGCTTGAACAGCTGCGGCGACTGCGGCAGCGCGAAGAAATGCCCCGGCTGGGTTCGGCTCGGCACCAGATAGTCGCGCGCGCCTTCCGGCGTGGCGCGGGTCAGGATCGGCGTTTCGATATCGAGAAAGCCGAGATCGTCCAACGCGCGGCGCACGGCGCGGGTCACCTGGGCGCGCAGCTGCATATGACGTTGCATGCGCGGCTTGCGCAGTTCGACGTAGCGATAGCGCAGGCGCGCGGCGTCGCCGACCGTTTCGGTCTCGTCGAGCTGGAGCGGCGGGGTTTCCGAGGCATTCAGAACCGCCAGTTCGGTCGTGTAGACCTCGATCTCGCCGGATGCCAGGCTCGGGTTGACCGTGCCTTCCGGCCGCGCACGTACACGGCCGGTCACCTGGATGACGTATTCGCTGCGCAAGCGCTCGGCGGCGGCGAACGTTTCGGCTTCGTCCGGGTCGAACACGATCTGGATCAGACCGCTACGATCGCGCAGATCCACAAAGATCACCCCGCCGTGATCGCGGCGCCGGTGCACCCAGCCGCAAACGGTGATGGTGGCGTCAATCGCGGCGGCGGTGACATCGCCGCTGTAGTGGGATCGCATCATGGCGCGCGTCTCGAGCCTCGCAAAAGAGCGCGAGTCTACCAAGAGCCCGGGGCCGGCCGGTAGCCTGGAGCGTATAAAGCCCGGCGTACCGGCGCGCCGATGGCCGCGACCCGTCACGATCGCGGCCCGCCGGCGCAACGAATGTTTTCAGTCGCCGCTTGCGCCGGAGGATTTGGCGGGCGTCTTGTCCGGTTTCGATTCGCTACTCGATTTGCGCGCTTTATCCGAGCTTTTCGATTTATCCTCGGACGATTTGGACCCGCTCGACGCGCCGTTACCCGCCGCGCCGTTGCCGGACGAGTCCGAGCTTGACTTGTTGCTCTCGCCGGTCAAATTGCGACGGTTGTCCGATTTGAAATCGGTCTCGTACCAGCCGCCGCCGGACAGGCGAAACCCCGCCGCGGAGACCTTGCGCTTAAGGCTGGCCTGGCCGCAGGCCGGGCAATCGGCCAGCGGCGCATCGGAAAGCTTTTGCAGCTTCTCGACCGGCTCGCCACAGTTTGTGCAAACGTATTCGTAGATAGGCATTTTGACGACTCCCAGCGTCAATCTTTCCGATTGAAACGGAGCGTATTTTAGCCAACCGCGCGCCGCGCGCCAGTGGTCGCGGAGCGGCCGATGCCGTAGTAGGCGAAACCGGCGCCCGCCACATACGACGGCTTGTAAATGTTGCGCCCGTCGACCAGCACCGCCTCGTTCATGCGACGAGCCAATTCGTTGAAGTCGGGCGTGCGGAAGATATGCCATTCGGTGACCAACACCAAGGCATCCGCGCCGTCCGCGGCGGCCTCGCCGTCGTCACAAAGCGCAAGATCATCGCGCTCGCCGTAGATACGCCGCGTCTCATCCATCGCTTCCGGATCGAAGGCCCGCACCCTCGCGCCGGCCGCCCAGAGCGCCTCCATGAGGCTGCACGCCGGCGCTTCGCGCATGTCGTCGGTGTTCGGCTTGAAGGCCAAGCCCCACAGCGCGACCGTCTTGCCGGCCAGATCGCCGCCGAAGTGCGCATGGAGCTTGTCGAACAGCACCGTTTTCTGGCGGTTGTTGACGCGCTCGACCGCATTGATGATCTCGGTGTCGTAGCCGATCTTGGCCGCGGTATGCGCCAGCGCGCGCACGTCCTTGGGAAAACACGAGCCGCCGAAGCCGCAGCCCGGATAGATGAAGTGATAGCCGATGCGATGGTCGGCACCGATCGCCTTACGCACCTGCTCGATATCGGCGTCCAGCCGGTCGGCGACCTGAGACAGCTCGTTCATCAGGCTGATCTTGGTCGCCAGCATGATATTGGCCGCGTACTTGGTCAGCTCCGCGGAACGGATATCCATGACCATCGTGCGGTCGTGCTGGCGGTTGAACGGCGCGTACAGCGCGCGCAGATGATCGGCGGCGCGCTCGTTGTCCACGCCGACGACCACGCGATCGGGCTTCATGAAATCGTCGATCGCCGCCCCTTCTTTTAGAAATTCCGGATTGGAGGCGACATCGAATTCGACCGTCGCGCCGCGCGCCGAAATAGCCCGAGCCAACTGCTCGCGCACCTTGTCCGAGGTGCCGACCGGCACGGTGGACTTGGTGATCACCAGCCGATACTCGTTCATATGCCCGCCGATCGTTTCGGCCACCTTGAGCACATATTTGAGATCGGCACTGCCGTCCTCGTCCGGCGGCGTGCCAACCGCGATGAACTGCAGCATGCCATGCTCGATCGCCGCGGCCGCATCGGTGGTGAAGCGCAGACGCCCGGCCTCGACGTTATCGTGCACCAGGGTATCCAGGCCCGGCTCGTAGATCGGGATATCGCCGCGGTTGAGACGCGCGATCTTGTCGTCGTCGATGTCCACGCACACCACGTGGTTGCCGCTGTGCGCCAGGCATGCACCGGTTACCAGACCCACGTAACCCGTACCGAAAATCGTGATGCGCATGACTACCCTTGTTGCTTGAGATACCGAAATCGAAACGCCGATGCGTCAGTACGCGTTTTTATCGACAACCGCCCGAATAAGCAATGAACGCCCAGAAAAAAAGCCGCAAACCCGACGGCTTGCGGCTTTTCCATAAAGTGGCGTTTCCTAGAGGATTCGAACTCCTGTTGCCGCGAAATGGCGAATAATACACAACAAAAACAATATCTTGAAAGCCGACGTGCTGATTTTGTGCTATTCCCGGGTCCCGATGCCGGCAAGCCGCATGCCTGGCGCGACGGCGCCACGATGAAATCGCAAGAGCCGTTTTTGGCCTTTTGAGCGATCGGATAATACCGGACGGCGGCAATGTTTGGTAGATGAGATAGGGAGTCAGCGCGGCCCGGTCCGCCCGCGCTCATGAGGGGGTACGGTAATGCAAGCAGAAACAAGAAAGACAGCGATCAGTCTGATATAGGTCACGACTCTTGTGCTCGCGCCTTACCTTACCTAAGGATTCGGGGCGCGCCGCCGGGTCAGCGCAAGGCGCTCGGCGGTCGAAGTCTGGGGCGCAACCGCCGCCGCTTTCGTGTTCCTGTACCTGTTCAGCGCATCCATCGCGGACATGCTGGCCTAGCATTTATTGACATGCGTGCTGCATGGCCCCATGTTTAGCACATGAGCACCATGATCCAATTACGCAACGTACCCACGCCGCTGCACCAGCAATTGAAAAGCCGGGCGGCGCTGTCGGGTCGGTCGCTGTCCGACTATCTGATCTTTGAGTTGAGCAAAATCGCCGAGCGGCCTACGCCCGAGGAGTTGCGCGCGCGATTGGCCAAACGACGGCCTGTAGCCGTCAGCGAGACACCCGCCGAAGCGATACGCGCCGAACGCGACGCGCGTTGAATCCGGTGGTGGTAGTCGATGCGTCCGCGATACTGGAGGCGCTGCTATGCACTGCCAGGGCGGACGCGGCGCAGCAATGGCTGGACGAGCGCCAGACGCTGCATGCCCCGGATTTGATCGATATCGAAATCGCCCAGGCCCTACGCCGCTATCATCTGCGCGGCGAACTGGGCGCCCGGCGCGGCGCCCAAGCGCTGGACGACTTGGCCGCATTCGGCATCAAGCACTATCCGCACGCCCCGCTGCTGCGCCGGGTCTGGCAACTGCGCGCTAATATCAGCGCCTACGATGCGGCCTATGTGGCGTTAGCCGAAGCGCTGGACGCGCCGTTGCTCACCAGCGATGCGCGGCTGGCCAACGCACCCGGACATCAGGCCGTGATTCATTGTCTGACATAACCCCCGCGTGATTCAAAGCCTCTCGCAAACAAGCAAGGCACGCCGCGCCCAGCACGTTTACTTTTTTTCGATCAGTGGCGGCCGGCCATGCAAGACGCGCCAAGCTGGACGATAACTGCGTACATCATGCTCGGCGTTATACACGCGCCGTTACTATACCCAATGATCGCATCATTCCGGTGCCCGACACCAAGGCGCTTGCGCGAGGCATCCGCGTCCAGCGATTCGCCAATATTGCCAAGGTGGCGCGGCGCAAGCTCAGGCAACTTGAAATCGCCGGTCGGCTGGAGGATCTGAGCGCGCCACCCGACAACCGTCTGGAAGCGCTCAAGGCGGCCGCGCCGGCCAGCACAGCATTCGCATCAACGACCAATGGCGGGTGTGCTTTTGTTGGAGTCAAGCGGGCGCCGAAGAGGTCGAGATCGTGGATTATCACAAGGGCCTGTTGCCGCTTCATACGGCCCCGCGTTGCGACCCCAAATCG
>NZ_DASSKM010000182.1:0-27239 GCF_035690525.1 Salinisphaera sp.
GGCCTTTCATGCCGACGTGATCGCCACCGGCTGCCGGCCGCTGACGCTCGGCGGCGACCACACGCTCACGCTGCCGATTCTGCGCGCCGCGGCCGCCCACCACGGGCCGGTCGGGCTGATTCACGTCGATGCGCACGCCGACACCAACGAGCGGATGTTCGGCGAAGCCATCGCCCATGGCACGCCGTTCAGGCGGGCTATCGAGGAAGGTCTCGTCGATACCTCGCGCATGGTCCAGATCGGGCTGCGCGGCACCGGCTATGCCGCCGACGATTTCGATTGGGCCCGCCGGCAGGGCGTGCGCGTGGTGCCCGCCGAGCAATGCTGGCACCGGAGCCTTGCGCCGTTGATGGCCGAAGTGCGCGCGCAGGTCGCCGGCGGGCCGGTCTATATCACCTTCGACATCGACAGCCTCGACCCCGGTTTCG
The DNA here is from genome assembly GCF_035690525.1 of Salinisphaera sp. GTDB lineage: Bacteria > Pseudomonadota > Gammaproteobacteria > Nevskiales > Salinisphaeraceae > Salinisphaera. The sequence goes on from NZ_DASSKM010000182.1 coordinate 429, forward strand.
CCCCCGGCACCGGCACGGCCGAGATCGCCGGGCTCACGCCGCCGCAGGCACTCGAGATCGTGCGCGGTTGTCGCGGCCTGGATCTCGTCGGCGGCGATCTGGTCGAGGTCGCGCCGCCCTACGATCCGAGCGGCAACACCGCCGTGCTGGGCGCCAACCTTCTCTACGAAATGCTTTGCGTACTGCCGGACGTGGCGTATCGCGAATGAGCCGGGCGGCCGGTGCGCGCGGGACACGACACATACAAGATAAGGGGAGAAGATGGATTCGCTAAAAAACGACAGCGCGCCGGCGACGGGCCGCGGCCGGGTGGTCGAGGTACGCTCGATCGATTATGTGCCGAAGGCCGAGCGCCACGGCAAGGTTTGGCACCAGGGCCCGTTCTGGTTCACCGGCAATTTTGTGCTCACGACAATGGTGACCGGTTTTGTCGGGCCGTCGATGGGTCTTGGCGTCGGCTGGAGCGTGCTCGCGGTCGTGCTGGGCGCCGCTTTCGGCACCTTCTTCATGGCGTTTCATGCCAACCAGGGGCCGCGGCTGGGCCTGCCGCAGATGATTCAGTCGCGGGCCCAGTTCGGCTCGCGCGGGGCGATCCTGCCGTTCGCCGCGACCGTGTTCGTCTACTGCGGCTTCAACGTATTCAACGTCATTCTGGCCACCGAAGCATTGCAAATCGTGCTGCCCGGCGGGCCGCTGTTCTGGTATCCGTTTTTGGTGCTGCTGGCGATCGGCATCGCGGTCGTCGGCCACGATCTGCTGCATTTCGTACAGCGCTGGCTGACGCCGATCCTGATCGTCGTGTTCGCGGTGCTGACCATCGGCGCATTGATGATGCACGGGGTCGCGGCTACGCACGATCCGGGCGCCGGCTGGGCCGTGTTTCTCGTGCAGTTTTCGGCCGCGGCCGGTTACCAGATCAGTTATGCCGTGTATGTTTCGGATTATTCGCGTTATCTACCGCGCAACGTCTCGTCGCGGGGCGTGATTTCCTGGACCTATTTGGGCGCGGGTGGCTCCGCGATCTGGCTCATGTCGCTGGGCGCGTTTCTGGCCGCGGCGCTGCCGCATCCGGAAGCCATCGGCAGCTTGCGGATGGTCGGCAACGAGTTGCTGCCGGGCTTCGGCACCGGCGTTGATCAGCGTGATGGCGGTGAACATGTACGGCGCGATGCTCACCGGCATCAGCACTATCGACGCCTATCGTCCGGTGCGGCCGACGATCACGATACGCGTGATCGGTATCGTGCTATTCGGCGCGGTCGCGACCGCGGTGGCGCTCGTCATTCCCGACAGCTATCTGGGCAGTTTCAACAACTTTGTGATTCTGATGCTGTATTTCCTGGTGCCTTGGACGGCCGTGAATCTGATCGATTTCTATATCGTGCGCCACGGCCGCTACGCCATCACCGAAATCTTCAACCCGGCCGGTATCTACGGCCAGTGGTCGTGGCGGGGTATGCTGGCCTACGGCGCCGGCTTTCTGGCGATGATCCCATTCTTCGATATTTCCTTTTACACCGGTACGGTCACCCGGTGGCTGGGCGGGGCCGACATCTCGTTTCTCGTCGGGCTTGTCGTCGCGGGCGGTTTATACTGGTGCCTGGCGTCGGGCATCGATACGGCCGCGGAGAAGCGCGCGATCGCCGCTTCCGACCGCGCGCTGGCCGAGCGCAAGGGCGGCTGAGCGCGGGTTTCGTTTATGAGCAATTTTTGATCAGGGCGGGCGTTTCGTGTCGAGGCCGCGGTGAATCCACAGGATCTGGAAAAACTGGTCACGCGCACCATGCCGTTCGGCAAATACGAAGGGCGGCTGATCGCCGACTTGCCCGGCGGCTATCTGACTTGGTTCGCGCGGCAAGGCTTTCCCGCCGGCGAACTCGGCCGGCTGCTGGCGCTGATGTACCAGATCGACCACAACGATCTGCGCGGATTGCTTGCGCCGTTGCGTCGCGCAGACCGCTAAGACCCGGACCACAGCCGGGGCGATACGGGCGCTCGCCCGTGTCCGGCGCGCTCTTTCAGTCGGTTTTGGCCATGATTGCCCGGTAGGCCAGCTGGTCGGCGTGCAGGGCCCGATAGACGCGGTATTTGGCGTCGTGAAAAGCACGGCGCTCGGCACGCGGTTCGATCACGCGATCGGTCGCGCTCATCGCGACGGCGGCGGCGCGTAGGTCGGGCTGATCGCCACAGGCGGCGACCGCCAGCATGGCGCTGCCCAGCAGCACGGTCTCGGTTTCGGCCGGCAGTTCGATCGGCAGGTCGATCGCGTCGGCGGTCTCGGCCAGCCAGCGCTCGTTCTTGAGGATGCCGCCGCACAGCCGCAGCCGCGTCACTTGATGTCCGTTCTCGTTGAGCGCTTCCACGATATGGCGCGTGCCGTAGGACACGGCTTGCAAGGTGGCCAGATAGCGCAGCGCGAGATCGTCGATGCTCTCGGCCAGCGTCAATCCGGTCGCGATGCCGGTCAGCGAGGCGTCGGCCAGCGGCGAGCGGTTGCCGTGGTGATAGTCGAGCACATGAATATTTCGTGTCAGCGCGGCGCCGCCGGCTTCGGCCTCCATGGCGTCGAGGCGGGCGTTGAGCACGTCGAAATGGTTCGTGCCCTGTTCCTTCGCTTCGGCCATAAGCGCGTCGCAGGCCGCATGGTCGCGGATCACGTGGTCGATCAGGGCGCCGACCGCGCTTTGCCCGCCTTCGTTGATCCAGCCGTCGGGCAGCACCGCGCCCCAGTACGGTCCCCATACGCCGGGCACGAAGCAGGGCTCGCGCGAGAAGGCGATATGGCAGGTCGAAGTGCCGGCGATCACCGCCAGACTGCCCTCGGGATCGTCGCCGAGCATGCCGAGCGCGCCGGCGTGCGCGTCGATCAGCCCGGTGGCGACCGTGATCTCGCCGGTCAGGCCGAAAGCCTCGGCCACGCCCGGGTCGAGCGGCCCGGCCGGCGCGCCCGGCTCGCGGATCGGCCCCGCCATCAGCGGCTTGTCGAATAGGGATCCGAGGCCGATCTCGACCAGCAGATCGGTCGGCCAACGCTCCTCGTGGGCCAGATACAGCCATTTGCAGACCTGGGTGCATACGCTCTTCGCGGGCGCGTGCTCGCCGTCCAGTCCGCCGGTCGCGCGGGCCGCCATATAATCGGCCAAATCGAGGAAGATCGCGGCGCGTTCGTACTGATCGGGCCGGTTGCGCGCCAGCCACGACAGCTTGGGCAGTTCCAGTTCGGGGCTGACCTGGCCGCCGATATAGCGCAGCGCCTCGTGGTCGGTGGCCGCGATCTCCCGCGCCTCGGCGCTGGCGCGATGATCCATCCACATCACGATATTCTGCGCATCGTCCTCGGTCGGCGAAATCGAGACCGGTGTTCCGTCGGCGCCGAGCGCGACCAGCGAGCAGGTCGCGTCGAATCCGATCGCCCGCACGCTGTCGGCCGCGATGCCGGCGGCCTCGACCGATTCGCGTACCGCGGCCACGCAGGCATTCCAGATGTCGTCGCTGGACTGCTCGACGAAATCCGGCTTCGGCCGGAACTGAGCGATCGGCCGGGCGGCCTGGGCCAGACAACGGCCGGCGCCGTCGAAAATACCGGCTCGCACGCTGGCCGAGCCGACGTCGATACCGAGATAGTGCGCGCTCATATGGGTTCTCCTCGCGGTGCGGATGACAAGACGAGCGCCTTGGAGGGCGATCGGGCAACTACTCTGCCGTGTTCGCGGTGGCCGCGCTCGTGTTGCGCGTTCGACTTTAGTCTTTAATCCAAAAGGTCGATTGTACGGCTCAGAATAGAGGACTAACGTTAAATGACAACGTTAACATTAATGATTGCGTTGTCGATTTATGTAGATGGCAAACAGATATTGTCCGATAGCACCTAAACCGAGGAGATGACCATGCCAGACATAGCTCACCGTTCCCTACGCCGGGCGTTAGCCATCGCGCTATTGCCCTTGGCCGCGATCGCGCTGCCCGCCGCGGCCGCCGATGACAACAACAAGCCGGACGACCAGCTCGTCGTCGGCATGTCGTTTCAGGAATTGAACAACCCGTACTTCGTGACCATGCAGAAGGCGCTGCAGGACGCGATCGACAAGATGGGCGCCCGACTGATCGTGACCGACGCTCATCATAATATCTCCAAGCAGGTCAGCGACGTCGAGGACATGATCCAGCGCGGCATCGATATTCTGCTGCTGAACCCGACCGACACCGTGGGCGCTCAGTCGGCAGTGGTATCGGCGAAGAACGCGGGTGTTCCGGTAGTCGCGGTCGATGCTCAGGCGGAAGGCCCGATATCCGGCTTCGTCGGCTCGAAAAACTTCAAGGCCGGCTACCTGTCCTGCCAGTATTTGGCCAAGAGCCTGAACGGCAAGGGCAAAGTGGCGATTTTGAACGGTATTCCCGTGACGCCGATCCTGCAGCGCGTCAAGGGCTGCAAGAAAGCCCTCGGCGAGGCCGAGGGTATCCAACTGGTGGCTGAGCAAAACGGCCACCAAGAACGCAATGCGGCCATGCAGGCGACGCAGAACATGATCACGGCGCATCCGGATCTGGATGGGCTGTTCAGCGTCAACGACGGCGGCACGCTCGGCGCGTTGGTGGCGGTCAATTCGTCCGGCAAGGATATCAAGGTCGCCAGCATCGACGGTATTCCCGAGGCGATTAAAAAGATGCAGGAGCCGAATTCAGCGCTCGTGGTCGATGTGGCCCAGCATCCGGGCAAGATGGTCGTACAAGCGCTTCATTTGGCGGTGAAGAAATATCGCGGCGAAGACAGCCCGAAGAAGATTCCGGTGGATGTCACCGTGGTAACGCAGGACAACGCCGACGATTTCCATTGGAGTTATTGATCGACGGGTCAAGTCACGATAAGAAGGTTACGAGGCGCGGCCGGTTGATTACCGCCGCGCCTCGTTTGGCGGAGGAGGTTGCCGATGGCCGCGGTATTATCGCTTGAAAACGTGAGCAAGGGATTTCCCGGCGTCAAGGCGCTCGACGACGTGAGTTTGGGCGTCGAGGCCGGCGAGATCCATGCGTTGCTGGGCGAGAACGGCGCCGGCAAGTCGACGTTGATGAAGATTCTCTGCGGTATCTACCAGCCGGACGCCGGCACCATTCGGCTCGACGGCGAAGCCCGGGCATTTTCTAGCTACCGCGACGCCTGCGCCGCCGGCATCGGCATCGTGTTCCAGGAATTCAGTCTGGTGCCCTGGTTGTCGGTGGTCGACAACATTTTTCTGGGCCGCGAGCCGCGTAATCGGGTCGGTTTGATTCGACGCTCGCGGATGCTGGCCGAAGCGTCCGAGCTATTCGAACGCCTCGGCATCGATATCGACCCGGAAATCTCCGTGTATCGGCTGAGCGTGGCCGACCAGCAATTCGTCGAGATCGCCAAGGCGTTGTCGCTGAACGCGCGCGTGCTGGTGCTTGACGAGCCGACCGCGCCGCTTACGCCCACCGAGGTCGAACGGCTGTTCGCCATCATGCGGCGTTTGCGCGAAAACGGCGTGGCGATGGTGTTCATTTCGCATCATCTGGAGGAGATTTTCCAGATCTGCGATCGCATCACGGTGCTGCGCGACGGCGGCTTTGTCGCCAACTGCGCGGTCAGCGAAACCGATCACGACGCGCTGGTGGAGATGATGGTCGGGCGTCGCGTCGAAAACATCTTTCCGCCGCGCGGGCCGCGCGACAAGAACGCGCCGGTCCTGCTCGAAGCGGAAATCGGCATGAAGAAAACCGCGCATACCGATTCGCTGAAGCTGGCCCAAGGCGAAATACTGGGTTTCGCGGGGCTCGTCGGCTCCGGGCGCAGCGAAATGGGGATGGCGCTAATCGGCGCCTATCCGACGCGCGTCGCGCGTATACGTCTCGATGGCCGCGAGATGCGGTTCTCGTCGCCCGCGGATGCGCTGGCCGCCGGTATCGGGCTGTTGCCGGAGGACCGCAAGAGTCAGGGCCTCATCCTGCCGTTTTCATGCAGCGACAACATCACGCTCAATCATCTGGCCCAGTTTTATCATCGCTCCACGCCGTTCATCAGCCGCCACAAGGAAAGCCGGCAGGTCGATTCGGTCATGGATCAGGTGCGGGTCAAGGCGCCGAGCAACGCAACTCCCGTACGGTCGCTGTCCGGCGGCAATCAACAGAAAGTGGTGATCGCGCGCTGGTTGGAGCGTGGTTGTCGCATCCTGATTTTCGACGAGCCGACGCGCGGTATCGATGTCGGCGCCAAGTCGGAGATTTATATGCTGATGAAACGTCTGGCGGCGCAAGGCATCGCCATCATCATGATTTCCTCGGAGCTGCCGGAGATCACCGGCGTCTGCGATCGGGTGCTGGTGTTCAGTCACGGCCGTATCGTGGCCGAGCTCGCCGACGACGATATCGATTCCGAAACCATTATGCGCCACGCCGTCAGCGAACCGCGTCATGACGACGCCGATGCCCGTGAGCCCGCCGCCGAGGAAGTCCGATGACCGACACCAGCCGAGATGCCGCCATTAGTGCCCCGCGCCGTAAGCGCGCGCCCGCTTGGCAACGCGCGCTGCACTCGCCGATGTTCTACCCGCTGCTGGGGTTCATCGCCGTATTCATTCTCATGGCGCTGCTGAACGACCGTTTTCTGGACATCAATAATCTGGAAAACGTGGCCCGCCAGGGCACGGTGATCGGCATTATCGCCGTGGGCATGAGCTTTGCCATCTTCACGGGCGGTATCGACCTGTCGGTCGGCCCGGTGATGGCGCTGTCAGGCACGATCATGGCCGGTTTGATGGTGGGCGGCTGGCCGGCCCCGATCGCCATTGCCGCCGGGATTTGCGTCGGTGCTCTGCTCGGTGCGTTCAACGGCTTCTGCGTGGCTTTCGGCCGTATGCCGCCGATTATCGTAACGCTGGCGATGATGGGGGCCGCCCACGGGCTGGCGCTGATTTATACCGGCGGTTATCCGATCTCGGGGCTGCCTTCCTGGTTCTCATGGTTCGGCCGCGGCAACGTATTGGGCCTGGATGCGCCGGTCCTGATTATGCTTCTGGTCTACGCCGTGGCCTATATCGTGCTGCACCACACCGCCTTTGGCCGTTACGTCTATGCCGTGGGCGGCAACGAGGAAGCCACCCGTCTGACCGGCATCCGCGTGCCGCGCACCAAGATGCTGGTGTACGCGATCAGCGGGCTCACCGCGGCGATTTCCGGGCTCGTGATCACGTCGCGTTTGATGAGCGGCCAACCCAGTATCGGCATCGGTTTCGAACTGGACGCGATCGCCGCCGTCGTCCTTGGCGGCGCCTCCATCGCGGGCGGCCGCGGTGTGATCGTCGGCACGTTGGTCGGCGCCATGCTGCTGGCGATCCTCAACAACGGCCTGAATCTGATGGGCGTGTCGTCCTATCTTCAGGACGTGATCAAGGGCGGCATCATCCTGCTCGCGGTTTATATCGGTCGCGGGCGCGAAGCCTAGGTCGAATGCAATCATTCAGCGCGGCCATGCTTATCAATGTTCAACGATGACTCAGTCCAATTGGAGAAACGAGATATGACGAACGACCTGCAGGGCAAGACCGCCGCGGTGACGGGTGCGGCCTCCGGTATCGGCTGGGCGAGCGCGCAGGCGATGCTCGATGCCGGCGCAACGGTGGTTCTGGTCGATCGCGACGAGGCCGCCTTGAACGAAGTCCGACAGGGCTACGGCGAGCGCGCCATTCCACTGGTCATCGACCTGCTGGACGCGGCGCAGTGCGCGTCCCTGCTCACGGGTATTCTCGAAAAAGTCGATCATCTCGACATTTTTCACGCCAATGCCGGTACCTATATCGGCGGCGACTTCATGGACACCGACGAAGCCACGATCGATCGCATGCTGAATCTGAACGTCAACGTGGTCATGAAGAATGTACGCAACATCTTGCCGCACCTGATCGAGCGCGGCACGGGCGATATCGTCGTCACCTGCTCCGTGGCCGGGCATCACCCGGTGTGGTGGGAACCGGTTTATGCGTCTTCCAAATGGGCCATCAACTGCTTCGTGCAGACGATCCGGCGGCAGGTGATCAAGCACGGCATCCGGGTCGGGGAAGTCGCGCCCGGCCCGGTCAGCAGTGCGCTGCTCAAGGACTGGCCCGAGGAGAATCTGCGCAAGGCCAAGGAGTCCGGCAGCCTGATCGAGCCCAAGGAGGTGGCCGACGCGATCATGTTCATGTTGACCCGGCCACGCAACGTCACGATTCGCGATGTGGTTGTGCTGCCGACCAATTTTGATATGTGACGCGCGGGCCGCGACTATTCGACCAACGTGCCGCGTACGGTGACCGTCTGCCGTGGTAGTTCCGGATCGGTAACACGTTCGAGCAGCAGCTCCAGCGCCTGCCTGCCCGCATGGAAGCCGTCGTGCACCACGCAGGGTACGCGGATATCGAAGATATCCAGATAGGGTAGGCGGTCGATACTGATCACGCTCGGCGTATCCGGCGCGATGCCGTGCGATTTCATCGCCTGCAGTGCGCCCAGCGTGATCAACTGGTTCATGCCGAAGATCGCGCGCGGTATGCCGTTGTTCTCGATATAGGCGCCGACCTGATCGCGGGTCGATTCCAGCGTATAGTCGCCCCACAGGACAACGGTATCGATGCCGTGCCCGCTTTCCGCGAGCGTGCTCTGCACACCGGCCAGTCGCGCGCGCGAGATGATCGAATGCTCCGGCCCGGCCGCCACCAGCAAGCGCGAGGGCCCGCCCGGCGGTGCGGCCTGCCCCGTGAACACGCGCTTGAGCAGGTGCGTGGCCACGCACTGGCCGGCCCAGACGTTGTCCAGCACCACCGAACTGAAACCCGCGTTGTAGAGCGTACGATCGAGCTGGACCACGGCCATGTCGCTGTTATGCAGCCGTTCGATATAATCCGGGGCGTAGTCCGGTTGGTCCGAGACCGGCGAAAGAATGATGCCGGCCGCCTGATAGCTCAGCAGCGTCTCGATCGCGTTGGCTTCCAGCCACGCCTCGCCGTCGGTGTCGAACAGCAGAATGGCGTAGTTGTGCTGCTTGGCGTGGCGCGAGATCGCCTTGATCATCTCGGCGTAGAACGGGTTGTCCACGCTGGCGGTGACGATGCCGATCAGCCGGCTCTTGCTGTGCTTCAGTCCGCGCGCGAAGGCGTTGGGCACGTAGCCGAGTTCGCTGGCCGCCGCCTCGATCCTCGAGCGCGTTTCCGGTTTGACCATCTCCGGCCGGTTGAGCGCGCGCGAGACCGTAATGTTGGTCAGGCCCACGCGGGCGGCGACGTCGGCGATGGTCACGCGGCGGTTCTTGGACATGAAGCGGCGTCGTTCGGACATGAAAATAAATAACCGTCTATTTTAGCTCAGCGCGGCCGGTGGCACCGCTGTTTTCGCGCCGGTGCAAGACAGCCATGCCGATTGCCAGCCCCACGCCGACCAGAAAGACCGCGCCGAACACGGCGAAGGTATCGCGGAAGGCTCGCGTGATCTCGGCCAGCGCGCGCGCCGAAGGCGCTTGACCCTGGTAGAGCGAGCGCAGATCGACCTGGCCGCCGAGATAGTGCGCGGCGCGGATTTCCAGCAGTAGGGCGAACAGGTTCACGCCGAGCGTGCCGCCGAGTTGGCGCGCGAAGCTGATCATGCTCGAGCCCTGATGGGTAAGCTCGCTGGGCAGCCCGCGCAGGCCGCCGATGTTCAATGCGGGCATCATGACGCCGAGCGCCATGCGGCCGACGGCGACCAGCACGGCAAGTAGCCAGAACGGGGTGGTCGGATCGGCCAGCGCGAGGCCGGCGGTGCCGAGCGCGAAGCCGCCGCAGCCGATGATATTGAGCCGGTGAGCGGGAAATCGATCGGCCAGGCGTCCGCCGATCGGGAAGATGGCCAGCAGCGTCAGGCCGGCGGGCATCATCACGAGCCCGGTGGCGCTCGGCGACATCTGTTGTACGCTCTGGGCAAGCAGTGGCACGAGGTAGGTCGAGGCATACAGGCCCGCCCCGTAGAGCGCGGCGATGCCGACGGTCAGCACGAAGCGCGGATAGGCAAATACCGCGAGGCGGATCAGCGGGTGGGGCGACCTGAGCAGCCGGATCACGAAGCCGGCCGCGAACGCGAGCCCGGCCGCGGTGAGCAGACCGCCGCGCAGCCGGGCGTATTCGGACAGCGCGGTGAGCCCGACCAGCACTAGCACGAGCGCAGCCCCCAGCAGACCGAAGCCGAGCCAGTCGAAGGGTACGCGCTCGGTACTGGCCCGGCGCGTCAGCACCCGCCAGCCGCCGGCCAGGCCGAGCAGGCAGAATGGAATCGACGGCAGAAAAACCGCCCGCCACGACAGCCAGTCGATCAGAAAGCCGCCCACGGTCGGGCCGAGCGCCGGCGCGAGCACCACGCCCATGCCGTACAGCCCCAGCGCCCGCCCGCGCTCGGCGTCGTCGAAACTCTGGAAGATCATCACCAGCGCCAGCGGCTGGATGATGCCGGCGGTGGCCCCCTGAATGACACGGGCGGCGATCAGCACCCAGGCATCGGGGCTGGCGGCCGCAAGCACGCAGGCCAGAAGAAACACGCAGAGCGCGGCCTCGAAGGTACGGCGCTGGCCGAGCCGTTCGATCACCCGGGCGCTGGCGAGCATGGCCGCGGTCATGGCGGCGAGAAAACCGGTCGAGATCCACTGCGCGCCGGCCTGACTCAAGCCGAAGTCCGCCATGATCGGCGGGATCGCGACGTTGATGACGGTGGCGTTGAGGACGACAGCTATAGTGCCCATCAGCACCGTCAGCGCCACCGGCCAGCGCCCGGCCCGGGCGTCGTCGCGTTCCGAACTCATCCCCTATTCTACCGCCGTATCGCCGCCGGCTCAGGGTTTGCCGCGATGGTGGTTTTGTTTCATGGCCCGCATGCTGAGGCCGTTCGCAACACGGGGTATGCAAGGAGCATCATGCAAACCGATCGATTTATCGCTCACGTCTACGAAGCCTGTCCGCAACTCGCGCCGGATGTGGTGCATCAGTGCACGCTGATCACGCTGGATTCGTTGTGCGAGCAGCTGCCCAAGGACCAGACCGCGCGCATGGCCGAACAACTCCCGAGCGAGATCGCCGACGCGATCCGTGCCGGCGGCGATCGGGCCGACACATCCTACGTGCCGATCTCGCTGGACGAGTTTTACGGCAAGGTCGCGTTTCGCACCGAACTGTCCGACGAGGATACGCGTCAGCTCGTGGCCGGCGTGATCCGAACGTTGGAAAAAGCGCTCAGCGACGGTGAAGCCGAAGCCGTGGCGCTGGATTTGCCGAGCGAACTGGACCAGCTACTGCGCTGATCGGACGCATCGCGCCCGTTGGCCGCGCGCTCGGCGGAGCGATCTACAAGCCGAGATCGCTCAAGCCGGGATGATCGTCCGGCCGGGGCCCCGCGGGCCAGAAAAACAGACGATCGGCCGCGCGGATCGGCAGATCGTTGATGCTGGCCAGACGAATCGCCATCAGGCCGTCGTCGTCGAACTGCCAGTTCTCGTTGCCGTAGGATCGGTACCATTGGCCGGCGTCATCGTGCCATTCATAGGCGAAGCGCACCGCGATACGATCATCGGCGAACGCCCAGGGCTCCTTGATCAGCCGATACGCCAGTTCGTGTTTCCACTTACGGGTGAGAAAAGCACGGATTTCGTCGTGGCCGTGGAGAAACTCCGCGCGATTACGCCAGCGGCTGTCCGGCGTATAAGCCAGCACGACCTTGTCCGGATCGCGGCTGTTCCAGGCATCCTCGGCCGCGCGCACTTTCTGCGCGGCGGTCGTGGCCGTGAAGGGCGGAACGGGCGGCTTGGTTTCCATGCATCCCCCTTTCCAGGGTGTTTACAAGAGCGACGTGGCAGTGTTTTTACCGTGCCCGGCCAGATGATAGCTAGGCCTCTTCCGCATATTGCAAGACTTGTGCGGCGGTGTCGTGATCGGTAATGACGATATTGGGTTTGGCGAGCCTGAGCGAGGCATACAACGGTATCGCTTTTTGGGGGCCGCCGCTGGCCACGATCACGTTCGGGATATGCTCTAGCCGGGTCGGGTCGAACGCCGCGACCCGCCGGTTGATGGGATGATCAACCACTTCACCCTGGGCGTTGATGAAATGGCAAAGGATATCGCCGACGGCGCCCTGATCGATCAACTCCCGTACTTGGTCGCGTTCGAGGAAGCCGTAACGGCCGACCGGCGCAGTGGGGGACAATTCGCCGACGCTGACCACGGCTGCGTCGACCCGGTTGGCCCGCGCCATGACATCGGATAATTCACGCTGAGCCAGCAGGGCGGTTCGCAATTCGGCGCTGGCCACGAACGCCGGAGCCGCAAGCACGTAGCAATCCGCTCCGAGTTTGTTGGCAAACTGCCACGCGCATTCCATGGGGTTGAGTCCGCGCGGGTGTGTGAGCGCGCCGAGCAGGGAGACGACACTGGCCTGCTTCAACGGACGCGCGGCCATGGCCCGGGTTGCGTAGGTCAGCGTGCGTCCCCAACCGATACCGATGCTCATGTCGTCGGCGAAGAACTCGGACAGATAGTCGCCGGTGGCCTGGCCGATCATGCGGTTCACGTTGTCGGACTCGATGGGGGTGGGCACGACCACCGCATCCATCAGATCAAAGCTCTGTTTCAGCCGCTGTTCGAGTTCCAGGCAGGGCGCGTCCTCGGACTGAATGCGAAACTGTACGATGCCGGTCTCGCGCGCGCTAGCCAGCAGCCGTGTCGTTTTCACCCGGCTGATACCCAGATTCTGGGCGATGCGTTCCTGGGTCTGACCTTCGACGTAATAGAACCAGGCAGCGCGTACTGCAAGTTTCAGGTCACGTCCGTCTATTTCGCTCATCAATATGGCCGTTTGAGGCTGCAGTGCCAGCGTGTTCGAACACGCCATCGTAGCAAGCCGAGAGCCGTTGAAATCAGGTGGACGCAAGCGGGTGGCACCGATCTCGCATGCATTCGTTACGCAAGCCAAGCCTGCTATGGCATGAACATTTAAAATATATTAGTTTAATATGTTCATGCAAATATGGAGGAAAGTGATGCGACGATTCGATAACAAGACGGTCGTGATTACGGGTGGAAGCCGTGGCATCGGGCTCGGCATCGCCGAGCGATTCGCCTCGGAGGGGGCGAATATTGTACTGAGCTCGAATGAAGAGTTGGTCAATGAAGCGGCGGATCGGCTGCGCGATAAATATTCGGCCGAGGTCGTCGGGCACGTGACCGATGTCACGGATCGGCGCCAGGTGGTCGAAATGCTCGATGTCGCAGAGCGATCATTTGGGTCCGTCGATATCGGGGTGTTCAACGCGGGGATCATCACGATCGCCCGTCTTGAAGACATGACCGAGGATGAATGGGACCGCACGCTGGAAGTCAATACGAAGGGCGTATTTCTATGCTGTCAGGAGGCCGCGGCCCGTATGCGTCGAGCCGGGCGCGGCGGCCGTCTGATTAATGCGGCTTCGGGACAGGCGCGGCAGGGCTTCAAGTACACGCCCCACTACGCAGCCAGCAAGTTCGGGGTGGTCGGCCTGACCCAGAGTCTGGCGCGTGAACTCGCACGGGAGGGCATTACGGTCAACTCCTTCTGCCCGGGGATCATCGAAACCGATATGTGGGCGTACAACGACCAAGTCTGGGGCCGCCTGCTGGGCGACTACGGGCCGGGCGAGCTGATGGCCGAGTGGGTGCGGGGCGTGCCCATGGAGCGTGCCGGTCAGGCCAGCGATGTCGCCGGGTTGGTGGCCTTTCTCGCCTCCGACGATGCCGCCTATATCACCGGCCAGGCGATCAACGTCGACGGCGGCCTGATCATGTCATAGCTCGCGTCCGACGCGTATCCAATCACCAGCAAACGAAGCCGCCGTCGACCACGAGGTCGGCGCCGGTGCAGAAGGACGAGGCGCGGCTGGCGAAGAACACGGCCGGGCCCACCATTTCGCCGACTTCGGCCAGCCGCTGCATCGGCGTTTCGTCAGCGAATTGCTGGCGTTGAGCGGCCACCTCCGGACGCTTGTTCATCGGGCTTAGTGTATAGCCTGGACTGATAGCGTTTACACGTACGCCGCGGTCGCACCATTCGGTCGCCAGACTGCGCGTCAAGTGGCTCACCGCGGCCTTGGATGAATTGTAATGCGCTTGGCTCAGCCCCCGATTGGCGATCCATCCCGACATCGACGAGATGTTGATAATCGAGCCGCCGCCGTGGTCGAACATGGCGCGGGCGGCGGCCCGGCACGATTTGAACAGCCCGGTGTAGTTGGTGTCGATCACCCGCTGCCATTCCTCGATCGGCATGTCCTCGGCCGGAAAGGCGTTGGCGATGCCCGCCGAATTGACCGCGATCGTCAATGGCCCGGATCCTTTCTCGATGGCCGCCACGGCGTCGGTCAGATCTTGCTCTTCGGTGACCGAGCCGGTCAGCCGGATCGCGCGCCGCCCGAGCCGTTCGATGCGTTCGATCGTCTCGTCCAGGCCCTGGCTGGTCTTGCGGCTGAAGCAGCCGATGTCGGCGCCGGCCTCGGCCAGACCGACGGCGATCGCCTGGCCGATGCCGCTGCCCGCGCCGGTGACCAGCGCGTTCTGTCCGTCCAGCCGAAACATATCCATAACGAGCTCCATTGCTTCATTGATCGCGGAGTGTTCGGCGGGGCCGTCCGCCGAGTAAACCTTAGTCGGCGTCGCGGCTGGCGCGCCGGAACGCGGCTAGCCGGCGCGTGATGCCGGACAGCGCGGGGTACAGGTCGGCGTAGATCGGCTTGAGCTCATCGTAGCGCGCGGCATGGCCGGGATTTGGCTCGATCCGCTCGTCGTCCCGAGTCATCGTGTTCGCCGCCGTCTCGAAATCGTCGAACCAGCCGCAGCCGACGGCGGCGGCGATGGCCGCGCCCAGGCAAGGGGGTTCCGCCGTGGCGGCGCGCACCACCGGTTTATTCATCACGTCGGCGAGGATCCGGCACAGCAGATCGCTGGAAGCCACGCCGCCGAGCACCGCGATTTCGTCGATATCCCGGCCGCTGGCGCGCAGCGTCGCGCCGGTCGCCACCCACTGTTCCATCGCCAGACCTTCCAGTAGGGCGCGATACATTTGACCGTGGCCGTGATCGCCGGACAGCCCCACCAGTGCGCCGCGGGCCGATTCGTCCCAGTAGGGCGACATCACGCCGCCCCAGTACGGCAGGAGCAGCAGGCCGTCGGCCCCGATCGGGGTGTCGGCCGCGGCTTTTTCCAGCGCCTCGGCAGTGCATCCGGCCGGATCGCCCACGCCGATCGTGTCACGCAGCCAGTTCACGAGATGGCCGCAGGTGCGCAGGCAAGTCTCCAGAATATAGCCGTCCGGCACGGGCGCGGTCATGGTGCGATACGCCATGCTTGGCGTGTAGTCGTCGGCCATGATGCCCGAGACCGCGCCGGTGCCCAGCGATAGGTAGGCGCGTCGCCGATCAAGAACATTCACGCCGAGACCGGCGTATTGGCCGTCGCCACCGCCGGCGATGACCGGCAGACCGGCGGGCAGTCCGGTGGCCGTTGCCGCGGCATGGCCCAGTTCGCCGATCGGGGCGCCGGGCGCGACCAGTTCCGGTAATTGATTCGTCGACAGGTCCAATATGTCGAGCAGCGGTTGAGACCACTGGCGGGATGCCATGTCGAGCAGCCCGAGCGGGTCGGCGCTGGCCCAACTGGTGGCGTGGCGCCCGGTCAATCGACGATTGAGATAACCGTGCACGTCGACCACGCGGGCGGCACGCGCGTAGATGCCGGGCTCGTGTCGCCGGAGCCAGTGCAGGGCATACAGGGCCGGAGTAGGGTCGGGATCCTTGCCGGTAATTCGGCGAATCTCATCCGAGCCAAGCGCGTCGCGCAACAGGGCAACGTCTTTACGGGCGCGCTCGTCCAGCCAGAGAATCGCCGGCCGAAGCGGCTCGTCGTTGGCATCGAGCATTACAAAGCTTTCGCGCTGGTGCGTGATCGACAATCCGGCTATTCGCCCGGTGTCGACCTCGGCGGCGATCTCGGCGAGGGCCTCGCGGCAGCTTTGCCACCATTGTCGCGCGTCGTGCTCGAACTGGAACGGCGCCGGCGTATACAGCTTGATCGGCGATCTCGACTCGGCGTGCAACGTGCCGGAACGATCCCAGACCGTGGCCTTGGTGGCCGTGGTGCTGCAATCGATGCCGACGACCAGGGTCTGTTGCCGCTTCATACGACGCCGCGCCGGCGGCCGCCCGAACAATATTCGAGCTGGTGCAAGACAAGGCGCAGCGGGCGTACGGTAGTCATTCTACCGTAGCGCGCTGCAACGCTGGATTGCGGCAAAATGGCCCCCGGCCCTTCGGGTTGCGGCCCCAAATCGCGCCATCCGGCGTTGCAGAGCTTGACCGCAGAATGACTGCGGTCGGCGCCCTGCGTCTGGGCTGACACGATTTGGGGTTGCAACGCGGGGCCGTATGAAGCGGTAACAGGCCCTAGATCGCTCACGTGGAACTCCCTTGCTGTTCGGGCGGGGCTTGCCGGATAGCGGCTGCCTCGCCTCGTGCGTTTCATGATTCGGTCGCTATTCTCCGGCGTCCTGGCGTTTGCGCAATTCGACGATCCGGGCGTCGGCCGCGGGTTCGCAATTGTCGTAGGTCAGGTATTCCCCGGCCGCGATGGGCTTGCGAACCACGGCATTCTCCGCCAGCCCGAGCGGCAGCGCATTGTTGTGGCGCGCCGCCTCGGTGCTCACGGCCCAGCCGCGGTAGCTGTATTCTCCGATCTTGTCGAGCGTATCGCCAGGAGCGAGGGCCTTCTTGGCCAGAGCGGCGACTTCGGCGGTCGGCCGGTCGAGCGGCTGCATGTCGGCGGCGCCGTAGAGCACCGCTCGTGCCGCGCTCAGCGGCACCTCGAGACTGGTCAGGTGATAAGGGCGATAGAATGTGTAGTAGGGGCCTGGGCCGAGTTTAAGGTCGGACATGCGTTCGCGCACCCGTGGATGACGCATTTCGGCGATACAGAACACGCCCGGCGACACGCCCTTGCCGACGCTGTAATCGACCACGCCGCGCCGTTGCAGCACGCCGCCATCCTCTTGCGGGCAGAGAACGTCCTGCAGGTCGTCGAGGCCGGCCTCGGGGCCATGCATGCCGGCGACGTCCGGCGCCATGCCGGTGGCATTGGCGATCGCGACCATCTCGATCATGGTTTTCGAGCCGTCGACGAACTCGACCAACATGCGTGGGTTCATATTCCGCCGGGAGGCCTCCTCCTGATATTCGTGCGGCACCGCGTCGATGCGTAGCGGATTGTTCTTGCCCTTGCCGGCGCAGACGATCGGATAGCCTAGGCTCTGCACGAAGTTGATCAGCTCCATGGTCGAGCTCGGCTCATCGCCCGCCCCCAGCGAATAGACCACGCCGGCACGCTCGGCCTGGCGCTTGAGGAACGGGCCGATGGTCACATCGGCTTCGACGTTCATGGTCACGATGTGTTTGCCGTGCTCCATGCCCAGCATGGCCAACTCGGCGCCCACGCCGGGATTGCCGGTGGCGTCGATCAGGACATCGATATTGTCGCTGCGGCAGATCAGTTCCGCGTTCTCGCAGATCGCGATGCGCCGTTTCGAGATGCAGCGCTCGACGGCGGACTCGCTGTCCGCCTTTTCGGCGTCGCCGGCATCGTGTCCGGCGATCTCGATCGCCTTGCGTGCGGCTTCGGCGCGGATTTCGGCGACGCCGGCGATCCGGATGCCGGGCATCTGCGCCACCTGCATCACGATATCGGTGCCCATTTCGCCGGTGCCGATGAGGCCGACGTTGACCGGATTGTTCGATGCTTCGCGCTCGCGGAGATCGCTGCTCAGATTCTGCGACATGATGTCCTCGCATGACGTGGTGGGGTGACGGGCTCGGGCCGAACTGGCATGTCACGGTGCGAACAATATAATCATCGAAAATCTTAATGTGCAACTCTACTGTTAAGATGGTTGACCTGTATAGCTGAAACGATGGCCTATCTTCTTTATTTCATTGCACAAAGGATTTCATAGACTAAAGTTGTAATGAACATAAATGATTATGAAAGTACAAATGTGCATACCGCATCGGTCAGATGGCCGATAGCTGGCCTCGGTGTAAGGCGCTTCGCGTTCCGGACACCGTTTCCAAGGAAAAGAGGAGATAGAGATGACGCGCGACCACACCCGACAACGCACGATGATTTGGCATTGCGCCGCGATGCTGATGATGGTTCTGGCGCTGGTGGTATCCAGCACAGCCAGCGCCGCTGATAACAACGATGGTCAGAAAGGCCAGATCGCGATTCTGGTGAATTCGCTGGACAACCCCTACTACGCCGCGGAAGCCAAGGCGGCCAAGCGGAAGGCGCAGTCGCTGGGATACAGCACCCTGGTCCTGTCACACAATGAGGATGTGAACCGTCAGCACCAGCTGATCACTTCCGTGGTGGCCAAGGGTGTGGAGGGCATTGTGCTCGACAACGCGGGCTCGCAGGCCAGCGTCTCGGCCGTCCGCTATGCCAAGCAGCACGGGGTGCCGGTCGTGCTGATCAATCGCGAGATTCCGGAGGACGGGATTGCCATCGCCCAGCTGTCGCACAACAACGTACAGGCGGCTTCGCAGGTTGCGCATAAGTTTGTGCAAAAGCTTGGCGAGAAAGGCAAGTATGTCGAACTGACTTGTAATCTCGCGGACAATAACTGCGTTGCCCGCTCGAAAGCCTTCCACCGCGTGCTCGACCAGTATCCCGATCTGAAAATGGTCGCCCGTCAGGACGCCAACGGCGCTTTGTTGGATGCGAAAGAGATCATGGATTCCATTCTGCAGGAGCACCCCGACATCGACGGCGTGATCTGCGGTAACGGCCCGGTCGCCCTGGGTGCGATCGCTTCGCTGCAGAATGCCGGAAAGGACGATGTGATCGTCGCCGGCATGGATGGCAGCAATGAAGAAATCGAGGCGATCAAGTCCGGCAAGCTCTATGCGACCGCCATGCTTCAGGCGCAGAAGATCGCCCGTGTTGGCGTCAGCGAGCTCGACAAGTATCTCAGGACCGGCAGCACCGGCCGCCCGGAGCGTCAGCTTTTTCGCGGGATTCTGATCACGAAGGATAACGCGGACAAGGTGCACGATTTCTCCTATGGGAAGAAATAGCGCACGCCCGACCGCGAGCTGAGGAGACTCCGACCATGATCGTAGCCGCCCGCCTTGTCGTGCTGTGTCTGGTGATCGCCCTGAACTGCGGTTTCGCGCTGGTGACCCAGCAGGAACTCGCCAAGATCCGTTCGGGGCAATCCAAAACGACGCGTGACGTATCGAGTCTGTACGCGGACAAGATCGTGCCTTATGCAAAATCGCACGCACACGACATGGCCAAGGTGCAGAAGGCGCTGGCGGATGACAGCGCCTTCGACAAGGTCTGCAAGAAATACGGCATCCAGAAGTCGCAGGCTTTTCCCTGCACCTTCTGGGTGTCGTTGACCGGTACGATCAAGCAGGTCGATCGCGAGTCCCGAGCCGGAAAGATGGTGATCCAGACCGCCGACGGTGAAAAGGTCACGGTGTTGATCGGCCCGATCATTCCGGGGACCGACATACGAAACGGCTATCCGAAGATTTCCTACAACGATTTCAACAATCAGGGTGACTTCGCCAATCTGGCCGAGGCTTTGAACGACGAGGCCGTCAAGGTCGTCAAGGCGGCATCGGACGCATTGCAGCCCGGCAAGCGGATCAAGGTGATCGGTGCCTATGGAACCTGGGGCGGCCCGGCGGCCGGCCCGACCGAGGTCACCCCGGTGGCGCTCCAGTCGCCGCAGCCCGGTGCTTGATCAAAGCCAGTTCGTTCTGCCAGTGGAGAAAGCGATGGCCCATGAAGAGGGCGCCGAGGTCGTGGTCGAAACCCACGCCCTCTACAAACGATATCCCGGCACCACGGCTCTGGCCGATGTGAACTATCGCGTCTACAGCGGCCGGATAAACTGCCTGATCGGCGAGAACGGGGCCGGCAAGTCGACACTCATGAAGATATTGGCCGGCGCCGATACGCCATCGGACGGCCATGTCTCGGTACGCGGCGAGCCGGTGCATCTCGACAGTGTGGCGGCCGCCGAACGCGCCGGTATCGGTATTGTCTTTCAGGAGCTCAATCTTTTTCCCGATTTGTCCGTGGCCGAGAATATTTTCATCGGCCATGAGCTCAAGCGACTTAGCTTGATCAGTTCGAGTGCGCAAAAACAGCATGCCAGCGAGCAGCTCAAGCGCCTCGGGCTGGATATCGATCCCGACACGCGGCTCGGCGATCTGTACGTTGGCCAGCAGCAACTCGTCGAGATCGCCAAGGCACTGATCAAGAAAGTCGATGTGCTGATTATGGATGAGCCGACCTCGGCGCTGAGTCAGACCGAGGTCGACGTGCTGTTCGAGGTGGTTCGCTCGTTGCGTGCCGAAGGACTGGCCATCATCTATATCAGCCATCGTCTGGAAGAGGTGATGAACCTCGGCGATCACATCACCGTTCTGCGTAACGGCGAGAAGGTCGCCGAGGATCTGATCGCGAACGTCGATATTCCCTGGATCGTATCCGCGATGGTCGGGGGTTCGGCCGGCGAGTTCGAAAACCTGCCCAGTTCGGGACACGCGCCCAACTTCGAGGTACGAAATCTCACGCTCAAGAGAACCAACGGTCTCTACGCTTTGGATCACGTGAGTTTCCGCGCCGGGCGGGGTGAAGTCATCGGCATCTACGGGCTGATGGGCGCCGGCCGGACCGAACTCGTGGAAACCATCTACGGTATGTCGCGTAACGCCGGCGGGCAGATCGTTCTCGACGGCGCCGATCTCAGCAACGCCAGCGCCATTAAACGGCTGAAAGCGGGCATTTCGTTGGTGCCGGAGGACCGTCAGACCTCGGGCATGATTCAGGGCATGTCGGTCCGCGAGAACATGTCGCTTTCTTCGCTGCCGAGCTACGCCTGGTCGCGCCTGATGCCGTGGATACGCCGCACGCTCGAGCAACGGGACGCCGAAGGCATGATCTCGTGGCTACGTGTGAAATGTGCGAGCGCCTCGGTGCCGATGACGTCGTTGTCCGGCGGCAACATGCAGAAGGTTGTGATCGCCAAGGCATTGCTGACCAAGCCCAAGGTCATGCTGTTCGACGAGCCGACGCGGGGTGTCGATGTCGGCGCCAAGACCGAAATCTACAAGGCGATGAAAGCGATCGCCGAAGAAGGTGTCACGGTGATCTATACCACGTCGGAGCTCAATGAGGTGCTGGCGGTGTCGGATCGCATCATCGTGATGTCGACCGGACGAATCACGGCGGACTTGCCACGTACGCAAGCAACCCGCGATCAGATCATCGAATGTTCGGCGCCCACGGCCGGCGCGGCCGAAGCCCTGATTTTTTCATAAGGCGTGTCAAGAATGTCATTGTCAACCAAGCTCATGCCGCAGAACTCGCGAGCCGCCACGACTTCGCGGGTGTTCCTGCTGATTCTCCGGCTGCGCATCTTCTTGGCGCTGTTTGCCGTGCTGGTTTATTTCGCCGTGACCACCGATCGCTTCCTTACGATCAACAATCTGCTGATCATGGCCCAGCACATCACTATTTTCGGTATCCTCTCGATCGGCATGACCCTGGTCATACTCATGGCCGGAATTGACTTGTCGGTCGGCTCGATCGTGGGTTTTGCCGGAATGGCCGCGGGCTATCTGATCATGGAAGGCATTCCGATCGGCGATCACGTGCTGTTCCTGAGCGTTCCATCCGTCATCGTCGTGACATGTCTCATCGGACTCGTCATTGGGTTGGTCAACGGTTTGTTGATCACCTATCTCAATGTGGCGCCGTTCATCGCCACACTCGGCATGCTCTATGTCATCCGAGGGGCGGCGCTACTGTCGAACGACGGCTCCACCTTTTCCTCGCTAGCGGGTTACGAGGAACTGACCAACACCGGTTTTTTCTTCCTGGGCACCGGCACGGTCCTCGGCATCGGCACCCCGGTCTGGATTCTGGCGGGGCTGACCGGTCTGGCGATTGTCCTGGCCCAAAAGACGCCGCTGGGGCGCTATATCTACGCCATCGGGGGTAACGAGTCGGCGGCCGTGTTCTCCGGTCTGCCGGTCCGGCGGGTCAAACTTTTCGTCTATGCGTTTTCCGGCTTTTGCGCCGCCATCGTCGGCCTGATCGTGACCTCGCAGCTACACACCGCGCATCCGATGACCGGCGATACTTACGAACTGAGAGCGATCGCCGCCGTCGTGCTGGGCGGCACCGCCTTGGCCGGTGGGCGTGGAACCATCATTGGCTCAGTGATCGGGGCGTGCGTCATCAGCATTCTCAACGACGGCATGGTCATGTCCGGCATCAGCAACTTCTGGCAGATGGTCATTATGGGGATGGTTATCATCTTTGCGGTGGTTGTCGACCAAGCCCAGCAGCGCCTGGAAAAACGGGTGCTGGTTTCAATTTAGGCCCTAATGCCGGTTCGTTGGAGCTAAATGTCTAGGATTCTACGTCGCCGCGCGATCGAGATGGGTATAACCGCCGTCGACAACCACCCATTGCCCCGTGGTGTGCGCGGCGCGGGGCGAGAGCAGGAAGACCGCGCTGTCGGCGATCTCCGCGGGCCGCGTCATCCGGTGTCCGAGCGGGATGCGCGACGTAATACGTTCGCGTGCCGCGGCCGGGTCGTCGAACGTTTCCAGCCAACGGTCGTACATGGGGGTGGCGACCTCGGCGGGCACCACGGCGTTCACGCGTACGCCGTGACGGCTTAGCGATAGCGCCCATTCCCGCGTCAACGCCAATTGGGCGCCCTTGGCGGCGCAGTAGCCGCTGGTGCCGCCCTGGCCGGTGAGCGCCGTTTTCGAGGCGATGTTCACGATCGCGCCGCGATGGGCCTTGAGGTGGGGCTCGCAGAGATGCGCCATCAGATAATAGTGCAGCAGGTTGCGCTCTAACGACTGCTTGAAGGCCGCCGCCCCGGCGTCGAGGCCGACGCCGTCGTTGGCCCCGGCGTTATTGACCAGGCCGTGGATGGGCCCGGCTTCGGCGGCGGTCGCGACCGCCGCGCGGCAGGCGTTTTCGTCGGTGAGATCGGCCGCGATATGCATGGCGCGGGGTTGGATGCGCTGAAGATCGCCCAAAAATGCGGCGTCGGAGCCGCGATCGACGATCACCGGGATCGCGCCTTCGGCGGTCAGTCGCTGGCTGATGGCGGCGCCGATGCCGGCCAGCCCGCCGGTCACGATCACGATCTTGGCGGCGAGTTCCAGATCCACGGCGCGCCCTTCTATAAGTCCAGCGAATAGATCGACGCGGCGTTGGCGCCGAATAGTTTGGCGCGACAGTCCGTGCCCTGGGCGCCGGCCCAGGCGTCGATCAGCGCGAACCAGTCGCCGTAGTCGATCGCCAGTCGGGATACCGGCCAGTCGGAGCCGAAGATCAGGCGGTCGGCGCCGAACAGTTCCAGCGCGGCGTCCAGATGGCGATGGATACCGTCGATATCGGGGGCGTCGCCAGGGGCCGGCTGGGCCTCGGTCGCTAGTCCGGAGATCTTGACCGCGACATGCGGCATGGCCGCGAGCGCCGCCATGGATTCACGCCAACTCGAAAAAGCGGCCTCGTCGCCGGTGATGGCGGGTTTGGCCAGGTGGTCGATCACGAGCGCGTGCGCATCGTGTCGGGCGCAGAAGGCGACGGCGTCGATGAGCTGGCGGTGATTGACCAGCACTTCGTAGACTAGGCCGCGGCGCTGAACGGCGGCCACACCGGTATCGAAGGCCGGGTCGTTCAGGCGCGCCGGATCGCCTTCGATTTGATGCCGCAGGCCGACCAGCGGGCCGGTCTGTTGCCAACAGGCGATACGCTCGTCGACGTTGGGCGCGGTGAGATCGACCCAGCCGACCACGCCCGCGATCCAGTCTTCGGCCGCTGCCTGTTCCATCAGGAAGGCGGTCTCGGCTTCATCCCCGGTCGCCTGTACCGCGATCGTACGATCGATACCGGTTTCGGCCCGGGCGGCGGCGAAGTCGACCGGCAGCCAGTCGTGCATCAGTTCTTCCATGCCGGTCGCGATCCAGTCGAGCCGGGCCGGGTCGTAGCGCCAGAAATGCTGGTGTGCGTCGATGATCACGGTGCGGGCTCAGCTCGCGGTGAAGCGGTAGCGTGCCAGCGATTCGGCCTTCATCTCGCCGGAATAGCCCGGGGCCGTGGGTACCTGATAGGCCGCGTCCCGCACCACGCAGGGGTCGACGAAATGCTCGTGCAGATGATCGACGTACTCGGTCACCCGGCCTTCGGTGGTGGCCGAAAAACACAGATAATCGATCATCGACAGGTGCTGGACGTATTCGCACAGGCCGACGCCGCCGGCGTGC
This sequence comes from Salinisphaera sp., assembly GCF_035690525.1. GTDB lineage: Bacteria > Pseudomonadota > Gammaproteobacteria > Nevskiales > Salinisphaeraceae > Salinisphaera. The sequence continues at coordinate 24,817 of NZ_DASSKM010000182.1, forward strand.
GGGCAGACCGGCAGGTCGTACTTGGCGGCCATCAGCAGCACGGCGAGCACCTCGTTGACGCCGCCGAGCCGGCAGGCGTCGAGCTGCACCACGTCGATCGCACCTAGCATGATCAACTGCTTGAAGATGACCCGATTCTGGCACATCTCGCCGGTGGCGACCTGGACCGGCGCCACGGCCTCGCGAATCTTGCGATGGGCTTCGATATCGTCCGGGCTGGTCGGTTCTTCGATGAACCAGGGGCGGGCGATGGCCAGTTCGTTGACCCAATCGATCGCTTCGCCGACTTCCCACATCTGGTTGGCGTCGATCATCAGCGCGCGGGATTCGCCGATCACCTCGCGGGCGATGGCGAGCCGCCGCTTGTCGTCGGCGAGCTTACCGCCGACCTTGAGCTTGACGTGGTTGTAGCCTTCGTCGACGGCTTCCTGACATAGTCGGCGCAGCTTGTCGTCGCTGTAGCCGAGCCAGCCGGCCGATGTCGTATAGCAGGGATAGCCCCGCGCTTCGAGCCGGGCGATGCGCTCGGCCTTACCGTTTTCGCGTTCGCGCAGCAGCGCGATGGCCTCGTCACGCGTGATGCAGTCGGTGAGGTAGCGGAAATCGATGCAGCGCACGATTTCTTCGGCCGACATCTCGGCGACCAGCCGCCAGACCGGTTTGCCCTCGGACTTGGCCCAAAGATCCCAGGCGGCGTTGACCACGGCCGCGGTCGCCAGATGAATCGCGCCTTTCTCCGGGCCGATCCAGCGCAACTGACTGTCGCCGGTCACATGCCGCCAGAACGCGCCCATATCGGCCGCGATATCGGCCAGATCGAGGCCCACGACCAGATGGCGCATCGACTCGATCGCCGCACAGGCCAGTTCGTTGCCGCGGCCGATGGTGAAGGTCAGACCGTGGCCGGCGAGACCCGGCGTATCGGTTTCGAGAATGCAGTAGGCGGCCGAATAATCCGGGTCGGGGTTCATCGCATCCGAACCGTCGAGGGCCTCGGAAGTCGGAAAGCGCACGTCCACGACGCGCATGTCAACGATTTTCGTCATGCGTTCACCGTATGCTGGGATTGTTCGCCCAGGCCCTCGATACCGAGCCGGATATGCTGGCCGGCGCGTAGGAACACCTGGGGAGACCGGCCGGCGCCGACCCCGGGCGGGGTGCCGGTCGAGATGATGTCGCCCGGCTGCAGGCTCATGAAACGGGACAGATACGACACCAGATAGGCCACGTCGTAGACCATGGTCGAAGTGCTGCCGTTCTGCTGCATCTCGCCGTCCACGGACAGCCACATGTCGAGTTGCTGCGGGTCGGCGACCTCGTCGCGGGTAACCAGCCAGGGGCCGATCGGGCCGAAGGTGTCGCAACCCTTGCCCTTGTCCCAGGTTCCGTGGCGCTCGAGCTGAAATTCGCGTTCGGACACATCGTTGACGACGCAATAGCCGGCGACATGATCCATCGCGCGTTCGGGCTCGATATAGCGCCCGCCGCGGCCGATCACGACCCCCAGCTCGACTTCCCAATCGGTCTTGTTCGAGCCGCGCGGAATCTCGATATCGTCGTTCGGCCCGCAGATCGCGCTGGTCCACTTATTGAACACGACCGGCTCGGGCGGCACCTCGCCGCCGGTCTCGGCGGCATGATCCGAGTAATTCAGCCCGATGCAGACGAACTTGCCGACGTCGCCCACGCAGGGCCCGAGCCGGGTTTCCGGCGCCACGCGGGGCAGGTCCGACAGATCGTGGCGACGCAGCCGGTCGAGCGCATCGGGGTCGAGCATGGGGCCGGCGATATCGTCGACCAACGAGGAGATATCGCGGATCGCGCCGTCGGCGTCGAGCAGCCCCGGCTTTTCCTGGCCCGGCGGGCCGAATCTGAGCAGTTTCATTAAGCGCTCCTGGAATATGAGTTAATTCGCCCAGCCGCCGTCGATGAGCTGCGCGGTGCCGGTGATGAAGGCGGACTCATCGGAAGCGAGAAAGGCCGCCAACGCGGCGATCTCGTCGGCATCGCCCAGCCGGCCCATCGGTTGGCGGGCGATAAAGTCGTCGAGCACTTCGGCCTCGGTCCGGCCCTGTTCCGCGGCCTGGGTCGCGATGCGCTGCCGCAGCGAAGGCGAATCGACCGTGCCGGGGCAGATCGCGTTGCAACGGATGGCGTCGCTCATGTAATCGGCCGCGATCGACTTGGTCAAGCCGATCACCGCCGCCTTGCTCGCGCCATAGGCGCAGCGGTTGGGCACGCCCTTCACGCTCGAGGCCAGCGAGGCCATGTTGATGATGCTACCGCCCGACGCGCGCATGCCGGGCAGAAAGGCGCGGATCATGTCGAACATCGAGGTGACGTTGAGATCGAAGCTCGTCTGCCAGAGGCTGCGTTCGCAATCGAGCACGCTGCCGGCGGGCACCATGCCGGCGCAGTTGAAT